>OMJR01000098.1 GCA_900299355.1 Anaerolineaceae bacterium
ACGTTCAGGATGCCGTTGGCGTCAATGTCGAAGGTCACTTCGATTTGCGGTACACCGCGCGGCGCGGGGGGAATACCGTCCAGTATGAAGCGGCCCAGCGACTTGTTATCGGCCGCCATGGGACGCTCGCCCTGCAACACGTTGACCTCCACCTGGTTCTGGTTATCGGCCGCGGTGGAGAAGACCTGGCTCTTGCGGGTCGGGATGGTGGTATTGCGTTCAATCAGCGGGGTAGCCACGCCGCCCAGCGTCTCGATGGAGAGCGTCAGCGGCGTCACGTCCAGCAGCAAGATGTCTTTGACATCGCCGCCCAGTACGCCGGCCTGGATGGCGGCGCCGATGGCGACGACCTCATCCGGGTTCACGCCCTTGTGCGGGTCCTTGCCGAACAGGCCGCGTACCGCTTCCTGCACGGCCGGCATACGGGTCATGCCGCCCACCAGCACGATTTCATCCACTTCCTCGGGCTTGAGGTCGGCATCCTTGAGGGCCTGCTTGACCGGGCCAAGGGTGCGCTGCACCAGGTCTTCGGTCAGTTGCTCCAGCTTGGCGCGGGTGAGCTTGGTCACCAAGTGCTTGGGGCCGTCCGCATCTGCGGTGATGTAAGGCAGATTAATCTCGGTTTGTTGAATTGAAGACAGTTCAATCTTAGCCTTTTCGGCAGCTTCCTTGAGGCGCTGCAAGGATTGGCGGTCCTTGCGCAGGTCAATGCCCTGTTCCTTCTGGTATTCGTCCGCCAGATGGTCAATGATGCGCTGGTCGAAGTCGTCGCCACCTAGGAAGGTGTCGCCGCTGGTCGAGCGCACCTGGAAGACACCATCGCCGACATCCAAAATAGAGATGTCGAAGGTGCCGCCACCCAGGTCGTAGACCGCGATGACTTCGTTCTTCTTCTTATCCAGGCCATAGGCCAGGGAGGAAGCAGTGGGCTCGTTGATGATGCGCAGCACTTCCAGGCCGGCAATCTTGCCGGCGTCCTTGGTGGCGTTGCGCTGGGCATCGTTGAAGTAGGCCGGGACGGTAATCACCGCCTGGGTCACCGGTTCGCCCAGGTAGGCTTCGGCGTCGGCCTTAATCTTGGCCAGAATCATGGCCGAGACTTCCGGCGGCGAATAATTCTTGCCGCTCAGTTCAACTTCAATGCCGCCATTGTCAGCCTTGCTGATTTCGTAAGGCACGATTTCGCGCGCCTTGGCCGTCTCTTTATCGTCGTACTTGCGGCCCATAAAGCGCTTGATGGAGAAGATAGTGTTCTCGGGGTTGACCACCGCCTGGTTGCGGGCCGGGCGGCCCACGAGGCGCTCGCCGTTCTTGTTGACGGCCACCACCGAGGGAACCAGGCGTTCGCCTTCAGCGGAAGCGATTACGGTGGGCTCGCCGCCCTCCATCACCGCCACCACCGAGTTGGTGGTGCCCAAGTCAATACCTATAATTTTTGTCATGCGAATTACTCCTTATGATTACTGTGCGACTTTAACCATGGCAGGGCGCAGCACACGCTCGCCCAGCATGTAGCCGGGCTGCAGCACTTCGGTGACCGTACCACTGTCATGGTCGGGACTGTCTTCCTGGGCGATGGCCTCGTGCAGGTTGGGGTCAAAGGGCTGCCCCAGCGCATCCACACGGGTGACGCCTTCGCTTTCCAGGAAGCCGAGGAATTTGCGGTAAATCAACTCGACGCCGGCGGCCCATTCGGCGCCCGCGCTTTCTGCGGGGCGGTTGGCCAGGGCGCGCTCCATATCGTCGAGCACTTCCAGGTAGCGTTTGATGACGCGGCCGCGGGTATCGGCCAACACCAGCTCCTGGTCGCGGGCCACGCGCTTCTTGTAGTTGGCGAACTCCGCCTGGGCGCGCTGCCAGCCTTCCAGATTTTCAGCAGCCTTGGACTCGGCCGACGCCAGCGCTTCAGCCAGCGGATTCGTTTCCTCCGCCGCCTGCGCCTCAGCGTCCGCCGGGGCCTCAGCCTCTGCTTGCTTTTTTGTGTCTTTTTCTTTGTCAGTCATTTGCTTTCACTTCTTGTTGAATTATTCCGGTGAAGACATGGATTCGGTAACCATATCGCTGAGCACGCCGGCCACGAAATCCACGGCTGACACCGCGCGCTCGTACGGCATGCGCATCGGACCCAGCACACCCAGGTAACCGCTCACCAGGCCGGGCGCGCCGTAGCGGGCCAGCACCAGCGAGAAATCGTTGAGTTCTTCCCACAAACCTTCGCCGCCAATCAGCACCTGCACGCCGCCAATCTCGCTCTGGTTCATGGTCTGCGCCAGCAGGTCTTCCAGCAATGGGCGCTCTTCCAGCACGCGCAGAGCGCGCTGGGCCGAATCGCTGGCGCTGAATTCCGGTTGGGCCAACACGTTGGTCCAACCATCGTGGTAGACCTCACCGGCCAGGCTGCCCTCTATCACCGGCAGCTCGGAGCGCACCAGCTTCATAATTTCTTCGGCCAGCAAGCCTAGTTCGTCGGGCACACTTTCCAAAGTTTCCAAGGCTTTACCGCCAAAGGCGTTATTCAAGCGCTCGGCGGTGGTGCTCAATTCTTCCTGGGCAAAGGCTTCTTTCAGCACCAGCATCTGTTGGTGCACCTGGCCGTTATCCAACACCAGCACCATCAATACCTGGCGACCGGTGGTGCCGATAAGCTCCATATGCTTGAAGCGAGCGTGCGGCGATTGCGGCAGGGTCACCAGCGAAGCCGCCCGCGATTGGGTGGCCAGCACGGAAGCAGCCAGCCGCATCCATTGCTGCACTTCGTGGCGCGCCTGGTAGAACTGGTGGCTGATAGTGTGCTTGGTGGCGGCCGGCAAATCCTGGCGGTGCATCAGCTCGCCCACATAGAAGCGGTAGGCTTCCTCGGTGGGCACGCGCCCGGCCGAGGTGTGTGGCTGGCGCAGCAAGCCGATATCGGCCAGCTCGGCCATCTCGCTGCGTACTGTGGCCGGGCTGACATCCAGGTTGTACTGGTCGACCAGGAACTTGGAACCCACCGGTTGGGCGGATTCTACGAATTCCTGGACAATCAAGCCCAGAATCAGTTTTTGGCGTTCGCTCAAGCGCTCTATCATGGTTTTTGTCTCAAAATTAGCACTCTCAAGCCGAGAGTGCTAAGCAAGCCTATTTTGTCATTTTAACGCCCTGAAACAGGCGAGTCAAGCAGACCCGCCTGGGGAATAGAGCAATCTTATAAAGGTCTAACGCTTAGGGATTCACCAGCGCCAGGGTCACCTTGTACTCGTAGGGGCTTTCCTGGGTCAATTGGTTGACCTGCAGCTTGGCCGCCCAGGTCTTGCCTGAAAACTCGAAGACCTCCCAAAATGTTGCCAGGCTGTTCTCGCCCGTCTCGGGGTCGGCAATCGCCTCCCAACCACTTTCCTGCAGTTGTTCGGCAAAATGATTATGAATCGTTTCAAGGCCCAGCGCTGAGTTGAAATTAAAACTCGCCAATTGCAATCCGTCGCCGCCGCCCCCACCGCCACCGAATAAACTAACTCCCTCGGGTAATTCAAGGTCAGGAATCAGATTATCGGGGATGAAATCGGGCTGGGATAAGACTTCCTGCACCTGGGCGCAGCCGCTTAGCAGCAGGCCAGCTAAAACCAAAAGACTGAGTGAATAGCGAACCACGGAGAGTCTCCTCGATTAGGGATTGGTATTCAGATAATCCAGGGCCAATTGAGCCTGGTGGGACGTGGGATTGGTGTCAATCGCCAGGTTGAACATCTCGCGGGCGCCAGCCAGGTCGCCATCCTTCCACAGCGCCCAGCCCTTCCAAATCATGGCTTCTTCGGATACGTCGGTGATGCGCAGGGCGTAATCCGCCAGGGCATGCAAATCCTCGTTGCGGTTGCTATGAAAGTAGGCGAAGAAGGGGCCAAACTGGTAGCGCAGCATGCGCATCGGCCAGCCGATATCACGCGCACGGTCAAAGGTCTGTGCCGCCTGCGAGTACTGCTCGAAATAGACCTGGTTCATGCCCAGGTTGAACCAGGCATACACATTCTCTGGGTCGGATTGGGTTTCGGCAAGCGCGGTCTGCAGCGCTTGTTCGCGGTTGTAGCTCTCATCCCAATGCTGACCCAGGATGGCCCGCACGGTGACTTCCTGGCCGGGCAGATAGACCAGGGTGTAGACGCGGTTGAATTGCTGCCAGAACGCATCAAACTCTGCGTAGCTCAGTTCCTGGTCGGCGCCGCGAAAGGTGTCCTGATAGGTAATCGTGCCAGCCGCGTCGTCATAGCCGCTGACCAGCGCATAATGGCCGGCCCAATAGTCATCATTGAACAGGTAATCGACCTCGATAATCTCGCCCTTCTCCACCATCACGGGGATGCCGGCGGACACAAAAGCTTTGAGCAATTCAATGTCGCCTCCCACCCGAAAGAGCGTCATCAGCCAGCCGGCATGGTTCTTCACATACCAGTCGAGCTCATCCACATTCACGTTGCGGTCAGCCGAAACGGGTTTGATGGCGTCTGAAATGGTGGTCTGGTCGCCTTCCCAGCCGTAAAAGCGCAGGTAGAGGCTCAGCGTAGCTGGGCCGCAATTGTTGGGTGTTTGGTATTCAACCTGGGGTGTATCAATCTGCGCGCTGGCCGGCAAAACCGTCGGCGTGGCCGCCACGGTGGCAGTGGGCGAATCCACTGGCGCTTCGGTGGGCTCGGGAGTGACAATAATCACTTCGGGGTCGGCCAGCACACGCGCGGTGGGCACCGCGCCGGCTGGGTCCACCAGGTTGCGGGCTGCCGCGCCCAGAAAATTAATGCGCCAGGCCAGGCGGCTTTGCACCGCCGGAATCTGATAGAGCAACACTGCCAGCAGGAGCAGGGCGCCAATACTAATGAAGACAATGTTGCGTCGGGACATCGCCCGCATTCTACCGTTGGCGGCCGCAGCCGGTTGCCAAAATGGCGGCCCATTAAGGCGATGCTAATGCTCGCTAACCATCACCGCCCGCAGCCCCCACCCCGTGTCATGCTGAGCGCAGCGAAGGATAACCGTAATCGCAGCCCAAAGGCTCGCCCGCTGGTCGCAAGAGCCCCCCAAAAAAAGAGAGCCGCTCGCGCAGCCCTCTTTGGAAATCAGGTTGAATTGGATGCCTAATCCACGCTGACCAACACGGCCCGCACCACCCGCCGGAACAGGTACTCGCCGCTAGCCTCATCGAAGCCTTGGCAGGTGATTAGGGTGACCCAGTCATAGTCGCTGTGCGATAGCGGGCTGAGGCTGCTGGGGCGGTAGCTATCATTGCTGCGCACCTCGTAGGTGTAGGTCTGGCCCCAGGCGCTGATGCTGAAACGGTCGCCGTGCTGCAGGCTTTCCAACTGCGCGAAGGGTCCCGGCTGGTTATCCGCGCCCCATACATGGGCAGTGATGACCGGGTTGCCCGCAAAGGTCGGAAAGGCGGTGCCCTGCAGGAAACCGGCGCTATCACCCAGCCAGCTCACATCCCAGCCATCCAAGTTAAAGGTGCCGCTAAAATCCTCGGGCAGGTTGAGACTACCATCAGCGTTCAAATACGCGTCAGGCGAAACACCCGCCGCAGCAGCGGGCGTGGCAGGTTTAGCCACAAAAGTAGCCAATAAAGCCAGGGCTGTGATGAATCTCCACGCGGGCAAAAGAGATCTCCTCATAATGTCTGGGCTTCCTTTCATTCAATGCCGCCGGCTGGCAGTCCGGCGCCTAGTGCGATGCAACTTCCAAGCAAGCCATCGGGCGACGACCCAGATAGCCACACTAAGGGTACGATGAGATTTGTCAATCAAGTGGGTAGTTAGTGGGTAGTCTGGCGAGATAGGTTCCCAAACTGAGTTCAGCCGCCCTTGCGCTGCCAATGGCCCAGCGAGGAGAACAACGCCGCCCCCAACCACAACGCGGGACCGATAACACCCGGAATAAGGTCGATATGGCCCGGCAGCAGCACGAAGATAATGAAGCCCAGGTCGGCCGCGCTGACGAGCACCAGACTGGCCCAATAGCCCACCGCATCGTTCTTCCAGTTTAGGGTTACTGCCAGCGCGATAGCGGCCAGAGCAAAAGCCAGCACGTCCCAGGCGCCCTGGTTGATCTTGCCTTGCACCAAACCGCTTGTCAGGCTGGCGCCCAAGGCAAAGCCATCCAGGCCAGCTTTGATATGCACTAAGCCCCACAAGACATGCAGGACTGCACCCATTTTTGCAAACCGCATAAGTGCTCCTCCAAATTCAAGCCTGCCGCGCTTTGAACGCGACGAGTTAAATAAACAGGAGCAGTGTAAAGTCGTTTGTAGGGAGATGCCGAGTAGTTAGTGGGTAGTCCGTTCGTCGGCCAGGCGGTCGCGGTACCACTGAACCAGCGTCTCGCGTTCGGATAAGTCCAGTGTTTCGTAAACGCCGCGCAGATGGTACTTAACCGTATTTTCCGAAATCAATAATTCCTGGGCAATCTCTTGGTTATTCAATCCATCCGCCACCAGGCCGATGATTTGCCGCTGGCGTTCGTTCAACGACATGTTTTCCAGAAAACGGTCCAACGTACGCATGCGCCATCCGGAATAGATAAAGAGCCCCATGGTCAGAAAGCTCATTGCCAGCTGGAACAGAAAGATGGGCAGAGTCCACCTATGCAGGTCGTGACGGATCAGCAGCGCCGCCGGGTCCAGCGGCGCATAGGGTGACATGGGAGTCGGGATGGGCAAGGCCGCCACCTGCTCGGCCACAAATTGCACCACGTAAATAAAGCCCAAAAAGGTGAACACCAGTTGGATCATCAGCAGGGAGACGCCCACCAGGCGAGTGATGCGCGGCCCAACCGAATCCCAGTAGATCAGATAATTGAAACCAATCAGATTGATACCCACGCCAACCAGGAAGACCCGCCCAAAATCAACCACAATTAAGCGGCCGCTCAATAAGCCGGCGATGGTCACCACACCCGCGGCCACCAGCAGCAAGCCGCCCAACAGAGGCGCGATCAGGTGGGAGATCGTCGCAAAGCTCTGGGCGTGGCGCCAATTGCGATAAGCCTGGCGCAGCATGACCACGAAGGCCCACACAAAGCCCACATAGACGATCACATCCACCGGCAGCGTACTCGTGGTGGGGAAGCCGCCGGGGCGCAATTGGGCGATCTGGAATCCCGCCCACACAACTGCGAATGCCAGTCCGGAGAGACTGATCACCAGCACGGTGTGCGCTACTTTCCGATCGGGGTCAATTTCACCCAAGCGATAGGCATATTGGATCAGGCTAACCCCCGCGGCGGTCCAAATCAGCCCCCAGGTGTGCAGCGCCAGGAAGCGCCAGTTATCCAGCCGAGTAGCCCACAGCATCCACAACAAGGTCAGCGTCAGCACGGCGCCAAAGAATATCAGCAGCCAGCGACCTGCATTGCGGCGCGAGCGCATAACATACAAACGCCAGCCGACCAGGCCCGAAACGATCAACAAGTTGAGTGCGGCCAAATCAATGGGCCTTAGAAATAAGCCATTCATAAGACGAATACTTGTATTCTAATGCCTTGATGACTATTTATAGCAAGAAAGTTAGCCTTGCTATTCAATCTAAAGGCCAGCCTCCCGAATCAGGCGCCTTCATCGTTTGAACGTCATGCTGAGCGCAGCGAAGCATCCACCCGAACCCCTAAGCATCCCAATCCGTCATACTTAACAAAGCTATGCCACAACAAGGCCTCGCGAATTTCGCGTAAGTCATTCACAGAATGCGATTAAATCCTAAGGAAAAACGCAATCTCAAGGAATTTGCTAGCGTATCCTTCTAGCCTGGGGATTGCTTCGGTCGCTGCGCTCCCTCGCAATGGCGGATTTCGCGGAACTCAAATTCAGAAAAGCGCGTTACCAATCACTAGTCACTTTTCACGACTCACTGCTCACGACAGCTTCCTGTTCAATCAATCTCTACCAATTGGCTATAATTACCGCCTTATGAAGTACCACATCTGGACTGCCGGCTGCCAAATGAACGTGGCCGATTCGCAACGCGTGGCCAGCGCCCTGGAGCGCATGGGCTACCACGCCACGCCCCAAGCCGAAGACGCCGAAGTGATTGTGCTCAACACCTGCGTGGTGCGCCAAAGCGCCGAAGACAAGGCCGCCGGCCGCATCACCTCGCTCAAGCCGCTAAAGGAAGCCAATCCCAACCTGACCATCAACCTGATGGGCTGCATGGTCGGCGTCAAGGGCGCCGAGCTGCTGGCCGAGCAATACCCCTATGTGGACGTCTTCTCGCCGCCCTCCGACCCCGGGCCGTTGGTCTCCTTCCTCACCCAGGACGAGAGCCGCTTCATTGAACTCAACGACACCGAAGCGCGCTTTGCCCTGCAGGACGGCGACCTGGTCTTGCCCGAGCACGAGCGCGGCCAATTGGTCAGCGCGCATGTGCCGGTGGTCTACGGCTGCTCGCACGCCTGCACCTTTTGCATCATCCCCTACCGCCGCGGCGTGGAACGCAGCCGCCCGCTGGGCGAAATCGTCGCCGAGGTGCGCTCATTAACCGCCCAGGGCGTCAAAGAAATCACTCTGCTCGGCCAAATTGTGGACCGCTACGGCAGGGACGTGGAGGACGGCCCCAATCTGGCCGCCCTGCTGCAGCACGTCAGCGCGGTGGACGGCCTGGAGCGGGTACGCTTCCTGACCAGCCACCCCAATTGGATGACCGACGAGCTGCTAGAAACGGTGGCCGCCAACCCCAAGGTGATGCCGCACATTGAGGTGCCGGTGCAGGCCGGCGACGACCAGGTGCTGGAAACCATGCGCCGCGGCTACACCGCTGAGCAATACCGCCAGCTAGTGCAGCGCATCCGCGCGACCATCCCCAATGTCTCTATTGCCACCGACATCATCGTCGGCTTCCCGGGCGAAAGCGCGGCCCAATTCCAGGCCACCTACGACTTGCTGGCCGAGCTGAAACTGGATGTGGCCCACCTGGCGCGCTACTCCACCCGCCCCGGCACTGTGGCCGCCCGCCGCCTGGAGGATGACGTGCCCGAGGACGAGAAGATGGACCGCTTCCGCGCCCTTGAAGATTTGCAGGAAGGCATCGTCGCCGAAATCAACGCGCGCTATCTGGGCGAAACCGTCCAAGTGCTATTTGAAGAAGAAGTCAAAGGCCGCTGGAAGGGCCGCACGGATACCAACAAGCTGGTCTTCGTGGAAAGCGACAAGGATTTACGCGGCCAGGTGCTGCCCGCCCAGGTCACCTGGACCGGCCCCTGGTCCATGCAGGCGCGGCTCTTCCCGGATGCCAGCGACTTCAACATACCGCTGGAGAGCGTTTCCATCAGCGCTTGACAACAAGCTCCGCAAACCGAATACAGAATCGAACAGGCTCCCGATCGGGAGCCTGTTCTTTGGGAAGGAGGGAGGAGGATGATGGCTAGAGATTGGCATCGGCGCGAGTGGGGCGAACTTTGATTTCAACGTTTTGAATGTCGGTATCCACATTCCGTAATTTGGGGACGGCAAAGAATGCCAAGGTGACCAGAGAAACAAACACACCCACCAGTGAGAAAACCAACGCCGAACCGCGGCCCGGACCCACACCAATAACGGCCCCAAAGCTGGCCGCCAACGAACCGCCCGCTTCCATACCTGGCTGCAAAACCCGGTCTACCAGAGGGCCGGCGATGAGCGTTGAGATGGGCGCGGTACACCATGCAATAAAGCGGCGGACAGAAAAAACACGACCCTGAACATCCGGTGCCGTTTTTGCCTGCCAGAGGGCTTGGCTAGCGCCAAGCATTATCAGCAGGATCAGGTTGCGGACAAAGCCGGCGACAGCCACCAACCATAACCAGGGTCTCAGGCCAAAGACTATGTACGCTATGCCAAGCCAGAAGCCCGAAATGAGCACCCCATATATTCGTTTTCTGGGCCCACCCCATACACTCATTAGGATTGTACCCACCACTGAACCGAGGCCGAGGACCGAAAAGGCGATTCCCGCCTGCTGTGCGTTTCCCAAGGAAAGGAACAGAGGTGTGTAAAGCGGATCGGTAAAGCCGAAGCCTAAATTAATTGTGGCAATATAGATCAAAAGCAAAAGCAGGCCGCGCCGGTCAAGGATGTAATCCCAGCCATAGCGGATTTCCTTCCAGAGGGACGGCGTAGTTTCTTCCTCTACGACATTCGTACGTTCAGGCTCGGGAATGCTAACCACCAATAGCGTTGCAACAGCAACCAAAAAGGTAAGCAGATCAATAACAAAAATTCCATTGAGTCCGATGCTGAGGAAGAGATACCCGGCAAGTGCTGGCGACAATAAGGTAGAGATTGACTCCCCGATCTGGGTCATGCCCCCGGCGCGCCCCAGGTCTTCTTGGGGAACCAGCATCGTGGTCGCTGTTGACATCGCGGGCCACTGAAAGGATCCAGCGATTGCGCTCACGAAAATAAGAATGTACAGGTGCCATATTTCGAGCGAATTACTGAGCAATAAAATCAAGATCGTGAGCGTGCTAGCTGCCGATATTGCGTCACAGGCGATTAAAATCAATCGCCGATTCCAGCGATCGACAAGCGCGCCGGCAACAGGCGAGAACAGTACGCTGGGCACCATAAATGCTAAGACGATCACGGAAAAGGCGGTAGCTGATCCGGTTCTTTCATAAACCCAAACTCCCAACGCAAAGCCACTCAACCCCGACCCTAGCGCTGAGATCAGCTGGCCGAACCAGATAATGGTAAAGGTGCGCATGCCGCCAGGGGGTTTGTTCAACGGGATGTCTCCATGATTGATGAGTTGTTTCCAGATGCTGGCGTTTAATAGTCCAGAGCACCCGCTTTGGCCGGCGACGGGGTTGCCCCAGCAACTTCATCACGGTCACCCGGCCGACCGTCTTCAATAGTCATTACCGATTTGGAAATAAAACCATATAAGCCCGCCAGCGCGCAAATAGCGCCGCCAATGATGTACCAGGTCTGGATGCCGTAAATTTCAGACAACGGACCGGCGATCAGGAGGCCCAAGGGGGAAATTGCCGTAGCGGCGGTGAAGACCAGCGTAAAAACGCGCCCCTGCATCTCGGGATCGACGGTGGCTTGCAGGATGGCACCCAGCGAGCCGTTGACAATCGGTTGCATGATGCCGCCCAGTAACATGGCGCTGATTGCAATCGGGAAGGCATTGGCAGGCGTGACGCCCATAATGAACATGCCCGCCCCAAGCCCGATCAGGCCGCCCATGGCCGTGATAATGCGCCGCTGGAAGCCGCCCCACACGCCGAGGATGGTGCCGCCCAAGACGATCCCTAAGCCAAAGGCAGATTGCAGCCATGCCAGTTCCTGGGCGCCGCCGCCAAAATGATTGGTGACGTACAGGGGTGATAAGGACGAGGCCGGTGTGAGCAGGAAGTTGATCAGGGTCGCCATCAAGAGTACGATCAGGAGGCCCGGCCAGCTAATCACATATTTGAAGCCAAAGACCATGTCCTGCCAGACCGTGGTCGGCCCCTGGCCAACGGCCAGTTTGCGCTCTGGTTGGGGGATGGCGACTAAGAACAGGCAGGTGACCGCAACCAGTGCGGTGACCACGTCAATCGCCAAAATGCCCTGCATAGGCAAGATTTCCAGCAGCAGGGCCCCCAGCGGGGCGGAAAGAATCGCCAGACCACCATTCAGCATCTGGTTGAGACCCTGGACCCGGGAGAGCTGTTCCTTGGGCACCATCAAGGATGTGGAGGCGGTGAAGGAGGGGCCGTGGAAAGAGCCGGCCAGCGAGCGCAAGAACATGATCGCATAGATGTGCCAGATTTGGATCAAGCCCGTGGCGAAGAGCACCGCTAAGCCGACAGTCAGCAGGGCGATGGTGCTATCCGCGGCGATCATGAAACGCCGGCGGTTACCGCGATCGACCAGCGAACCGACAATCGGGCCAAGCACAATCTGGGGCAGCATCGCTACCAGGGTGGCGGTGGTCAGCACCACCGCCGAACCAGTTTCGCGGGTGAGGTACCAAATCATCGCAAACTGCACCAATTGGCTGCCGAGTAGGGAAACCGCCTGGCCAATCCAGATGGTGAAGAAGGGCGTTTTCCAGTTGGGGCGTTCTTCCTGCGTAAATTGTGTGGCCATGGTCTCCTCGGCGCTTCAGAATATTCAAGTTCTCACTACAGAATTTTGAGTTTTTCTATTCCAATTCTTAGGCATTATATAAATTTTGCGATTTTTGTCAATAGATTTATAAATTTTTGTAAACCAACCTTTGATTTTCTTAGGGACCGTAAGAGAAAACCCGCCTGATCGTTCTAGGTTATGCTAGATGACTAATACGCAAGGAGCGATTATGAGCGAATTCCAAATTCATTTTGAACAAGCCGGCGAGGGTACACCGCTGTTGCTAATTCACGGCTTTCCCTTTGACCACCGCACCTGGGATGGTCAACTCAAAGCGCTGTCGAGCCGGGCGCGGGTGATCACGCCCGACCTGGCCGGTTTTGGCGAATCGCCGGCGGGCGAGCCACCCTATTCGGTGCAGCGTTATGCCGAGGACTGCGTAGCCGTGCTGGACGGTTTGGATATCAATGAACCGGTGGTGGTCGGCGGGTTGTCCATGGGCGGCTACATCGCGCTGGCCTTTGTGCGCCACTTCCCCGAGCGGGTCGCTGGCTTGCTGTTGGCTTCCACGCGAGCCGGGGCTGACTCCCAAGAAGGCCGGGCCAATCGCGATAAAGCTATCGCCGATGTAAAAGCCAACGGCGTGGCGCAATTCGTGGAAGGCATGCATCCCAAACTGCTGGCGCCTAGCAGCTACGAAACGAAGCCGGAGGTTGCCGCGCGGCTCAAGGGCATCATGCTCAACGCCAGCGAAGCCGGCGTGGTCGGTGCGCTGCAAGCGATGCGCGACCGTCCAGACGCCACCGAGGAGCTGGCCCAAATCGAGGTACCAGCCCTTGTAGTGCATGGCGAGGAAGACGGGGTTATCCCCATCAGCGAGGCCGAGGCCATGGCAGCGGCCCTGCCCTATGCCGACTTGGTACGGATTGCGGATGCCGGGCACCTGCCCAACATGGAGCAACCTATGGCGTTTAACGAGGCGGTGGAGGCCTTTCTGGGCCGAATTTAGGCCCAAACCCTTACGGTATAATCGCCGCATGTTGCGGCCCACCCGACTGGAAACAATTGATTATCTGGCCATCGGCCACCTCACCCGGGACCTGACGCCGACTGGGGCGCGGCTGGGCGGCTCCGTGGCCTACGCGGCGCGTACCGCGCAGGCGCTGGGCCTGCGCGTGGGCGTGCTGACTGCTTGGGGCGAGGAACTGCCACTAGATGAACTAGACGGCATTACGGTGGTCAATATCGGCGCCGAGGCCAGCACCAGCTTTGAGAACGTGTACTCGGCTGAAGGCCGCCGCCAACGCGTCGACAGCATCGCCCCCACGTTGGACTATTACCAAATTCCCGAAGCCTGGCGCAGTGCACCGATTGTGCACCTGGCCCCGGTGGCGGGCGAAGTATCGGAGCGCATGCTGTCCTATCTGGACGCCAAACTGGTGTGCGCCACGCCGCAGGGCTGGCTGCGCGGCTGGGACGCCGAAGGCTGGGTGCGCGCCAGTGATTGGGTGGTGGCCGAGCAGGCCCTGCCCCAAGTGGACGCGGCCGTAATCAGCATGGAAGACGTGCAGGCTGACGAAGAGCAGATCACACAGTTGGCGTTGGCCGCGCCTGTCCTGGCGGTGACGGATGCTGCCCACGGAGCGCGGGTCTTCGCGGCGGGGGAAGAACACATCATTGAAGCGCCAGCCAGCGAAGAGGTGGACCCCACCGGCGCGGGCGATATCTTTGCCGCAGCCTTTTTCACCCGCTTGCATTTTGGCGATACGCCGCTGGCAGCTGGACGCTTTGCCACCCAGGTTGCCTCTTTATCAGTGAAGCGCAGCGGATTGGCTAGCACCCCCACCCCCGATGAACTCTACGACCTGATGGCCGAGGCGCTGTAGTGGCGCGGGTTTACACGCTGGTCAACCAGAAGGGCGGGGTTGGGAAAACCACCACGACGATTAATTTAGGCGCCTACCTGGCCGATCTGGGCCAGCGCGTGCTGCTGGTAGACCTGGACCCGCAGGCCAACACGACCTCCTGCCTGGGGATTGATAAGGCCAGTGTAAAGGGCGGCACCTACGAAGCGCTGCTGGGCCAGAGTCCGGCGGCCGAGAGCGTGCTGCACAACAAGCAATTGAAATTGTCCCTGCTGCCGGCCACGCCCGCGTTGGCGGGGGCCGAGGTCGAACTGGTTAACGAATTGGCTCGCGAAGGTCGCCTGGCCGAAGCTCTGGCGCCCCTGCTCGACCGCTATGACTACATCCTGATTGATTGCCCGCCCTCGCTGGGTTTGCTGACGCTGAACGGCATGGTGGCCGCCAAAGACGGCCTGATTATCCCGGTGCAGTGCGAATACCTGGCGCTGGAAGGGTTGAGCATGCTGATGGACACCGTCGAGCGCGTCAAGCGCGCGGTGGCGCCCAAGCTCAAGGTGCGCGGTGTACTGTTGACCATGTATGACGGGCGCACCAACCTCTCGCAGGACGTGGTGGACGAAGTGAAGCGCTATTTCAAGAACCAGGTGTTCGAAACGATTATTCCGCGCTCGGTGCGCCTGGCCGAAGCGCCCTCGCACGGCCTGCCGATTCTGGCCTACTTCCCCAGTTCGCCCGGCGCCGCGGCGCACAAAGAGCTGGCCGAGGAAGTTTTGCAGCAAGACGGCGTCAAGGTGGCGGTGCACTGATGGCGCGCCAATCGCGGCTCGGCAAGGGCCTGGATGCGCTGATTCCGCCCAGCGAAAGCGCGCTAAGCGCTGGCGATGTGCAGCAGGTGGCGGTCGAGGCGATTGTGCCCAACCCGCACCAGCCGCGCACCCATTTTGCCGAAGAGCAGTTGAAGGAATTGGCTGAATCCATCAAGGCTCACGGCGTCATCCAGCCGCTGATTGTGCGGCCAGCCGAGAAAGGCTACACGCTGATTGCCGGCGAACGCCGCCTGCAGGCTTCCAAGCTGGCTGGGCTGGCCCAAGTGCCGGTAGTACTGCGCGAGGCGGATGCCCAGCAGTTGGTCGAACTGGCCCTGGTGGAAAACGTGCAGCGCGCCGACCTGAGCGCACTGGAATCAGCCGAGGCTTACCAGCAATTGCACACCGAATTTGGGTTGTCACATGAGCAGATTGCCGAGCGGGTAGGCAAGAGCCGCGTGGCGGTGACCAACACGATTGGCTTGCTGGACCTTTCGGCGGCGGTCAAGGAAGCCCTGGCGCAGGGCCGCATCAGCGAGGGTCATTCCCGCGCGCTCAAGGCGCTGGATACCGCCAAGGCGCAGGGCGCGGCGCTGAAGACCGTGATTGACCAGGCGCTGAACGTGCGCCAGACCGAAGAATTGGTGCGCAAACTCAAGGGCAGCAAGCCGGCCAAGGCCAAGAAGGCCGCGGCAGCGCCGGAAATCGAAGCCTTGCAGGGCCAATTGCGTGACGCGCTGGGCACCAAGGTCAACCTGCAGCACGGCGCCAAGGGCGGACGCATTACCCTTTTTTATTATTCGGACGAAGAATTGAATTCGCTGGTGGACCGCCTACTGGACGAGTAATCTTGTCCCCGGTCCGCATCCTCCACAACGCCACCATTCATACGCTTAACCCCCAGCAGCCGGCAGCGCACGCCATCGCGCTGGACTACGGGCACAACCATCTGGGCCGTGTGCTGGCGCTCGGCGAGCTGGACGAATTGCGTGCCGAGTTTCCGCGCGCAGAAATGGAGGACCTGCGCGGCGCGATACTGCTGCCCGGCCTGACCGACGCCCACATCCATTTGCAGCATTACGCCTTTGCGCTGCAGATGGTGGATTGCGACACTCCCACGCGGGACGCCTGCCTGGCCGCAGTGGCTGCCAAGGCCGCCGAGACCAAAGCTGGCGAGTGGATTCGCGGCCACGGCTGGCGGCAGAACGATTGGCCGGAAGGCTTCGGCAATGCCGCCATGCTGGACCAGGCCGCGCCAGACAATCCGGTCTACCTGAGTGCAGCCTCGCTGCATGCCGGATGGGCGAATAGCGCTGCCCTGCAATTCGCCGGTATCGACGACAGCACGCCCGACCCGCCCAACGGCAAAATCCAACGCGATGAGCACGGCCAGGCGACCGGCATCCTGTTTGAGGAAGCGATGGGCCTGGTCGAGGACGCCATTCCGCGCGCCACGCAAAGCCAGATTGCCGAGGCCATCGCCACGGCGCAAAGGGAACTCTGGCGCCTGGGCCTGACAGGTTTACACAACTTCGACCGGCGGTCCAGCTTCGTAGCGCTGCAAACCTTGCGGGCCGAAAAGCGCCTGGGCCTGCGCACGGTCAGCCATATCCCGGTTGAACGCTTGGAGCACGCCATTGAAGCCGGCTTGCAAAGCGGCTTTGGCGATGATGTGCTGCGGGTAGGAATGGTCAAAGTCTTCGCCGATGGCGCGCTGGGGCCGCGCACGGCTGCCATGCTGGAGCCCTATGCGGGCGAGCCGGAGAACCGCGGCATGCTGTTTGTAGACAGCGAGGAGTTATTCGAAATCGCCCAGCGCGCAGCGGATGGCGGCCTGGGCATGACTGTGCACGCCATCGGCGACCGCGCCAATCACGAAGTACTGAACGCCTTTGAGCAATTGCGGGACTACGAAATGACCCGGGGATTGCCGGCTCTGCGCCACCGGATTGAGCACGTGCAAGTGCTGCATCCGGACGATATGGAGCGGCTGGGGAAACTGGGCGTAATCGCCTCCATGCAGGCGATACACCAGCCGGCTGATATGGTCGCGGCCGACACCTATTGGGGCGAACGGGCGGCCTATAGCTATGCCTGGAAAGCGCAGTTGGAGGCCGGCGCAGTACTGGCGCTGGGCTCAGATGCCCCGGTAGAAACGCCCACCCCCTTCCTGGGGCTGCACGCGGCGGTCACCCGCCGGCGTCTGGATGGCAGCCCGGGACCAGATGGCTGGCAGCCCGAGCAGCGGCTGACTTTGGACGAAGCTCTGCGGGGCTACACTCAGGGGCCGGCCTACGCGGCGGGCATGGAGGCGCGCCTGGGTCGGCTGGCGCCCGGCTACCTGGCCGACCTCATCGTGCTGGCGCAGGACCCCTACGAGATATCCGCCGACGAACTGGCGGGCTTAAAACCAAACGCCACCATGGTTGGTGGCGACTGGGTCTGGCGCGCGGGCGACTAAACCGCCTTAGCTACCGAAAAAGCGTTCGTTCTCCGAGAGCGTTTCCCGGAAGACTTCCAGCATATTTTGCAAATAGCGTTCCAACTGCTCACTGAGGTGGGCAGCGGTATCCTGCACATCGGTCAGGTTATCTTCAATGTTGGTGATTTGCTGGGCCAGACGGTCGCGCTGGCGTTTGGCTTCCTGGCGCTGCTCGTCATAGCCCAGCGTGAAGATCGACCAGCGTTTTTGCGAATCGGCCTGGAAGGTTGACCATTCCTGGCGGAAGCGCTGCTCGCCGAGGCGCTGCATTTCATTCAGCTCGTTCACGCGGCGGTTGATTTTCTCGACCAATTCGTCAAAAGCGCGCTGGGCACGGCGCACGGCGATATCGGCGGTTTCCATCTCTTTGAGGCGGGTAGCCATTTCCTGGGACTGGGTCTCAATCTTGTCGAAGCGCTTGCCCCATTCGCCCCACTGGCGGCTGCGGGCCATATCCTCGGAGGCGAACTTGTCCAGGAATTCCTGCTGCTGGGTGCGCAACTCATCCTGGTCGGTGTTGATGGCGTCCACGCGTTCTTCCAGTTTGCGCTGGTCCTGGGAGACGATTTCCACGCGGGTGACCGCCTTTTGCATCTTATCCAGCGCAGCTTCGACTTCGCCGCGGGTTTCGGCCATGCGATTGGTGGCTTTGTCGCTGGTTTCCTGGATGGTGGTCAGGCGCGCTTCGCGCTGCTGCTCTGCCTCCAGCACCCCATCAAGGGCCTTCTCCAGGGCAACCAGTTTTTCACTCAAGCAGTCATCTTCCTGGAAGAGTTTCTTTTGTTCTTTTTCGAGGGTTTTTAGGTCTTTGAATTGGCCGGCAAGGTCCTGCAGGCTTTGCTGTAAATCCGTATGGTCTTTGGCAAAGGCGCGCTTCAAATCATCGCGCCCCGCGGCGTTGGCCTTTTGCTGGTCCTTGAGGTCCTTCTGTATCTCTTTTTTATTGGCTTTGAGGTCTTTTTCAAAGCCATCGACCTTGTCGACCAGGACACTGAGGCGGGCCAGTTCCTTTTGCAGAGGCGTGATTTTGCCGCGTTCTTCGGCCAAATCGCTCTCTAAGCTGGCAATGCGCTTCTCCAGCTTGGCGACCGCGTCCAGGGCGCTGCGGCGCTCCTGGTCCAGCCATTCGACTTTCTTTTCAAGTTGCCCGTTTTCCATTATGAACTCCGCTGAGCGAGGGAATTCCTCAATTGGGCGGGATTATAGCATGTGGCCCCTGAGAGGCACTTAAGGGCCAATCTGGGGGAAAATGGCGGCCAAATCTGCCAGCCCGCCCAGGAAGAGGCGTGGAGCCAATCCAACGAACAGCAGTAGCGCCAGACTGAATACAAAATAGGCCCAGGCGTAGGGATTGCCGAGGTCGCCCGGGTCCTGCGCCTCGGCTTTGGCGCCGACATCCGCCGCCACCGCCGGCGCGGGCCGCAAGCGCGCCCAGGCCAGACGCAGGGTAGCCAGCCCCAGGCCGAGGCTACCCAAGAGCGCCGCCCCCGCCGCCAGGCCGGATACCTGTCCCAGGGTACCCCATAGTTCCAGCGCGGGCGGGAAGCCGGCGAGCAGGGGCAGGCCGGCCATGGAGAGCAGCGCCATCAACATGGCGATGGTCAGCAGCGGGTGGCGGCGAGCCAGCGGGCGGAAGTTATCCAGCGTGAGCGGCT
>OMJR01000099.1 GCA_900299355.1 Anaerolineaceae bacterium
CGCCAGCCCCAAATGCGTTACACGCCCGAATTTGGCGCGCTGGCCGCCCAAGTGCGCGCGGCGATTGAAGAATAAGTCAACAGCATCCACCTGATACGATTAGTTGCGCGTTTCCCCAGAATAATAAGCCTGTGTGCGAGGATGGATTTAGGATTAAAGCAAAATCTTTCTGACCGTTGAGTTTGTGCCAAAAGGTATAATCAACGCGCTTCTGTGAGCCATTATGCCGACTGACATTTCATCCACCTCCCGCGCCAACCGCCGCAAGTTCCTGATCGGCGGCGGGGTGATTCTGCTGGCCGTGGTCTATCTGATTGCCACCGCCACCGCAGCTAACGCCCAATTCTTCTATACCGTAGATGAACTCGAAGCGCGCGGCGCCGAGGCCGTTGGCCAGCCGGTGCGCATCGCCGGTGCCGTTTTGGGCGACACGATTGAATACGACCCCGAGACGCTGCGCCTCTCCTTCACCATTGTGCACACGCCCGCTGATGTCCAGCTGATCAACGACGAAGGCGGCCTGGCCGCCGCGCTGGATGCCGCCGTGGCCGATCCCAGCCGCAACCGTCTGGACATCGTATATGTCGGCGTGCGCCCCGACCTGCTGCAGCATGCCGCCGAAGCGATCGTGACCGGCAGCCTGCAGGCCGACGGCACCTTTGAAGCCAACGAACTGTTGTTGCGCTGCCCCACACGCTACGAAGAAAGCGTGCCCGGCCAGGCGCAGGGCTAATTCTCCCTCTTTTCTGACCATGATTGTGAACCTGGGTTTTGGGGCGCTACTGATCGCCTTTATCTTGTGCATCTACGGCGCGGCCGCCGCAGCCTACGGTGCGCGTGATGGTCGCGATCCCTGGCTGGCCAGCGCCCGCAGCGCCATGCTGCTCACCTTTCCGCTGCTCACCCTGGCGGCCCTCAGCATCATATATGCGCTGGTCACCTTTGACTTCCAACTCGATTACGTCGCTTCGGTCACCAGCCGCAGCATGCCCACCTATTTGAGGGTCACCGCTTTGTGGGGTGGGCAGGCTGGTTCACTCCTCTTTTGGGCCTGGCTGATGTCTGCCTTTGCCTCGGCGGTGATGCTGCGCGATTGGCGCCGCGACCGCGAATTTCTGCCCTGGGTGATCCTGGTATCACTGGTAACCCTGGGCTTCTTCCTGGCCTTGATCATCTTCTTCGAAAATCCCTTTGCCCGCCTGTGGCAGGGCGTCACCGGCACGGTCTTCGCCGGCGTGTGGCAGCCCGCAGGGGCCATTCCCTACATTCCCATTGATGGCAACGGCCTCAACCCGCTGTTGCGCCACCCCGGCATGATCATCCACCCGCCCATGCTCTATCTGGGTTTTGTGTCCTTCGTGATCCCCTTCGCCTTTGCGATCGCCGCCCTGATTACCGGTCGCAGTGATGATCGCTGGATCCGCCTCACCCGCCGCTGGACGCTGTGGGCCTGGCTCTTCCTCTCGCTGGGCCTGATCCTGGGCAGCCGCTGGGCCTACGATGTAATCGGCTGGGGTGGCTATTGGGGCTGGGACCCGGTCGAAATCGCGGCCTTCATGCCCTGGTTGACCGGCACCGCTTGCCTGCACTCGGTGATGATCCAGGAAAAGCGCGGCCTCTTCAAACATTGGAACATGCTCCTGATCATCCTTACCTATGATCTGGTGATTTTTGGCACCTTCCTGACCCGTTCGGGGGTGCTCTCTTCGGTGCATGCCTTTGCCCAGAGCGCAATCGGCCCGCTCTTCTTCGTTTTTATCGCCGCCACGCTGCTGCTCTCGCTGTATTTGCTCAACCGGCGCTGGGAGTCGCTGAAGGCTGAGGGCGAGATGACCTCCTGGCTGTCGCGCGAAGCGCTCTTCCTGGTTAACAACCTGCTCTTCATCGGCATCCTGGTGGTCTGTTTCTGGGGTGTGGTCTTCCCGCTGATCACGGAAGCTAGCGGGGCGATTGGCGAGTGGTTCCCGTCTTTGCGCGGCATCTTCTCCGGGCAGCGCATTACGGTCGGGCCGCTCTTCTACGAGCGCGCCACTGGCCCGTTGTGGGCCGGCTTGCTGCTGCTGATGGGCATTGCGCCCCTATCCGCCTGGCGCGCCAGCACCGCCCGCACGCTGGGCCGCGCAATCTGGAAGCCCTTCGCGATTTCTCTGCTTGTGCTGGCCGGCATGCTGATTGGCGGGCTGCGCTCATTTGGCGCCTTACTGGGCCTCTGGCTGTGCGCCTTCGTGCTGCTGGTGACCGCCTACGAATTCTGGCGGGGGATGCGCGCCCGCGCCGCCCGTGGGGAGAATTACTTTGCCGCCCTGGCTAATCTGATGGCCCGCAACCGGCGGCGTTATGGCGGCTACATCATCCACATCGGCGTGATTCTGATCGCGATCGGCATTATTGGCGTCGAGTTCTTCCAAACCGAAACCCAGGGCCAGCTGGCGATTGGCGAAAGTTTGGAGATCGCCGATTATCGCATGGAGTACGAATCGCTTTCGGAGTGGAACACGAACGACAATCGCCTGGTTGATCGCGCCGTGGTCAGCGTCTATAAGGATGGCGTCTTCCTGCGTGAACTCTATCCGCGCCGTGATTACTATTATGAATCGCAGCAGGCGATGACGATCCCCGGTGTGCGCAGCACGATCGAGGAAGACTTCTATGTGTTGCTGGTGGAGTGGGAAGAGATCAGCGCCAGCCGGGCGACCTTTAAGATCTATCACAGCCCCTTGATTAATTGGATCTGGATCGGCGGCCTGGTCTTTGTCGTCGGCAATCTGATCGCTGCCTGGCCCCAGGCCGAAGCCTACGATGCCCGGCTGCGCCGGACTGCGCCCGCCGGCGCCCGCGCGGAGGCTGGCTGATGCGCCGCCTGATCCTGGCCCTGATCCTGGGCCTGCTCTTGGGCTTTCTATTCGGCTACACGGCCAGCGCGGTATTGGCCCAGGGCGAGGAGCCGCCCGCACCCAGCGACAACGAGGTCAACGCGATCGCCAAGAACCTCTACTGTCCGGTCTGCGAGAATGTCCCCCTGGATGTCTGCCCGACCCAGGCCTGCATCCAGTGGCGCGCCCAGATTGGCGACCTGCTGGCCCAGGGTTACAGCGAGCAGGCGATTTACGATTACTTTGTGGCCCAGTATGGCGATAGCGTCCTGGCCAGCCCGCCGGCCCGCGGCCTGAACTGGTTGATTTATGTGGTGCCTCCGGTCGCTGTGCTGCTGGGCGCCGTTTTGCTCTACCGCCGCATGACGATTTGGCGCCAGGCTGAGGAATTGGCCGCCCCGCAAGCGACCACGAGCGACTATAACCAACGCGTGGAAGACGAATTGGAGGCGCGCCGCTAATGGCCGCAGAGAAGAAAAACACCGGCTGGGTGGGGCGCTTGCTGGCCTGGGGGCTGGTAATCGGGCTGCTGGCGGTGGTGGCCGTGCAACTGCGCGCTTCGCAGCAGGGCGTCATGAGCCGGGGCGAAGCCGCGCCGGCCTTCTCCTTCACCACCTTCGACGGGGTCGAGTACGGCCCAGCCGATTTTCAAGGCAAAGTAGTGCTGGTGAACTTCTGGGCTTCCTGGTGCGAACCCTGCGAACTGGAGGCCGCGGACTTGCAGACTGCCTGGGAACTCTATGAGGGCCGCGGCGATGTGCTCTTTATCGGCCTGGATTATGTGGATACTCAGGCTGAAGCGCTGGCCTATCTGGAGGAATGGGGCATTACCTATCCCAACGGCCCGGATTTGGGCACCGATATTTATCGCGCCTTCCGCGCCCGCGGCGTCCCCGAAACCTTTGTAATCAACCAGATGGGTGAGATTACTTTCGTCAAGATTGGCCCCTTTATCAGCCTGGAGGAAATCACCCAGGCCATCGACCTCTTGCTGGAGAATTAGTGGACCTGGGTTCTTTGCTGTTGATTGTGGCCCTGATGGTCCTGGTGGCGCTGGTGGTGGCCCGCCCGCTGGTGACCGAAGAGCAGCTCGGGCCTGGCCGCGACAGCCAGGCTTCTCATTGGCTGGCCGAACGCGAGCAGGCCCTGGACGCCCTGCTGGAATTGGATTTTGACCACAGCATGAACAAAGTGCCGGATGAGGTCTACGCCGCGCAGCGCGCACGGCTGGTCGCCCAGGCGGGCGCAGCCATGCAGAGCCTGGACCGGCTCGAGGGGGCTGGCGCGGACGCGCCTGCCAGCGATGCCGCCCGCCCCGCGACTTTGAACGACACCCAGCTGGACAAGCTGCTCGCCGCCCGCCGGAAAGCGCGCCGCAAATGAAGTCCCGCCTCGGCTTGCTGATAACGCTGGCCCTGCTGCTTAGCGCCTGTGAATTCTCGCTCGCGGGCGACCTGACCCCGCCGCCCGGTTCCGAGTTGACCGGCGCCACGCCCACCGCCCAGCCGATTGAATACCCAACTCAAATCCCCGACCTGCTGAATGGCGCTCAAATCTATGTCGCCAGCTGCGCGCCCTGCCACGGGGCCACGGGCCTGGGCGATGGCGTGCAGGCCGGCGAGTTACCCTTTGCGCCGGCCCCTATCGGCGATGACGGCCTGGCCTACGCTAGCGCGCCCGTCGATTGGTATCACCTGATTAGCACCGGCAACCTGGACCGTTTCATGCCGCCCTTTGCCGAGGCGCTGACCGTGCAGGAACGCTGGGAAGTGCTCGCCTACACGCTTTCATTGTCCTGGGACCAGGATTTGCTAGGCCCCGGCGAGTTGCTCTATTTGGAGGCTGAGGACAGTTTGCCGCCCGCCGACCTGCAAAGCCTGGCCGGCCAACCGCTGCTGGATTTGGCGGCTTCGCTCGATGCATACAGCGGGCAGGACGCGCTGGCGGTGGCCACCTATTTGCAATCCGAGGCCTTCGGCTTGAACGCGACTGCCGATGCCGCCTCGACGGCCCAGCCCGCGACGGATACGGAAGACGCGCTCGAGAATAGCGCCGCTCAGCGCGGCCCGGCCAGTGGGCAGGTGCGCAATGGCACCACTGGCGAAAGCGTCGGCGGCCTGCCGGTGATGCTGCACGCCTACGAACACACCAGCGAGGTCTTCACCCTGGAGAGCACCCTGGATGCGGAGGGCAGTTTCCGCTTTGAGGATGTCGAATTACTTGCAGAGTATGTGTATTTCGCCGCGGTCGATTATGAAGGGCTGACCTATTTCTCGGAGTTCGTCGCTCCGGCTGACGGGCGACTGGAATTTAGCGCGCCCATCGAAGTCTATGAGACCACCACCGCCACCGAGACTATCGTGGCTGAACGGGTGCATTTTGTGATTGAGTTTCCTGCCCAGGGCCGGGTGCGCCTGGTGCAGCTGGTGCTGCTCAGCAACTTCGGCGACCGCGCCGTGGTGCCCGCCGCCGACGGCACGCCCAGCCTGCATTTCAATTTGCCCGCTGAAGCCAGCAACCTGGCCTTCGAGCAGGGTGAACTGGGCCAGCGCTATGTCCCGCAAGACGACGGCTTTGGCGACCTGCGCGCCGTGCTTCCCGGCGAAGGGACCTACCAGTTGATTTATGCCTACGAATTGCCCTACAGCCGCGGTTTGGATTTTGAGCTGCCGCTGGATTGGCCCGCGGACGCCGCGATTGTCTTCGTGCCCGAAGGCGATATCAGCTTGGGCGGGGCAACCTTCGTGCCCTCTGGCGACCAAAGCTTGGATGGCGCGGCCTACCAGGCCTATACCGCGGGCGCTCTGCCCGCTGGCGACAGTATCCGCTTTGAATTGAGCGGCGCCCATCCATTGGGTGGCGGCGGCTTGGTGTCTTTGGCCAGCAGCGACGAATTCCTGGTCGGCTTGATTGCGCTGACCGCCGCGGTGGGCGTGGCCTACTTCTATTTGCGTCGCTATGGCGATGCGCCCGGCCGCTCCGAAAAGCTGCTCGATGAAATCATCGCCCTGGACGAGCGCTATGCCTCCGGCCAGGTCAGCGAGGCGCTCTATGCCAAGCGACGCTCGGCGCTCAAAGCCCGGCTGGCGGATGCGATGGACAAAGAAGGACGCCAATGATTGCTGTGCGCGGCCTGGCCAAGCGCTTTGGCTATCGTTGGGTGCTGCGCAACCTGGATCTGGACGTGGCCCCTGGCGAAATCGTGGCCTTGCTAGGACCCAATGGCGCTGGCAAAACTACCTTGCTGCGTATCCTGGCCGCGCTGGCCAAACCCAGCCTGGGCCAGGTCAGCGTCGCCGGCGCCCGGCTACCGGACGAGGCCCGCAGCGCCCGCGCGCAGTTGGGCTTCGTCGCCCATCAGCCCATGCTCTACGCCGACTTGAGCGCCGCCGACAACCTGCGCTTCTTCGCCCGGCTGTATGGTTTGGATGGTGGGCGGGTGTGGGAGCTGCTGGAAACAGTCGGCCTGGCTGGATTGGACCGCCAACCAGTGCGCTCCTTTTCGCGCGGCATGCAGCAGCGCCTCTCCATTGCCCGCGCCTTGCTGCACCGCCCGCGCGTGCTGCTGCTGGACGAAGCCCACAGCAGCCTGGACCAGGAAGCTGCCGCCAGGTTAGACGGATTGCTCGCCGAACTGGCCGCCGAGGGCTGCGCTATCCTGCTGGCTAGCCATGATTTAGCCCGTGCCAGTATGCTGGCGAGCCGCATCGCCGTGCTCACCGATGGGCACATTGCCGCGGAAATTCCCCGCGCTGATTTCACAGACGATTTGGCTGGCCGCTACCAGGCGGCGGTGGAGGCGGCACGTGCCTAGCTACTGGAGCGCCGTGCGCGCCGTGCTGTGGAAGGACCTGGCCGTCGAATGGCGCAGTCGCCAGTTGTTGGCCGCCATGCTGGCCTTCGCCGTGCTGGTCATCCTTATCTTCAATTTCAGTCTGGAGTTGGATGCGGTCGCCCGCCGTACGGTGGCCGCCGGCGTGCTCTGGTCGACATTCGCGCTGGCTGGCACCTTGGGCCTGAACCGCTCTTTTGTGCTGGAACGCGAGGGCGGAGCGCTAGATGGCCTGCTGCTGGCGCCGGTGGACCGCTCGGCCGTCTTCTTCGGCAAACTCTTGGCGAATCTACTATTCCTACTAATCCTCGCAATCTTCACTTTACCGCTCTACGCCCTGCTCTACAATGTGAACGTTTTCATCCCCGGGCCATTGCTGGTGACTGGACTGGGCATGCTGGGCTACGTGGCCGCTGGCACCCTCTTGGCCGCCATGGCAAGCGCTGCTCGCACGCGCGACTTGCTGCTGCCGATGCTGCTCTTCCCGTTAGTGATTCCAGTGCTGATAACCGCCGTGCGCGCCAGCAGCGGCTTTCTGTCCGGTTTGGAGATGCAGTATATTTGGCCCAGCCTGAATGTCTTGATTGCTTACGACTTGATTATGCTGGCCACCGCCTATATGGTCTTTGATTTTGTGGTTGAGGAGTAATGAAAGCGAATCCAATGCAAGCTGAAAAACCGCGCCTTTTGCGCGTGCTGGAGTGGCTCACCGTCATTTCGCTCGCCGTGGCGCTCTATCTGACCTTTTTCTATGCCCCGCGCGAGGCCGTGATGGGCGAAGTCCAGCGCGTGTTTTACTTCCATGTCGCTTCAGGTTGGCTGGGCATGATGGCCTTTATCATCGCCGCCGTGGCCGGTATCGCCTACCTGTCCAGGCGCGATATGCGTTGGGATGTGCTGGCTGTCGCCTGCGTGGAAATCGGCATCATCTACGCCTTTATCAACACCGCCAGCGGCTCGATTTGGGCCCGCCCGGCCTGGAACACCTGGTGGACCTGGGACCCGCGCCTGGTGACCTCTACCATCATGATTTTGGTTTACATCGCCTATCTGATGCTGCGCCAGGGCCTTGAAGACCCCGAGCAGCGCGCCCGCTTTGGCGCGGTCTACAGTCTGGTCGCCGCCGTCACGGTGCCGCTGACCTACTTCTCCATTCGCATCTGGCGCACGCTGCACCCGGTGGTGATTGGCAGTGGCTCGCCCACTGCTGAGGGCGGCTTTGATATGACCAGCCGCATGTTGGTAGCCTTCCTGTTCGCCTTGCTGACCTTCACCTTTTTGGGGGTCACCCTGATTTGGCAGCGCTATCGCCTGGGTCAATTGAACCAACACGTCGAACAATTACGTGCCGAAGTGCAGGATTAGGGCTCACTATGGAAACTACTAACTTTATGATTTTGGGTTTCAGCGTCATTCTCGGCAGCATGCTGCTCCATTACCTCAGTATGGTATGGCGCACGCGCAACGCCCACAAAGAAATCGAATTGCTCGAAGACCTGAAGCAGAAATAAAATGAGCGCCCGCAAGGGCGCTCTTTTTCGGTTGCAGTCTGTTTATCAACGGAGTCGAGGCTTTAGGCGGTGGTTTTGAGCCCGGCTAAAGCCTCGACTCCCCCGGCTCGCGAGATTTGGGTTTCCGGCAAGCCCTATTCGGCTTCGTCGCCATCCAGAATGGCGGTCACCGCGTCAGCCTCCTCAAGGCTCAGTACCCAATCGCCGGCTTTGGCGTTGGCCACCACGTGTTCCACTTTGGTGGCTCCCGAAATCACCGAGCTAACTTGCGGCTGCGCCAACAGCCAGGCATGCGCCAGCTCATTCAGCGTGTGCTCGCGCTCTTTGGCGAAGGCGCTTAACTTGTCCAGTACGGCATAGTTCTCGTCCATCATGTACTTCTGCACATAGGGGCTGCTCTCGCCGCGCGAACCGGCGGGCGCGTCCTTGCCCTGTTCGTATTTGCCGGTCAGGAAGCCGCCCGCCAGCGGGAAGTAGGGCAGGATGCCGATATCGAAGTACTCACAGGCCGGGATAAGTTCCTGCTCGATGCCGCGCTCGAACATGTGATAGTGCGGCTGGATGGAGACAAAGCACTCCCAACCGGCCATCTCGGCCACCGCATTGGCATGGGTCAGTTGCCACCCAGTGAAATTGGAGGCGCCGATGTAGCGTACCTTGCCGGCCCGCACCAGGTCGTCCAGCGCGCGCATGGTCTCGTCTATCGGGGCCTCTTCGTCCCAGCGGTGGATTTGGTACAGGTCGATGTAGTCGGTCTGCAGGCGCTTCAGGCTGGCTTCCACGCCCTGCATGATGTGGTGGCGCGACGTGCCGCCGTCGTTGGGCCCTTTGGGGTCGACGAGGTGGCGGACCTTGGTGCCAATCAGAATCCGGTCGCGGTAGCCCTTGACGGCCGCGCCGATGGTTTCTTCGGATTTGCCGCCCTGGTACACGTCGGCGGTGTCGATAAAGTTCACGCCGGCTTCGCGCGCGGCATCCAGAATGTTGGCGACTCCCTTAGCGTTGACCTTGCCCCCGAATTGGTTGGTGCCCACCCCGATGGCGGACACTTTCAGGCCGGCCCGGCCCAAGCGTCGATACTGCATGCGATGTCCTTTCTGCTGCGATGAATTCGCGTTCATTCTACCCGCTGCCCGGCATCCTTCTTGCAATTCAATCTGCATGCATTAGAATGGAAGCACCACTGGAAGGAAGCAGGTTTCCCCGCTGATGAGCGACGCCCAACCCAAGAGCCCCCAATGGAGCCAGGCCACCAAGCTGGTAGTGGCGGTCATCATCCTGATTATCGTCTCGTCCCTGGTGGTGCGCTTCCGCAACATCATTGGCCCGCTGCTGCTCTCCTTCATCCTGTCTTATCTGTTGCATCCGCTGGTCAGCCGCGTCGCCGACCGCTCGGAGTTATCCTGGCGCGGCGCGGTCAACCTGATTTTCCTGATATTTATCCTGCTGATTACTTTCGTCTTCACCGTAACCGGCTTCGCCATCGTGGAGCAGCTGCAAAACCTGGTGCGCGTGGTGCAGACTTTCGTAGTCAACCTGCCGGAATTGGCCCAGGACCTGTCGACGCAAACCTATATCATCGGCCCCTTTGAATTCGACTTCACCGAGCTGGAAATGCAATTGCAGCAGAATTTCAACCTCAACTTCCTGCAACTCGGCGAGCAGGCGCTTTCGGCGCTGCAACCGGTCTTAGGTGGGGCGGGTACCTTGCTGGGCGCCTTTGCCACCTCGGCGGCGGGCTTCTTTGGCTGGGGGGCCTTTGTGCTCATCATCTCCTATTTCATTTTGGCCGATGCTGGCCAGGTGCCGAATTTCTTCCGCGGCCTGGACCTCACCGGCCACTCCGCCGACTTGCGGCGCTTGACCAAGCGCCTGGGCCGCATTTGGAACGCCTTCCTGCGTGGGCAGCTACTGCTCTTCATCTTGATTGTCCTGTCTTCATTTACTTTGATGACCATTTTGGGCTTGCGCAACGCCCTTGGTCTGGCCTTCCTGGCTGGCCTGGCGAAATTTGTGCCCTACATTGGCCCGCTGGTGGCCGGTATCACCAACGCCCTGGTGGCTTTCTTCCAGAACGGCAATTACCTCGGCATTGAGCCGCCGCTGACCTACGCTATCGTGGTGGTGGTTGCCGCCGTAGTGTTGGACCAAATTTTCGATAACATCGTCACCCCGCGCATTTACGGGCAGACACTGGGGGTCCATCCCGCGGCGGTGCTGGTTTCGGCCATCATCGCCTACAGCCTGCTGGGCTTTATCGGCCTGCTGGTGGCTGCCCCCGTGCTGGCAAGCCTGCAGCTCTTCTTTATGTATGCGCTGCTAAAAATGCTGGACCAGGACCCCTGGGAGAACATCGACGCCGGCGACGAGCCGCTGCCCAATCCGCTGCGCCGCGCCTTTAGCTGGCTGGCCGAGCTGGGCCGCAGCGCCTGGGCCAAAATACTGGATTTCATCCGTTCGAGGAGACAAACATGAGCAACGGCAACGAACAAGTCAATACGGTTACTTTGGGCGAAAGCGAAAACTACATCGCCTGGAAGGCCGAGGAACCCGACGGCGAAAGCACCTATCACGTCGAATTGGGCACGGTAACCCTCCACTTTTTCGAAGAAGAGTGGAAAGAATTTTTGTTTTTGGTTAGTTCTATCGACTAGGGTTTAATGTATACTAATGTGCTCCCTCGGAGCAGGTTTTAACGTGCAATGAAGAAGAAAGCTCTCGTCCTCGCGCCGAGCGTAGGCTTTGGCGAGTTAATCCGGCAATTGCTGGAAGATACCGCTGCGTATACGCCCACGCTGTTTGCCAATCCAGCCCAAGCGCTGGAGGCTGCCCGTGCGCGTGCTTACGACGTCACCATTCTGGACGCCGAGTTCGAGAGCCAGGCGCTGCCACAACTGGTCGCCGCCCTGCGCGAGACTAACCCGCAGATGCATGTTGTGGTCGCCCCGGTCGAAGACCGGCCGGATGACCCCATCCTGGACGAATTGCACGCCGACGCCATCCTGGAAAGCCCCTTCTATCTGCCCAACCTGATTGAGGTGCTCGAGGGTCTCTTTGGCCCACTGGAGCAGCGCGATGTGCGCACCCTGCGCTCCAGCGCCGGCGGCCGCCCGCCGCGCCGCCAGCAAGCCCGCACGGCCCAGCCGGCCCCCGAATGGCTGGCGGATGTTTCCCAGGCCGCGCAATACCTCACTCGCCTGTCGCTCGAATCGGCCTCCCAGGCGGCCCTGATTACCCGCGGTGACAAGGTCTGGGCCTATGCCGGCCAACTACCGCAGAAGGCCGCCGACGAATTGGGCCGCGCGGTAGCTGAGCACTGGGAAGACGAGGCCGATTTAGCGCGTTTTGTGCACCTGGATGCCACCGGCAGCGATTACATGATGTACGCTACCAGCCTCGGCGGCGATTACATCCTGGCCATGGCTTTCGACGCCGAAATGCCCTTTAGCCAGATGCGCGCCCAGGCCGGCCAGATGGCCGAAGCCCTGGCCGTCGCGCCCCAGGTTGAAATGCGAGCCGCCCGCGTGGATGAAGAGCCCCAAATCATCCGCATGGAAGCCGGCGACGATGCGCCGCCCGCGGGGCAGGGCGCCGGCCGCTCAGAAGCCGCCGCCAGGCCGTCCGGCACGCCGGGTACGCCCAGCGCCAAAATTCAGGGTGGCCGCAGTGTGCGCTATGTCGGCACCGAGGAAACCCTGGGCGAAAGCAGCTACGATTTGCACTACGCCTACGCCATGATTCCGCGCCTGCCCAGCCACAAGCTGGACGGCGATTTGTCCGAGAAGTTGGCCCGTTGGCTGCCGCAGCTGTGCTTGTCCTTTGGCTGGCGGCTGGAGCACCTCAACGTGCAGCCCGATTTCATCCAGTGGATGGTCAGCATGGGGCCTGAGGCCTCGCCCGACACCGTGGTGCACACCCTCGAACAGCACTTATCCGAATGCATCTTTGAAGAATTCCCGCGCCTGCGCAAAGAAAACCCCTCGGGCAAATTCTGGGCGCCGGGCTTCCTGATTGTCAGCGGCGGCCAACCCGACGCTGAACTCATGGCTCAATACATCCAGCAGACGCGCCGCCGTCAGGGCGTGCCGCGCAACGGCTAGACCCATTCCCGTATGCCCCCAGTTCTTTACCTAATCGATGGACACGCGCTGGCCTATCGAACCTACTTCGCTTTAACTGGAGTGGGCGGCGGCAGGCGCTGGATTACCAGTAATGGCGAACCCACCGCGGGCGTCTTTGGCTTCACCAGCGTATTGCTGCGCTTGTTGGAGCAAGACCGGCCCGATTATTTAGCCGTCGCCTTCGACGTCGGCAAGACCTTCCGCGACGAGATGTTCGCTGATTACAAGGGCACCCGCGAAAAGATGCCGGACGACTTGCGTGTGCAAATCAAACGCCTGCGCGAATTGGTAGATGCCTTCAATATTCCCCGCTTGGAGATGCAGGGCTACGAAGCCGACGATGTGCTCGGCAGCGTGGCCAAGAAGGTCGCCGCCCAGGGCATTGGCGTTAAAATTATTACCGGTGACAAAGACCTGCTGCAATTGGTGGACGAGCGCGTCATTGTCAACCTGCCCGGCAAATCGCTGGCCGATTCCAAAGACTATTTGCCCGACGACGTAAAAGACTATTTGGGCGTCACCCCCGCGCAGGTGGTGGACTTCAAAGCGCTGATTGGCGACAAGTCGGACAACATCCCCGGCGTGGCTGGCGTGGGCGAAAAGACCGCGATTAAGTTCCTCGAAGATTACGGCACGCTGGATGAAACCTACCAGCACCTGGACGACTTCACCCCTGCCTTGCGCAAGAAGATGGAGGAGGGCAAGGAAAACGCCTACCTCAGCCAAAAGCTGGCCCAGATTGTCACCGACCTGGATATCGAAATCGACCTGGACCAGGCCCGCCCGGAGCACTTTAAACCCGCCGAGGTGCAGGAAATCTTCCGCCAACTGGAATTCCGCGCGCTGATGAAGCGCCTGGCGGCCGTGATGGAATTGCTGGGTATGCCCGCCGAGGAGGGCAGCCAGATTGCGCTCTTCGAGGACGAGGCGGCTGCCGAAGCCGCCGACGACGAGATTGATACCACGGCCATCATTGTGGATAGCCCCGAGGCGCTGGCCGACCTGGCGCAGACGCTCTCCAAGGCGAAGATTATTTCCTTCGACACCGAGACCACCGGCACGCAGCAGATGCAGGCCGAGCTAGTCGGCATCTCGTTTGCCGTGGAGACCGGCACCGGCTATTACATTCCCATTGGCCACAGTGAAGGCCAGCAGTTGGCTATTGAAGAGGTGGTCGAAGCCATCAAGGGGCCGATGACCGACCCCAAGATTCCCAAGGCCGGCCACAACCTGAGCTTCGATTACGTGGTCATGGCGCGCTATGGCCTGGAAGTCCACCCGCTGTCCTTCGATAGCATGATTGCCGAATGGTGCCGCGATTCGTCCTCGCGCAACCTGGGCCTCAAGAATTTGGCCTGGGTGCGCCTCAATATGCAGATGACCGAGATTGAGGAATTGATTGGCACCGGCCGCAAGCAAATCACCATGGCTGAAGTGCCGATTGAAAAGGCCGCGCCTTATGCCGCCGCCGATGCCGAAGTGGTCCTGCGCCTCAAGCCCATGCTCGAGAAAGATTTGGAAGAAGCCCAAGCGACCAAACTTTTCACGGATTTGGAAATGCCGATTGTGCCGGTGCTGGCCAAGATGGAAATGGCCGGCATCAGCCTGGATACCGCATTCCTGGAAAGTATGGGCGGTGAATTGGATAAGGGCTTGGGCCAGATTGCCGAAAAGGTCTACAAGGAAGTCGGCGAAGAATTCAACCTGAATTCGCCGCAACAACTTTCTCACGCCCTGTTCAAGCAGCTCAAGATTGAGCCGCCGGACGGCACCCGCAAGACTGCATCGGGCAGCTATTCAACGGCCGCAGACGTGCTTGAAGCGCTGGCCGAGGAGCACGAAATCGTCAATTGGGTGCTGGAGTACCGCGAGCTGGCTAAGCTCAAATCCACCTATGTGGACGCGCTGCCCAAGCAGGTCAATCCCGAGACGGGACGGGTGCACACCTCCTACAATCAGGCCGGCTCGGTTACTGGGCGCATCGCCAGCAGCGACCCCAATTTGCAGAACATTCCCATTCGCACGGCCCTGGGCCGCAAGGTGCGCCGCGCCTTCGTGGCCGCGCCCGGCCATGTGCTGCTGGCGATTGACTACTCCCAGGTCGAGTTGCGCGTGGTGGCCCACATTGCCAACGACAAGACCATGCTGGAAGCCTTCAACTCTGGCCAGGACATCCATGCCACCACGGCTGCTACCGTCGCTGGGGTGGATTTGCACGATGTCACCGGCGAACAGCGCCGCAATGCCAAGGCGGTCAATTTCGGCCTCATCTACGGCATGAGCGCCTTTGGCCTGACCCAGGCCACCGATTTGACCCTGGCCGAAGCCCAGGATTTCATAAAAGCTTATTTCGACCAGTTCCCCAATGTGAAGAAATACATTGATGAAACGCCCGACACGGCCGAGGGAGTCGGCTACGTCGAAACCTTATTGGGCCGCCGCCGCTATTTCCCAGGGCTCAAAGAAGGCGGCAATGTGATTGTGCGTAACCGCATGCGCCGTGAATCGATTAACAGTCCCATCCAGGGCAGCGCCGCCGACATTATGAAACTGGCCATGCTGCGCGTGGATAAAGCACTGGCCAAATCCGACCTGGGCGCCAAGATGCTGTTGCAGGTACATGATGAACTGGTGCTGGAATGCCCGGCCGACAAGGCCGAGGCGGTTGCCAAGCTGGTGCGCAAAGAGATGGAAGCCGCTTACAAGTTGAAGGTGCCGCTGGCTACCGAAGCCAAAGTGGGCAGCAACTGGGAACAGATGGACGAGTTGAAGGCCTGAGCCAGCCTATCTGCGGCGACATGCTATCGGGGCTGCGGCCCCGCTTTGCTTTAAGGCCGTGGAATTAATCGGATTGTGCTAGACTTTCATCCATATGGTAATGCCCCAAGGGAACGAAGACGCCTTTCGCAAGGCCATGAACCAGGGCCACTCGGCCGCCTGGGAGAACCGCTGGCAGGAAGCCGTGGAGCACTACTCACGCGCCCTGGAGGAATTCCCCGATAATCCGCCGGCGCTCAACAGCCTGGCGCTGGCCCAAATGGAATTGGGCAACCTAGACCAGGCGCTGGAGCTTTACCGTCGCGCCGCGCGCCAGGCGCCCGAGGACCCGCTGCCCGTAGAGAAGATAGCCCTGATTTACCGCCAGACTGGCCGCATGCGGCAGGCGGTGCAGTCCTCGCTGCGCGCGGCGGAGCTCTATTTGAATGTCCGCGACGCGGATAAAGCCATCAATAACTGGATTCAGGCTATTCAGCTTGAGCCGGAGAACATCGACGCGCGCGCACGCCTCGCCCTGGTCTATGAAAAGCTGGGCCGCACCCGCCAGGCGATTAACGAATACATCGCGGTGGCCGCACTGCAGCAGCAGGCCGGCGAATTGGACGAGGCCGAGAAGACCTGCGAATATGCGCTGAGCCTCAATCCCAAGAGCAAGGAAGCCAAGCAGGCCCTGGAAACGGTGCGCTCCTTCAATACCCTGCCGGCGCCCATCCGTCAAAGCATCAAGACCGGGCCGCTGCGCCTGCCGACCGGCAAACAGGAAAAGGTCACCGGCCCGCAGCTGGCCCAATTGGATGAAGGGCCCGACCCGGTGGAAGAGGCCAGCCAGATGGCTCTGCAAACCCTGGCCGCCATGCTCTTTGAATTTGGCATCGGTGAGGAACAGAAGCGCACCACCAGCGGCCTGCGCTCGATTGCCAAAGTCGTTGCCGATGGGCTGATGGCGCGCGGCTTCGACGAGAAAGCCATCGTGCGCCACCTGAACCAGGCGCTGGAATTGCACAGCCAGCAGCAGCCTGATGCGGCTGCCGAGGAACTCAAGCTGGCGATTGAAGCCGGCCTTGACCATCCCGCCGCCCACTTCTATTACGGGGTGCGCATGGCCGAGCAAGACCGCGTGGAAAGCGCCCAGCGCAGCTTCCAGCATGCGGTCAAACACAAGGATTACGGCCTGGCGGCGCGTCTCAAGATTGCCGGCTACCTGCGCGCGCAAGACCGCCTCTTTGAAGCCGCCAGCGAGTATATGCAAGCCCTGCGCATGGCGGATGCCTCTGTGGTGGCCGAAGACCAGGCCGAGGCGCTGCGCCAACGCTACGAGCCGCTGCTGCAGGGATTGAACGAGGAGCAGAGCGACGCCCAACTCAACCAGTTGTGCGACAACATTGAACAATTGCTGATGCGCCCCGGTTGGCGCGCTGGCGTCAAGGAAGCCCGCGCCCAGCTGCCGCGCAGTTCCAACGGGTCCGGGCCGCTGCCGCTCGCCGACATTCTCACCCAAGCCAACAGCGGCCGCGTGGTGAAAGCCATGGGGCGCATCAATCGCATCGCCCGCGAAGGCGACCTGCGCGCCGCGATGGAAGAAACCTACACCACGCTGCAATTCGCCCCCGCCTATTTGCCGCTGCACATCAACATGGGTGAGCTGCTGCTGATGAGCGACCGCAACCAGGAAGCCATCACTAAATTTAGCGTGGTGGCCCGCGCCTACAGCGCTCGCGGCGAAAGCGACCGCGCCACCCAGATTTATCAACGCATCGTCTCCATCGCCCCCTACGACACCGCCGCCCGTTTGCACCTGATTGACCAGATGACCGCCCAGGGCCAAATCTCCGAGGCGATTGAGCAATACCTGGAGATGGCGGATGTCTTCTATCGCATGGCCCAGCTGGACCAGGCCCGCGAGACCTACGATAAAGCCCTGCGCCTGGCGCAAAGCACCGACCTGGATAGCAGTTGGATCGCCCAAATCCTGCACCAGATTGCCGATATTGATATGCAACGCCTGGATTGGAAGAAGGCCCTGCGCGTGTACGAACAACTCCGCACCCTGGCGCCTAATGATCAGGCTGCACGCATGAACCTGATTCAACTCAACTTGCGCATGGCCCAGGAAGCCAAGGCCAACGCCGAATTGGATAACTACCTGTCTTATCTCAGCAGCCGCTCGCGCGACACCGATGCGGTTGAGTTCCTGGAGAAGCTGGTGGCCGAGGACGGTGACTTCATGCTCGGCCGCCGTCGCCTGGCGGAGAGCTACCAGCAATCTGGCCTGCGCCAGAAAGCTATCCAGCAGTGGAACAAGGTCGGCGAGATGCTGGTGGAAGCCGGCGACCGCGAAGGCGCTAAGGTGGCCGTGCGCGCTATCCTCTCCATGGACCCGCCCAACGCGGATAAATACCAACAATTCCTGCAGCGTCTGAGCAAATAGTTCCGAGGTTATCGATGAATATCCGTTTGTTGTATCTTTACTTGTTTGCCTTTATCGGCTTGTTGATTTGTGTCATCGGTGCGGTGCAGTTGGTGAATTTGGGGTTGACCGTGCTGGGCTTCCCCGATTCGGATAACTACGAATACTATGCGCAGGCCCGCGAATTCAGCGACATGAGCGAAGAAGAAATGGAGGCGATGGAGGCCGAACAACAGGCTAGTGCCGCCCGCCAGCAAACCCGCCAGCGCCAGCGCGAATTGATTACCAGTGTGTCTATGCTGGTGGTGGGTGCGCCCTTATATGTCTACCATTGGCGTATTATCAGTAGCGAGAATCAAGCCGGCAAAAAAGCCGGCAAGTAAGGAAAAAAGAAGGGCCGCTCAGCGGCCCTTTTGCTTTAACTGCGTTTGTCGGGAAAAAGCCAGGCTGAAAACAAAAACAGGAAAGCGCCCACCATCTCCGAGAATTCTTCGATTTGTAAGTTCCAGTTGCGCACCCAGAACTCGGGCCAATCGATGATGGCGTTGAAGTCGAATACATCGCGGTCGAGCAGCTGGGCGAAGAGGATCAGCAGCACGCCGATAAGCACATAGACGAAGGCGGGTTCGGCCTTTAAAAAGCGTTGCAGGCGGCGCGGCCGCTGGGCAGCCGGATGCGGGTAGCGGCCCAACCAGGTCGGCACCGCCAGCAAAACGAGCGCACTCAGACCGGCGGCCCAGCCCACCAGCGGCGCGAGGCGGCGCAGCAGTACCAGCAAAGCCTCGAAGCGCGGGGCCGGCGCCCAAATCATGATGGCCAGTCCAGCCAGAACGCCCAATAGTGCGACCAGCAGGCTGGCGCGCCGCGCTGTAGGCCGCGCCAGCCAGATATCCACACGCGCAATCAGCGCCGGCAGCCGGGCCGCATCGCGTAAACCGAGCAGCAGGTAAGCGGCCCCCGCCATCGCCAGCACAAAAACGGCCAGCAGCGCCAGGCGTTCAATCGACAGCCCAAAGAGAATCGCGCCCTTGGCATCGCTGGGCAGCGCCAGCAACAGGTAGCCCGCGTAGGCCGAGAGCGGCAAGCTCAGCGTCGCCAGCGCCTGCAGGAAAGCCCCTTCTGCCTCGTCGGGCTGGCTGCGCCGCGCCCACACAAAGAAGGCCAGCGGCAGCACCACCATCGCCACCGCAATCCAGGCGAATTCAGTGAATACGGCAGCGCTCCAGTCGTGCAGGCCCAGGCTGTCGCGCAGGGTCCGCAGCATCCCTGGTATCAGGTTGTGCACATCGTAGGTCTTGACCTGGAATAAGGCCACATAAAAAGGCTCCGCGCGCGTGCCTTCGCGGCCATAGGAGATTTCTTCCAAATAGCCGAAGAGCGCTATCAGCGGGATGCCGGAATACAGCCAGCTCTGCCGCCAGGCTTTGCGCCATACCAAGACCACCAGGCTGATAACGAAGGCCGCCAAATACACCGTGGGGCTGAAATCTTCGGGGTGGGGGATATGGGTGGGGAAGGGCGTGAAAATCAGCGCCAGCACTACGAAGGCAGCGATGGCAATCAGGCTGTGAAAAAGGATCGCGCGTTGGGTCCGCATGGGCAGTATTTTACTGGCTCATTCGGCTTTGGGCTTCAAGGCATCCGGAAGCTCGGCCACGCTGGCCAGCAGCAAATCAGCGCCACGCGCGATTAATTCGTCTTCTTCGCCAAAACCGGACAACAAACCGACTGCCTGGGCGCCGGCCCGCCGGGCGGCAATCATATCCACCACCGTGTCGCCCACCATCAGGCAGCGATCGGCGGGCACACCCAATTCGGCGGCTGCGTGCAGCAAGGGATCCGGCGCCGGTTTGCCGCGCCGCGTGGTCAGCCCGCTAACCACCGACCCAAAGGCGGCCTCAATTTCCGTGCCGCGCAGAAAGGCACGCGTGCTGGCTTCGCCGCGGGTGGTCACCAGCCCCAGCGGATAACGCAGGCCCAGTTCGGCCAGGCACTCTTCAGCCCCCGGCACCAAATAGAACACCTTGCCGCTGGCGCGTCGCCGCCACGGGTTGGCCAGGTCGAAGAATTTGTGGATTAACGGGTCCAGGCCCACTTTGTCGGCCAGCCATAACAGGCGGTTGACCGGTCCTTCGAAGCGCATCACGAACCAGCGCGCCAGGCGGGTGGCATCCCGTTTGGGCAGCAGGAAAGCGATCGGGCGCAGCAGGGCGGCTACCCGGCCGACGTATTGATCGTCGGTGTCGCGGATGGTGCCATCCAGGTCAAACAGGATTGCGTCGATGCGGGAGATATCCAAAGGCATTGTCCTATTTTACGGCAGCCAACTCGCAAAGTTGCATTCTGCGCGGATAGCTTTATGGTAAAACAAGCGCATGAAACGAATTTCATGGCCCTTAATGATTGGCGACCTGCTTGCGCTGGGTCTGGTGATTGCTGCCGGGCTCAATTTCCATATGCAGACTTCCCTGGCGCGCCTGCCCTACACCTGGCTGCCTTGGGCTGTGTCCTGGGTGCTGGTGGCTGGCAGCCTGAATTTGCTGGGCGGCGATGGCCCGCGCCAATGGTCCAGCTTGCTGCGCGTGGCCTGGGCCGGGCTGCTGGCCGCGCCCCTGGCTGGCTTGCTGCGCGAGCTGATGGTGGGCGGCGACGCGGTGCTGGTGCTCTTCGTTGTGATTATGGCCGCCACCTCCTCCCTCGGCCTGCTGCTATGGCGGGCGCTCTATATTTGGTGGACCCAACGCAATGGATGAAGTCGCCCTGATTCAGGCTGCCAAAAGCGGCGACTTGGATGCCTTCAATCGCCTGGTCATTGAGTACCAGGGATTAGCCTACAACGTGGCCCTGCGCATACTGGGCGATCCCGCCGCCGCGGAGGATGCCACCCAGGATGCTTTTGTCTCGGCCTACCGCAAGTTGCGCACCTTCCGCGATGGGTCTTTCAAGGCCTGGCTGCTGCGCATTGTGACCAATGGCTGCTACGACGAATTGCGCCGCCAAAAGCGGCGGCCGACCACCAGCCTGGAAGTCGAAACCGACAATGGAGAGGAAATTGCCCAGCCGTCCTGGATGGCTGATCCCGGCGAAGGCCCGGATGAATTAGCCGAGCGCGCCGCGCTCAGCCGCGCGATCCAATCCTGCCTGGATGGTATGGAGGACGAATTCCGCGCAGCGGTAGTACTGGTCGACGTCCTGGGCCTGGATTACGCTGAGGCGGCCGAGGCGCTGGAACGGCCGCTCGGCACCATCAAGAGCCGCCTGGCGCGTGCGCGGGTGCGCATGCAGGAGTGCCTGCAGAGCTTTGCGGAACTTTTACCGGTAGAAATGCGTCTTAACCCTGAGGCTACCAATGACTGAACAGATAAGCACCCGCGATTGGGAGCGCCTCTCTGCGTACTTAGATCACGATCTGGAGGCCGGGCGGCGCGCTACCCTGGAAGAACGCCTGCGCACCGAGCCCGCCTTACAGCGCGCCTTGGAGCGACTGCAGCGCACCCGTGATTTGTTGCGCCGCGCCCCCCAAGCGCGGGTGCCCCGATCCTTTACCCTGACCCCCGCAATGGCTGGCCAAACCAAGTCCTGGTTGGCCACGCTCAACCTCAATGCCGTTTCGGCCCTGGCCAGCTTAATGCTGGTAGTTGTGCTGCTCGGCGATTTGTTCAATTTTGGCGGGGCGGTAGATCTCACCGATTTGCCCGGCTTTGCGGCCGCGGCTCCGGCGGAGATGGAAGAAGAGAGCCTGCTGTTCAGCGCCGAAATGGCTGATGAACAGGCCGCAGAGGAGGCCGCTACGGATAACGCCGATGAGGACGCCCTGCCCGAGGCCACCCAGATGCTGCCCGAAAATGCCGGCGGCGGCCTGGACGATTTTGAGGGTGAAAACCTGGAAGAGCGCAGCATGGCCACCAAAGATGAAGGGGCGGCCAGCGCCGCTCCGGATCCCTGGCTGCTCCTGGAACTGGCGTTGGTAACCGTCGCCGTGTCGGCCGGCCTGGCCGCACGCCGTGCGCGCAGCTAGCAGTACATTCGGGCTGCGACGCTCTGTCCATCTACTGATATACTTCCCCCGTATTTTCACGTTCAAGGAGATTCACATGAAATCCCGCTCGACTGCTTTGCGTTTCACACTACTTATCACGCTGTTTGCGCTCACTGCAATGGCCTGCGGCCTGTTCGACAACGTAACGGCCGGCAACCAGGTCGGGGCTGACGACGCTGACGCGGATGCAACCGCGGATGCCTTAGCCGCCACCCAGAGTGCGGTCCTGACCGCCCAACCAATCAGCACCGACGAAGGCACGAGCGGGGATGCCGATGCGGCTGGTGACTACTTCACCGAGCAATTTGAAGGCGGTTTGCCGGATTGGACCGACTTTATTCTGAGCGAAGGCAGTGATGCCGACACCTCAATCGTAAACGGCCAGTTCATTTTCGATATTCAATCCACCAATACCTATGCGTACACGCTCTACGATGGGGCTACCTATGCTGATGTGCAACTGACCACCAATGCTGAGAACCGCGGCCACGAGAATAACTACATCACCCTGGTGTGCCGTGAAAGCGCCGCAGGCTGGTATGAACTCAGCATTGCCAGCGATGGTTTCTACTCGATTGATTTCGCCGACGATGCCACGGATTTTTGGAACCTGGCCGGTGGCACCACGGATGCGATTAACCTGGGAGCAGCCAGCAATGAATTTACTGCCATCTGCCAGGGCAACCAATTGACCCTCTATGTCAACGGCGAATTCGTCGATAATGTGACCGATAACCGGTTGACCGACGGTCACATCGGTATCGGTGTAGCTTCGCTGGAGGACCTGCCGATTCTGGTGGCCTTCGACTACCTTGAAGTCAGCCAGCCCTAAGCACATCGCTAGTTGAACTTCATGCTTGGTGCGCGCCTACTCTCTCAAAAGCTCGTGCTGATGGCCGCGCTGCTGGCCGTGGGCCTGTCAGCCTGCGGCGCAGCGGAAAACAAGCTGCCGACGAATGAGCCGTTGAGCTTGGATTCGGCCAGTAGCAGCACGCTTGCCGGCGAGGGCGAGCCCTTCTACACCGAAGAGTGGGATGAGCTTAACCCCAATTGGCGCTGGTTCCTGGAGCGCGGCGAAGAAAGCGAATTTGAACTCTACGCCGAAGATGGCCAGCTGGCTTGGCAGCTATCCGCAACCTATGTCTGGCTCTATGTGACCTACGAGCCGCATAGCTATGCGGATGTGGCCGTCGAAACGCATGTGCGCAATTGGGGCACCAACAACAATATTGTCAGCCTGGTGTGCCGTTACAACGAACGTGGCTGGTACGAATTCAATGTAGCTAACAGCGGCTTGTATTGGATCTACCGTTACCAGGCCAACAATAACGAATTCGTCCAGCTATACAATGGCGGCTCCGAAAACATCAAAGTGGGCGTAGGCGAAAACACCTACCAGGCCGTGTGTGATGGCCATGAACTGACCCTGTTCATCAATGGCGAACACATTCGCACTGTCACCGATCTCTACCATCAGGAAGGCCAGGTTGGTGTCGGCGTCTCTTCGTTCGATATCGCCCCGGTCGAAATCACGATGGATTACATCACAATCTCGGAACCCTGATCCTGATTGCCAGACAATAAAAAAAAGAGCGGCTACCAGCCGCTCTTTTGATTCAGGGAGCGACTTCGAAATCCAATTGCAAATCGGTCACATTGCCGGCCTGGTCGCTGGCGATCACCCGCAGCGTGTGCGCCCCGGCGGCCAGTTCAGCGCTCAGCACGTAGGGAGCCTGCTCCACCCGCCCGAGCAGCACGCCGTTAATGTAGACATCCAAACCGGCGATTCCGTAGGCGTCATCAGCCAGCAGGCGGATGCTGAATTCCCGCCCTGCATGAAGGTCATCAAGGTCGGATAACAATTCCAACTCTGGCGCTTGGTTATCCACTGTGACCAAGCTGTAGATCGTCTCAATGCCGCCATTGGCGTCGCGCACCTGGAGGCGGATAGCGTAGAGGCCATCTGCAAAGTCGCGCGTGTCCCAGCTGCCCAATTGTCCATCGCGTACCGGCGTGGCGGATGCTGGCTCCAACTCGACCCATTCAATGGGCCGTAATCCGCGGCCGACGGCTAATTGGTAGTCGGCGAAATCCGCACCGTTCGCGTTGCCGTGCAGTTCAATTTCACCCGCCACCAGGTCGAAGGCCGCCGGCTCAAGCAGGGCGGCCCGTTCGCTGCCCGCGGGTACCACAAAGCTGTCATAGACCTCAGGCGCCGCGGCAATGCCCTCGGGCAAGGCGCTGACCGGGATGTCATCCGGCACGTTTACAAAGAGGCGCTCCTCCACAAATTCCGGCGCAGTGAAGACCGTTGCCAGATTGCCGCTCAGGCGGTTAATCGCCACGCGATGGTAGAGCGTGTCCACGCTGGTGGGCGCATTGGCCGTAAGGAAAATTTCACGCCGCGTTTGCGGGCAGTCAGGCCCCGGCAGCCCGCCACCGGGCACGCACACGACGGCCGAGGCCAGCCCGCTGGGCGTCTGCCAGGCCTGGATCGGCAAGCCAAGATGAGCGGCCTGGAAGACGGCAGCCAGCGGCACCACCGGGTCGTCTAGCTCGGGAACGGAAACCAATACCACCCGCTGCGGTGAATAGGCGATGGCGAGATTGCCAAGGTCCGAAAGGTCGACATGTAAGGCGGCCGGGCGGCCCACCTGGCGCAGGAAGGTTTGCTGGTTGGCATCCGCGTGCACGCTGGCATCCGCCAAGACGTCGGTGACCAGGAAGGCCAATTCGGGACTGAAAACCTGCACGCTGGACGCCTGGCTGGCATCCAAGAGGACTTCGCCATCCGGGCCGATTATGCTGACGAGTAAGCTGGGTTGCGGCTGTCCCTCGGCGTCCGCGAACCCGCGCCATGCCCCCAGGTTGGCCAGCGTGGCGTAAGCTTGGGCTGCGTCCAGCAGGCTGGCCTGCCCGCTGCTATCCGCCCATCCTGCAAAGCCGGCCTGGCTGGCAGCCGATACCACTTCATCACTGCCCACCTGCGCCAGGATCTGATCAAACACAGAGCCATACTGGTTAGCCAGACTTTCCCGCAGGCTCACCGGCCCCTTAGCTGCCTGCTCTGGATCGTTACTGCCAGTGCCCCAGGCCAGGCTGGCTGGAAATTGGTTGCGTGCAAAGGCGGTCAGATAGGCAAATGGACTGAGCAGCCCGTCAGCTGGATGATTGGCGGCAGTTATCTGCCCACGCAGGGCCAGCACCTGTCCGCTGGCAGGGTCCAGGACCAAAGCTTGTGGCCCGGGTTGTGCAGCTAACAACGCATCCAATTGGGCCTGAAGCTCGGTGTCGAAGCTGGTCTCGACGGTCAGCCCTCCCCGCAGCGCGCGCTCGAATCCAACGACTTCCTGCAACTGGGCAAGGGCTAGTTCGGTGAATTCCGGGTCCAGGCTGCTTAGCGGCGTAGGTGCTGGCTGCACGCCCAAAGGCTGTACCAACGCATCCGTAACCGCCCCTTCATTAATCAGGCCCAGATCCAGCATCTCCAGCAGCAAGGCTTGCTGGCGTTGGATCGCCAACTGGGGCGCGTCGATGGGGTTGAGGGCCGGCGCCTGGATCACGGGCGCCAGCAGGCTGGCTTCGGCCAGGGTCAGTTGGCTGGCGGCCTTGCCAAAGTAAAGCTGGCTGGCGGCCTCCACGCCCACGGCGTAATAGCCGAAGACGCGGCTGTTGGCATACCAGGACAATACCTCCGCGCGCCCGTAGCGTTCCACCAATTGCGCCGCCAGCAGGCGCACCTGCAGCGTTTGCAGCCAGCCACTTTCTTCCAATGGGTAGAGGAATTCCTGGATCAATTCTTCGGCAATGCCAAGCGGGCTGTCAAAAGCGGCGCGGTTGAACAGCGGCCGCGTCCAATAGTCCGGTTGGCGGCTGGCGACCAGCGCGCTGGCCAGTACGGGCGCAGCCTGGATATCTATGAAGCGCCGCGGGAGGCTCGGGTGCTCCAGGCGCAGCAGTTCGGCTCCGTTGGCATCGTGGAAGATAGTGGGCTGCAGCAGGGCGCCGCTCTGCGGGTCAAAGAGCTGCGGCAGAGTTTCCAGGGCGGGCAGGTCGCGCGTGAGGTAGGCATACGCCTGGGGCGCAAAAAGCAGCCCGATCGCGGCTAGCACGCTCAGCGCACCCAGTAGCAGTGCGCCAGCTGCCAGGGCGCGCTGCGGACCGGATCGGCGCATCCGTTCGCGGCGGGCACGGCGTTGGTGGATTAACTCGACCACGCGGATCAGGCGAGGGGCGGACATGGCTGAATTGTACTGCGAGGTGAACTTGGCAAAAAACGAAACAGGCTGAGCGTGCTATTTGGGTACTGGTTGCTACTAATTGGGATTCGTTTTGAAAACCGGCTAAAGCCTCGACTCCACCTATCATTAACGGAGTCGAGGCTTTAGCCGGAGCTTGAGACCCTACCCGTCGGCTTCCGGCGTGCCGCTAGGCACGGGTGCAGCGGCCTCGTCCGGCGTGGCGCTGGGCGCGCCGAGACCGGCCAGCGCGTCCGCCAACTGGTCCAGCGCGCGGGCTTCGCGCTGCCCATCCGGCTGCAGCAATTGCAGTTGCGCCTGGTTGCGCAGGGCGCGGGCCGGATTGGGATCGTTGAGCAGCGCCAGGCGCGCTTCAGCGCGGCCCAGATCGCCGCTGCTGGCGAAGGCCAACGCGATCGCGATCCGATACTGATCCTTCTGCTCGCTGTTCAATTCGGCCGGGTCAATGCTGCCGGCCCGTGCCGGGAACACTATCCAGGCAATCAGCAAGCCCAATACTAGGCCAGCCACCAGGCCGGTCACCAAAAACAAGGGCGGCTGGCGTTCAACTTTCTGGCCGCGGCTGCGTTGGGGCAGCGGGCGGCGCTGGCGGCGTGGATCCTGGTTAGTCATCAGGTGTGGGGGTTAGCGCCAGATCGGGATCCCAATCCAGTAGCGCACTGTGCAGGGCGTTGAGGCGGGCGATATCGGATGGAGAGAAATTGTTTTCAACCGCGAAGCTGGTCGCGCTTTCGACCAAGTGCAGGGGATTACGATCGGGGAAGAGCCGCAGGGCCGCAGCCGCCTCGTCAATATTCTGTTCGCTGCGGTAGGCTTCGGCGACCATCAGCACATAATCGGCCTGGTAGTCGGCGCGCAGGCTGTTGGGGCCGCCGGCGCCGAAGTCCACCGGGCTTAGCTCCCACCCGTAGTACAGGCCGGCGATCAGGCCGGCCAGGATCGCAGCCCCGAACAGGATGTAACGAAGCATGGGGAAGGCGCTAGCGGGCCAGCACCTCGCGCAGGGCGGCCAGCAGCAGCGCCACGTGTTTGCGCTGGGCACTGTGTCCCATAAGGCCGATGCGCCAAATCTTGCCGGCCAGTGGGCCGAAGCCGCCCGCGATCTCGATGTTGTAATCATCCATCAAGGCGCTGCGCACTTTGTTGGCGTCGCCGGCGGGCGGCACCAGGGCGGTGGTCAGCGTGTTCAGGCGTTGGGGTTCGTCCACCAGCAGGGCGATATCCAATTCCTCCAGGCCTTCCCACAGCATGCGGGCGTTGTCCGCGTGGCATGCGAAACGGGCTTCCAGGCCCTCTTCCGCCACCACGCGTAGCGCCTCGCGCAGGCCGTAATTCAGGTGGATTGGCGCGGTGTGGTGATAGGTGCGCTCCTTGCCCCAATAGGCCTGCACCTCAGTCAGGTCCAAATACCAGTTGTGCACTTTTTCCTTGCGGGCGGCCAGGACCTTCTCGGCGCGTGGGCTAATCGTAATCGGCGCCAGGCCCGGCGAAGCGCTGATCGCCTTCTGGGCGCCGCTGAAGCACACGTCCACATCCCAGGCGTCCACCTCCACGGGCACCCCGCCCAGGGATGCCACCGCGTCCAATACCAGCAAGGCGCCTTCTTCGTGGGCCGCTGCGGCGATCTCTTTGATGTTGGGCTGCTGGGTGCCGGCGGAGGTCTCGCCATGCACGATCGCCAGCAATTTGTATTTGTGTTTTTTGAGTTGGGCGCGGATGTCATCCACATCCAGCACCTGGCCCCACTCGGCGTCAATGCGATCAACGTTATCCGTGTAGCGGCCAGCGATGTTGAACAGCCGCTCGCCGAAGTAGCCTATCACGCCCACTAGCACACGGTCGCCCGGCTCAATGAAGTTGGCCAGCGCGGTCTCCATCCCGGAACTGCCGGTGCCGCTGACCGGAAAGGTGAAGCGGTTCTCGGTTTGGAAGACGTAGCGCAGCAGCACCTGCACATCGTCCATAACTTGCAGGAAGACCGGATCCAGGTGCCCGATCACTGGCATCGACATCGCGGCGGTGACGCGCGCCGGAATCATGCTGGGGCCGGGGCCGAGCAGAATGCGCTCGGGCGGGTTGAGATCAGTGAACTGGCGGGGATCCATACGGGGCTGCTCCTGCTACTGGTTGATTAAGGGAAGTATACCACCGGCGCTAGGCCAGCAAATGGCGCGCGATCACCAGGCGCTGGATCTCGCTGGTGCCTTCGCCAATGGTCATCAGGCGCGCGTCGCGGTAGATGCGCTCCACCGGGTATTCGGCGCTGTAGCCGTAGCCGCCGTGGATCTGGATCGCGTCGCGGCAGACCTTTTCGGCCATCTCGGTCGCAAAGAGCTTGGCCATCGCCGCCGCCTTGGCGAACGGACGGCCCTGCTGCTTCTCGTGGGCGGCCTGGTAGACCATCAGGCGCGCGGCATGGATGTTGGTTTCGGCGTCGGCCAGCATCCACTGGATCGCCTGGTAGTTGGCGATTGGCTGCCCAAAGGTTTCGCGCTGCTTCGCGTAATCCAGTGCCGCATCCAGGGCGGCCTGCGCCAGCCCCACGCTGAGCGCGCCGATGCCGATGCGGCCACCGTCCAGCGTGGCCAGCGTGTACTGCAGCCCGCGGCCTTCCTCACCCACCAGGTAGCCCGCCGGTACCTGCACCTCGTCGTAGGCCACCGCATGGGTGGGTGAACCTTTGAGGCCCATCTTCTTCTCCGCCGGGCCGATTTTGAGTCCGTCGGAATTGGTCGGCACCACGATCAGGCTCAGGCTGTCGGAGCCGTCGCCCTCGCCGGTGCGCACCAGGGTGACGATGAAATCGGCGATCGAGGCATTCGTGCACCACATCTTGTTGCCGCTGATCGTCCACACATCGCCTTCGCGCTTGGCGCGCGTTTGCACGCCGCCGCGCAGGTCGGAGCCCGCGCCGGGTTCGGTTAGCGCCAGGGCGCTCAGCTGGCCTTTGCCGCTGGCTACGTCCGGCAGGAATTGCTGCTGGAGTTCCTCGGAGCCATAATTGGCGATCGGGGCGCTGCCCAGGCCGTTGTGGGCCGCGATGGCCAGCGCCGTACTGCCGCAGCCCCAGCCCAGTTCCTCGATGGCGATCGCGGCGCTCACTGCGTCCACGCCGGCGCCGCCCAAGGCTTCGGGCACGTTGAGACCCAGCAGGCCCAGCGGCCCCATCTTCTTGGTGGCGGCCCAATTGAACTCGGCCTTCTCATCCACGTCCTTCGCTTTGGGCTTGACTTCCTTGGCCACGAAATCGTGCACCGCATCGCGCCACAAGCGTTGTTCTTCGGTCAGGTCGAAATCCATAAGCTCACTTTCGTGCTCAGTAAGTAGTGATTCGTGAATAGGTGTGGTTTCATCTAATTGTGCCACAAGTTGATGAGCAAAGATCGACCCTTTGCCTTGGTGGCGGAAGCGCGCATTACAATAAGGCATGGTCGACGTTAAGATCGAGCAATCCTGGAAAGCGCAGCTGGCTCCCGAATTCGAAAAAGCCTATTTTGAAAATCTGACCGATTTCGTGCGCCAGGAATACCAGGCCACCCGCATCTACCCGCCCGGCGGCAAAATCTTCGCCGCTTTTGATGCCTGCCCATTTGATCAGGTCAAGGTCGTGATCCTCGGCCAGGACCCCTATCACGGCCCGCGCCAGGCCAACGGATTGTGCTTCTCGGTCGCCGACGGCTTGCCGCTGCCACCCTCGCTGCAAAACATCTACAAGGAATTGCAATCCGATTTGGGCGCCGCCGCGCCGGCCACCGGCGACCTGGAACGCTGGGCGCGCCAGGGGGTGCTGCTGCTCAACGCCACGCTGACCGTGCGCCGCGGCCAGGCCGGCTCGCACCAGGGCAAGGGCTGGGAGGAATTCACCGACGCCGCCATCCGCGCCCTGGCCGAGCAGCGCGAGCACCTGGTCTTCATTCTGTGGGGCGCCTATGCCCAGCGCAATGGCGCCTTTATTGATCGCAGCCGCCACCTGGTGCTCGAAGCGCCGCACCCCTCACCGCTCTCCGCCCACCGCGGCTTCTTTGGCAGCCGGCCCTTCTCGCGCACCAACACCTATTTGCGGGTGCACGGCAAAGAGCCGATTAAGTGGTGAAAGCCAAATGAAATAGATTGACATTATCCTCACGAAGATGGATTGGTGAAACATGCGTGTGATTTCATGGAATATGAAGGGATCTCGAGCGAATCGTCCAGTATGGGAAGAGTTAAATCGTTTGGAACCTGATATCGCATTACTTCAAGAGGTTGGCAAATTTCCAGACTGGATGAAATCGACTGAGTATGAGTGGGTTGCTCGTAATGCTATAAGGGCAAATGGAAAATCTCAACATTTTTCTACTGGTATTGTTGTAAAAGGGAAAATCTTGGAAGAAGTTACTTTAAGAGCCAAATTGGATTGGGCAAACCCTATACTGGAATTCTTCTCTGGAAATATTGTTAGTTGCAAAGCAAAATTAGCAGAGTCTGGCAAAACCATCAACCTAGTCTCGGTCTACAGTCCAGCGTGGTCGATTGAGAGCACGGTAATCGGTCATCACCTAGATGGTGTGGACCTGTCTAAATTTAAACTGAATGGCAATCCCTGGCTTTGGGTTACAGAGATTCTATGGCTTGCCCTTCAAGGCATTAAGTTAGATGGCAATGATATTTGGATAGTAGGTGGAGACTTTAACTCATCTCCTAGATTTGATCAACGTCAACCAAATGGTAGCCTTTTTCCGCCTATGATGCGAGGGACTATGCATTTTCTACAAAGGATGAAGGCTCTTGGCCTTGGCGAGTGTTTATTTGAATATAACGGGAAATATATTCCGACTTTCAAGAATGCACGGAGTAAAAGAATTGAGGATCAGTTGGATCATTTATTCATTCAGACACAATACTTGAAGGCCCTGACAAACTGTGGAGTGGGGAGGCCAGAAATTCTCACTGATAATCTGAGCGATCATCTCCCCATCATTGCTGATTTCAACGACTGGAACTTGATTTACAAGTAATTATCTAAACCGTAATCAACGCAATCGCCGCCATCGCCAGCAGCACGCCCAGCGCCTGCCAGCGCGTCAGACGTTCCTTGGCGATCCACATCGCCAGCAGCACCGTGATCGCCGGGTACAGCGAAGTCAGCACCGAAGCGATATCCAGCCGTCCGGTTTGCACCGCCAGCAAAAAGAAGTAATTGCCGACCACGTCGGCCACGCCCACCGCCGCCAGCAGCTTCCAGGGCGGCTTGCTCGGCGGGCGGGTGCCCTTGCGCGCCAAGATATAGGCGCCCATGGCAACCAGTGAGGCCAGGCGCCCGGCGGCCAGCGGCCAGAATACGGCCCCGTCGCCGATCTGGTCCAGGGTAATAAAGAAAGCTCCGAAGCCCAAGCCGGCCATCAGGGCCGCGCCCAGTCCGGCCGGCCGCTGCGATTTCTGCTCGCTGCTGGAGAGCAGCCAGATCGCCGCCAGCGCCAGGCCAAAGCCAAGCAGGCGTGTCGCTCCCGGCGGCCCGAGCTCCAGCGCGGTAAAGACCACCGGCAGCACCGCGGTCAGCACCGCCGACACCGGCGCCACCACGCTCATGCGCCCGGTGGCGAAGCCTTGCAGTAGGAACAGGTAGCCGACCAGGCCCACCAGCCCGCCCAGCGCGCCCCACAGGATGTCGATGCCGGAAGATAGCGGCTCGCCGCTGGCCAGCGCCATCAGCACCAGCGCCGAAACGCCCACGAAGTAGGACAGGAACAGCGCGAATAGCGGGCCGATGCGCTGGGCGGTCAACCCGCCCATGAAGTCGCCGCTGCCCCAGGCGACGGCGGAAGCCAGCGCGTAGCCGGCGGCAAGCAAAGAATTAGGCATAGGCAGCGATTATACGGTTGTTGGTAATCAGGCGCTAACGGGCTTTGCGGATTTCGTCCACCGCTTCGGGGTTGACCAGCGAACTGGTGTCGCCCGGCTCCTCGCCCAGGTAGGCCGCGCGCACCATGCGCCGCATTACTTTGGCGTTGCGCG
>OMJR01000100.1 GCA_900299355.1 Anaerolineaceae bacterium
AGGTCACGGTTGCGAAAAGTATCTTAAGCCGCCACCGCGACGAAGCGCTCGTCCTGCTCCAGGGTGCGGCGCAGGCCGGTCTCTAAATCGGTCTTGGGTTCGTAGCCCAGCAAGTCTTTCGCCAATTGAATATCGGCCCACATGCGCGAAACGCCGGGGTCGTTGCGCGGTGTGAACAGGATTTCGGCCGGGGAATTGGTCACCGCCAGAATCTGCTCGGCCAGGTCCCGCATACGGGTCTCGCGCCCGCTGCCCACGTTGATGACCGCCTGGTCCACATCCGGGGCGGTGGCCGCTGCGGTCAGCGCGCGCACCACATCGTTTACGTAGACGAAGTCGCGGGTCTGCTTGCCGTCGCCGTGCACCACCAGCGAACCGCCGCGCACCGCCTGGCGCAACCAGTTGGTGACCACCGGCGGATGCGAAGGCGGCAGGCTCTGGCCCGGGCCATAGGCGTTGAAGATGCGCAGGCAGACCGCCTCGATGCCCCACAGGGAGCCAATCGTGCGTACGTAATATTCAGAGGCCAGCTTGGAAACCGCGTAAGGCGAACGCGGCACCGGCGGGGCGCTTTCCTGCAGTGGCTGCGTTTCCTGGTTGCCGTAGACCGCGCCCGAGGAGGCGAAGACTACCCGGCGCACGCCAACGTCGCGCATGGCTTCCATCAGGCTGACCGTGCCGCCCACGTTAACTTCGTTGTATTCGCGCGGGTACAGCAGCGATTCGGAGACGCGCACGCGCGCCGCCAGGTGATAGACGCAATCAATATCTTGTAGCAGGGTCCACAATTTGGGGCGGTCGTTCACATCGCCGCGGGTGAAATGCACGTCTTCGAATAAAACCTGGGGTTCCCCGCTGGATAGGTCGTCGATGGCGCGCACCATATGCCCTTCGCGCGCCAACTGATTGGCCAGGGCCGAGCCGAGAAAGCCGGCCGCCCCGGTGATGAGGAAATTCATAGGCGCAAATTATAGCATCGGGCGCTTTTATCGAACCTTCATTTGACGCCGTCCACCCTCGCCTGTATTATCGCCGCATGCTGGGGCGCGCAATCCATCTCACCGTAGCGGCCGTGCTGCTGCTCTTGGGCGCACGGGCCAATCCCAACCTGGAGGAAGTCGGCCAGCAGGTGCGCGCCTACACCCGCCAGGTTGAATTCGATTATGTCGAGTGGACCGTGGACGCTATCTGGGTCAAGCTGCGCCAGGCGGCCTTGGGTTTGCCCAACTATGTGGAGCCCGTAGCGCAAAGCGACCTGGTGCGCGATTATGTGCGCCTGGTGGCCGAAATCCAGTACAACGAGTCGCAGCACGCGATCCTGCACGCCCACCCGGACCAGGCCGCAGTTGCCAGCCAAATTGCTGAATTGGGGCAGGCGCTGGAGCAACAATATGCCCGACGGGCCAACCTGGCCCCGCTGGCCGAGAGCGTGCTGCAGGCGCAAATCGCCCAGGTGGTGGCCGAATTCGATTTGGCGGGCGGCGGCCAACCGCTCCCGCCGCTGCTCTATCACAGCACGCCCCTGCCCTGGGCTTTAATTGTCTCCCCGCGCGGGGCTATCCAGCAGGACGCCAATATCTCCCTGCAAACTGAACTGACCCTGGATGAGCATATCGCGATTGAAGAAGCCGTAAGCGCCGGGCTGGACCTCTCCACCCTAGTGGTGCCGGTGGGCGGCATCGGCAGTTACCCGACCATGGTGGCCCAGACCAGCAACCTGAACTGGCTGGCCGAAGTGGTGGCGCATGAATGGATTCACAATTACCTCACCTGGCACCCGCTGGGCTTCCTGTATGGCGACACCCCCGAATTGACCACGATGAACGAAACCACCGCCAGCATCGCCGGGAAGGAAATCGGCGCGCGGGTGATTGAACTGTATTATCCGGAGCTGGTGCCGCCGCCCCCCGCCCCGCCACCGCCAGCTACCGAAGAGGCGCCGCCGCCCCCCAACGACCCGCCGCCCTTTGATTTCCGCGCCGAGATGCATGAGACCCGCATCACCGTGGATGCCCTGTTGGCCGAAGGCCAGATTGAGCAAGCCGAAGACTATATGGAAGAACGGCGCCTCTTCCTGTGGGAAAACGGCTATACCATCCGCAAGCTCAACCAGGCTTACTTCGCCTTTTATGGCAGCTATGCTGATGTACCGGTCGGCCCGGCCGGCGAAGATCCGGTGGGCGAAGCTGTGCGCGCCTTGTGGGCCCAATCGGCCTCTTTGAAAGAATTCCTCGACTACATGGATGCGCTGACCTCCTTTGCGGATTTACAAGCCTTGTTGGCCAGCCTGCCCTAGGATGCCGCTGGTACAATCCTGCTCATGTCCAAAAACCTACTGCTGATTTCCTTGATTGGCGCCGTGCTGCTCTCTGCCTGCGCCTCCGCCCCGGCTGCTAGCGATGACGGCGCCGCTGAACCCGCCCCGGCGCTGGAAAGCGTTGACGCCGATCCCCAGATGGTCTGCACCTCCGAGATCAGTGAAGATTTGGATCAGCAGCGCGCCACCTACGTCGCCGGCCTGCCCTTCCCGCTGGTCACCGACGAGGATTGGCAACGCGGCCCGGCGGATGCCGAAGTGACGATTGTTGAATATGGCGATCTGCAGTGCCCCAATTGCGCCGCCCTGGAACCGCTGCTGGCGCGCCTGGCCGAGGAAAACCCCGAAGATGTCCGCGTGGTCTTTCGCCACTTTCCGCTGATTGGCACCGAGGAACAGCCTTTGCACCCGCTGGCGGCCCAGGCGGCCGTGGCCGCGGAGGCGGCTGGCCGCCAGGATGCTTTCTGGGAGATGCACGATCTGCTTTTCGATCGCCAGCCACAGTGGACTACGCTCAGCGATGAGGAATTCAGCGCCTGGTTGGTGGACGCGGCCGGTGAATTAGGTTTGGACAGTGCGCAGTTTGCCGAAGACCTGGCCGATCCGGAATTGGCCGCCATGGCCCAGGAGGCCTGGGATTGGGGCGTCCAGAGCGGCATGGGCGGCACCCCCTTTCTGTTGATCAATGGCATCCCCTATCAATGGCAGGGTGATTACGCTTCCCTGTCGGCGGTGGTGCGGCTGGAGATGCTGAGCGATGAGCAGTTCATTGGCTGCCCGGCGATGACGATCGACCCCGATCGCGAATACACCGTGACCTTGCAAACCGAAAAAGGCGACATTGTGCTGCGCCTGCTGCCAGATGTGGCACCCATGGCGGTGAACAGTTTTGTGTTCCTGGCTGAAAACGATTGGTTTGATGGGGTCAGCTTCCACCGCGTTCTCCCGGGCTTTATGGCTCAGGGTGGCGATCCGACCGGTACCGGCCTGGCCGGCCCCGGCTACACCTTTGGCCTGGAGATTTCAGCCGATTGGACCTTTGACCGCGCCGGCTTGCTGGCGATGGCCAACTCCGGCCCCACCTCCAACGGCAGCCAGTTCTTTATCACCTATGGCCCGGCCGAGCATTTGAATGGCGCCTATACGATCTTTGGCGAAGTGCTGGATGGTATGGATGTGCTGGAGAATTTGACCGCACGCAATCCAGCCGAGAATCCGGACGCACCGAGCGGCGATTTGATCCTGGACGTGATTGTAGAGGTCAATTGAGCGACCTGGTCGCGGGGGACACCCAGCCCAAGCGCAAGATCGATTGGCTGGCGCTGGGCTTATTTGCCCTGGGCGGGCTGGCCGCGGTCAGCCTGATCGGCACCGGGCTGAGCACGGCAATCTATGGGGGCTTTGGTTTCCTGCAGCAGGTATCGAGCTCGCAAGGCGTTCTCAGTGGGTTGAATTACATTCTTGCTGGCGGTCTGTTGTTAGTGGCCGCTTTCCTGGCGCTGTTGCAGCTGATGGGGCGCTCGGCGCCGCGCCTGTTGGCGCCCCGCTCCGGCCGCAAGCGCGCTCCGCATCTGCTGGTCCTGGCCCTGCCCTTGATTTGGGTCGCCGGTCACACGGTATCGCAAACTGATGCCGCCTGGCTGCTGTTGCCTCCGCTGCATATGCTGGCGGTAGGCTTTCCATTGCTATGGCTGATATGGTTGGCCAAACGTGAATTCCCCCACATCAAGCCCTTACGCCGCTGGGGCGCGCTGGGCAGTGGGTTGGCGCTCAGCCCCTTCCTGGCCGTGATCCTGGAGTTTGTAGCCGGGATCCTGTTCTTCCTGGCCGGCATGCTGTATTTGAGCTTTTCCCCGGAAATGCTGTTCAACCTGGAGCGTTTATTTACCCGCCTTAGCTGGGGCAATCCCTCGATGGAAACGCTGACCCGCATACTGGAACCATTTGCCAGCGACGCGGTGCTGGCGGTCTTGTTTGTGGGCTTTTTTGCGGTGGCGGTGCCCTTTATTGAGGAATTGGTCAAACCGGCGGCCGTATTGCTGCTCCTGCGGCGGCCCATTACGGTGCGCGAAGGTTTTGTGTTGGGCGCGATCAGTGGCGCTGGTTTCGGCCTGTTGGAGAATCTGACTCAGGGCGCTTCCACCGAAGGCTGGGCGCCGCTAGTGGTGGCGCGCCTGGGCACCACCGCCGTACATATGATTACGGCCGGCCTCACCGGGGCCGCGCTGGTGGAAGCGCGCGACCGCCAGCAATACGGGCGACTGATTGCGGCCTATTTGACTGCTGTCCTGCTTCACGGTTTGTGGAATGCCATGGCGGTACTGCCCGTGCTGGCCGAATTGTCGGATGCCTATCCCCGGCACCTAGTGATCACACCCTGGATGGTGCTGGCCCTGCTCGGCGCTGGCTCGGTAATCCTGATTGCCGCGATCAACCGGCGTCTGCGGCCCGTTGGTGTTGCCGGCGAGCCAGAGAGCGGCTAGTCCCCGCGGGCCCTTTTCTCGGTATACTTCCCCGCATCTGTCCCTCCCCCACTCATTGGATAACACATGGCTGAAATCCTGGCATTCTTGATTGACCTGTTGCACCGCATGGCGGAATTCCTGCCGCTGCCGCTCTTCACGGTGGTGGCCGCCTTCGTCGAAGAGGTTGTCGCCCCGATCCCATCGCCCCTGGTGATGACTCTGGCTGGTTCGCTGGCCGCCTCGGCGGGGCAAGCGCTGCCCTACCTGCTGTGGCTGGCCCTGATCGGCAGCCTCAGTAAAACCTTTGGCTCCTGGGTGGTGTACATCATCGCCGACAAGGCCGAGGATCTGGTGATGGGCCGCCTGGGGCGCTTTATGGGCATCTCGCATCGCGAGGTGGAAGCCTTTGGCCGCCACCTGAACAAAGGCCGCCGCGATTCGGTAGTGATCTTCCTCTTGCGGGCCATCCCGATTATCCCCACTGCGCCGGTTTCACTGGTGGCGGGCCTGATTAAACTGGAGTTGCGCAGCTATATCTGGGCCACCTTGTGGGGCACGCTGGTGCGCAGCGCGATCTACCTCTACTTTGGCTATACCTCCGTAGGGGCTTTGAATGCGCTAAACGAAGGCCTGGATAGCCTCGAATCAATCGGCTATGTCATCCTGGCGGTAATGCTGGCGCTGATGATTGCCTATTTCTATTATCTGCGCAGCCGGGGGGCGGGTTTGAAGATGGTTGAGCGCATTACGCATAAGGAAGATGAATAAGCTGGTTTGAGAGAAAAAAAGAAAGCGGGCTGGAATTTCCAGCCCGCTTTGTGGTTAAAGGGACGCCACGCCTAGGGCACTAGCCGCAGGTGGCCTTCGGCATTGGCTTCCACCGCGCTGCGCTCCCAATGCATGGTCAGATACTCGGTCTGCGCCCAGAGCGGGGCCATATCAATGTAGTGGTCGTGATAGGGGTGGCCCGACTGGCCGGTGGTGGTGATTTGCAGGGAGTTCTGCCAGTTGCTGGTATCCATGATGCTGCGCTTGGAGGGCAGGCTGGTGACTTCGAAGCTGCCGCTCAGCGTGCTCCAGCCGGTCGCGTTCACAATTGAGGAGCCGCCCGGCACCGCGAAGGGGCCGCGGTTGAAGACGGTATTGATTAGCGGGAAGTTACTCATTACCTCGTGATTGAAGGTAATCGTGTGCAGGTCGCCCCAGGCCCAGCCGGCCGGGTCGCTGCCCAACTCGTCTTCCAGGCGGGCAACCGCTTCGGCAAAGGCCTGGCGGATGATGGCGTCGCGCTCTTCGGCCGCTTCGGTGTTCACGTCGTCCCACCAGGCGCTGTCGGGGTCTTCCATCAACAAGGCCACACTGGTGTACCAGGAGCTGCCGCCGCCGGGGCGGTTGTCCTCGGGAATCTGGTCGTGGAAGGGGTTTTCCAGCAGCTCAACCCAGAAGGCATTGAAGAGCGCCGCGGGGACCGAATCGATGGTCTGGCTGCCATCCCAGCCAGCCAACAGGCTGCGGGTTTCTTCCAGGTCGGCGTCGTCCAGGTCCACTGCCATCAGGTAAGGCAGCAAATCCAGCGCGCCCAGGTTGACGCTGTCGTCCTGCATGGCTTGGAAGTAGGCGCCGTCGATGGGGCCATTGGCGGCTTCAATCATGTCCACGATGCGCTGGGCACGGTAGCCGTAATCCCAGCTATCGGTAATCAGGTAGGGATAGTCGGCGCCGACCACGGCGTTATTGGCGGTCACGATGTAACCTGATTTGGGGTTGAAAACAAAGGGTTGCTGCTCGAAGGGGATGTAGCCCTGCCAGGCGTACTCGTCGGTCCAGCCCGGCACCGGCAGGCGGCCATCGCCCGCGGCCCGAAGCGGAATGTTGCCCGGCATCTGGTAGCCAATGTTGCCATCCACGTCGGCATACAGTAGGTTTTGGGCTGGCACGCTGAAATCGCGCGCCGCGTCGCGGAACTCGTCGAAGTTCTGGGCGCGGTTGATTTTCAGCACCGACTGGATAATGTAGCCGGGTTCCAGCGCAGTCCAGCGCAGGGCCACGGCGTAGTTATCCGGCATCTCGATGCCGGCGCTCTCATTGAACTCGGCCAGGTCGCCGTAGGTATCCGAGATGATCGGCCCGAACTGGGTTACGCGCACCGGCAGCTCAATTGTGTCGCCGCCGGCAATCTGCACGCTCTCGGTGACGATGTCCATATCGACCCACTCACCGTTCATTTCGTATTGGTTCTCATCGTCGGGATTGACCCGAATCAGGTAGAGGTCCATCACATCCGGCCCGGTGTTGGTGAAGCCCCAGGCGATGCGCGCGTTGTGGCCGATAACGACCCCGGGCGCGCCGGGGAAGGAGACGCCGGTGACCTCATAAGGGCAATCCGGGCCGACCGGTTGGCAGTGCAGCCCGTTGAGATACCAGATGGAGGGCATGCTGGCGCCCAGATGCGGGTCGTTGGCCAGCAGCGGCATGCCGGTGGCGGATAGCTCACCCGAGACGGCCCAGGAGTTGGAGCCCAGGCTTTGCTGCACGTCGATGCCGCGCAAAGCATCCAGGCTGGCGCTTTGGCGGTCGATGCTTTGGAAGGCGGATTGCGCCTCCAGCAGCGCGGCGTTGTAGGCCGGGGCCGCGCCCTGGCTCACCTCGCCCTCAACACTGAAGTCGGGCACCATAATCGGTTTGTCGTCAGGGTAGGCCGGATAAAGTTCATCCACCATCTCCGCTGACAGGCTGCCCAACAAGATGGCGCGCTCAATTTCGTCGTCCATGTTGCCGCGCAGGTCCCAGGCCATCGCTTTGGCCCAGGTGAGCACGTTGAGCGGCTCCCAGGGTTGCGGTTCATAATTGCTGTTGAGGATGTTGAGGAAGAGATATTCCAGGCCCAATTCGACATTGCTGCGTTCGGCGATGTAGGCGTTGACGCCCTCTGAATAGGCTTCCAGCACCTGCAAGCTCTCGGCATCTAGCAGTTCCAGCTCGGCGCGGGCCACGCGTTCCCAACCTAGGGTGCGCAGGAAGAGGTCGGTATCGGTGGTGGTGCCGCCCATCAGCTCGCTGAGGCGCCCGGCCCCCACATGGCGGTTGAAGTCCATCTGCCAGAAGCGGTCCTGGGCGTGTACATAGCCCTGGGCGAAGAACAGGTCGTGGGTGGTACTGGCGTAGATGTGGGGGATGCCGGCGCTGTCGCGGTAGATATCCACCGCGCCGTCCAGACCCGAGAGCTGGATTTCACCATCGATGGTGGGGAAGGATTGTTCGGCGGCGCGCGGCACATAAATTACGGCGACCAGCGCCAGGATGAGGATAAGTGCGAGCAGGCCAAGGCCGATGCGTTTGAGCCAGGTGAGCATGGAAACTCCTCGATATTCGGTTTATTCGAAATAGGGAAATATTATAAGCCCGTTAGCTGGTCGCAAGCTTAGGTGGCGACCGCCATGGCCACGGCGTGTTCGACGGTGTGGCTGAGGCTGATGGACCATTGTTGGATGCCGTGCTGGGTGGCCAGCGTCTCAGCCGCGCCGTAGAGGTGCAATTGCGGTTCACCCTGCGGGCCGCGCAACACTTCGATTTCCAGCCAGCTCACATCGCCGATGCCGGTGCCCAGCGCCTTGGCCACGGCTTCCTTGGCGGCCCAGCGCGCAGAAAGCGAAGGCAAGTCCTCGGCCAGCTGCTGGCGCTCGGCATCGGTAAAGATGCGTGCCAGGAAGCGCTCGCCGTGGCGCTCAATCGCGGCCCGCAGGCGGTCGACCTCAATGATGTCGACCCCGGTGCGCAGCACGCTCACGCCAGCACCTCGCGCGTCGGGCCGGCGGCGGCCACCGCCAGCCGCTGCTGGTCCAGGTATTTGGCGGCGGCTTCACGGATTTGCTCGCGGGTGACCGCGGCGACCAGGCCTGGGAAGTGACGGTAGTAGTCCAAATCCAGGCCGTAGCGCTGGATATTGAGCAGCGCGGAAGCCACCCCGCCATTGGATTCCAACGAGAGCGGCATGCCGCCAATGATGTTGGACAGGCTGTCGCTCAGTTCGCTCTCCTCAACCAGTTCATCGGTGAAGCGTTGCAGTTCGGAGAGAATCAATTCGGTGGCCTGTTCCTCGTTGCCGGGATTGACGCCGGCTTCCACTGTCCAGGCGCCGGGGCCGATGCCGCCGCCCAGTCCGCTGTAGGCGTAATAGGCCAGACCGGCTTCTTCGCGCACTACATCACCGATGCGGCCCATCAGGCCGAAGCGGCCCAGGATGTTGTTGCCCACCATGGCGGGCAAATACTCGGGGTCCAGGCGGCGCGGGCCGCCGCTGCCAATCACCAAATCACTCTGGCTCTTGCCGGGGATTTCGTGGCGCTTATAGGCCGGTTCGGCCAGCGGCTGCCACGCGGGTAATTCAGCGGTGGGCGGCTGTTGATCGTTGGTCCAGTGCTCCAGCGCGCCGCGTACGGCTTCGATGGCCTGGGCCGGTTCGAGCCCGCCGACGATAACGAGCACCATATCGCGCGGCCCGAAATGGGCGGCGTGGAAGGCCTGCAGGTCGGCGCGCGTGATGGCGCCCACCGTCTCCGGGTGGCCTTCTTCGGCGCGCCCGTAGGGGTGGCCGGCGTAAACCAATTCATCGAAGACCAGCGAAGCCATATCGCGCGTGTCCTGGCCACGTAGCGCCAGCCCGGTCATCAATTGGGCGCGCAGCTTTTCAACTTCGTTATCAGGGAAGCTGGGCGTGCGTAGGGTCTCCGAGAGCAAATCCAGCACGACCGGCAAATCTTCGCTCAGGGCGCGGCCGCCGAAGCCCACGGTGTGGGTGCCGCTGTTGAAGCCCAGCGAAGCGCCAATCGATTCGAGGCGGTCATAAATTTCGTTGAAAGAGCGCTGCTCGGTGCCGCGCATCAGCGCCGAGGACACAAAGTCGGCCAGGCCCAGCTTCTCGTCTGGCTCGTAAATGCCGCCGGCCTGCAGGTAGCCGCGCAGGGTGAAGGACAGACTGTGCGGGTTGTGGCGCGCCAACACCGTGATGCCATTGGCCAGCTCCGCGCGCAGGATGTCATCTGCGCCGGGGATGGAAGTCAGGTGCTGAGCCTTGAGCGCCTTAGCCATGTTGGGCTCCATCCGGCTGGTAAACGCCCAGCACGCGCCGTTCGGGGCGCAAGTATTGCTGGGCGGCGCGCTGCACATCCTCGGGCGTGACCGCTTCCAGGCGCTCCAAATAGCTTTCGAACCAATCGTAGCTGGCGAACATCTGGGCGAAGCCCAGCCAGAAGGCCTGGTTGGTAATCGATTCGCTGCCATAGGCAAACAACGCCTGGGCCTGCTTGACCGCGCGGGCCAGTTCCTGCGGCTCGGGCGCGCTATCCTGCAAGCGTTTGATTTCATCATCCAGCGGGCCGATGAGGTCATCCGCCTTGCGCTGGGGGTGCACAGTGATGGTGATGGCATACAGGAAGGGGTCAATCGTGGCCTGCAGGCCGCCGCCCACGCCCACCGCCAATTCGGTATCCACCAGCGCTTGGTAGAGACGCGAGGTTTTGTTGGAGATGCCGCCGCCAAACAGGTTGAGGTTGCTGGGCCCGGCCAGCAGGCTGTCGGCCACGGTGAGTGCAAAGAAATCCGGGTCGCTGGCGGCGGGGGAGCGGTAGGCGGCGCGAATGAAAACCGTTTCGCCGGGGCCGCTGGTGGTCACCCGCTGTTCGGCATCGGGGGGCGCTTCGGGGCGGGCAACGCGCTCCGGCTCCGCGCCGGCCGGTATGGGGCCGTAGAGTTCTTCGATGCGGGCCAACATGGCCTGGGTATCAAAGTCGCCGGCCACCGCTAGCACGCCATTGTTGGGCGCATAATAGCGCTGGTAATGATTGTAGAGGTCGTCGCGGCTCATCGTTTCCAGGTCGGCCATTTCGCCGATGACTTCGTGGCCGTAGGGATGGCTTTTAAAAGCTACCTTTTGCACGTCCTCGTCCAGCAGAAAGATGGGATTGTTTTCGTTGCCCTGGCGCTCGGAGATGATGACCGTGCGCTCGGAGGCGACTTCGTCTGCTTCAAAGAGGCTGTTTTGCAGGCGGTCGGCTTCCAGGCGCAGGCCCAGGTCAATCTTGTCGGCCGGCATGGTCTCGTAATAGGTGGTCCAGTCGATGTAGGTCATCGCGTTCCAGGTGCCGCCGTCACGCGAAATATCGCGGTCGAGCTGGCCGGCCGGGAAGCTGGGCGTGCCTTTGAACTGCATGTGTTCGACCCAATGCGAAGCGCCAGTGATGCCGGGCGTCTCGTCGCGCGAGCCGACGCGCATCCACAGCCAGTGGCTAATGATGGGTGCGGTGTGAATCTCTTTGAGCAGGACTTGCAGGCCGTTGGGCAGGGTGGTTTTAGTGTAATCACTCATAGTCAGAACGTCCCCGACTATAGCATATGTTGGCAGGGATTTAAGGGATGGTGTTGTAGTCTTGGGATGTTGCCTTTCACCCTCACCCCAGAACTAGAAAGGTCGAAGACCATAGTCGTTTCCCCTCTCCCACTAGTGGGAGAGGGGTGTTAAGAGTCGCCTCCTGCCCGATATAAGCCGGGGAGAGGGCGATTAGCACAAACACGTCACGGCGTGGCAGGGGTCATTTTGCCCCGCAAAAGGGGACATCCTGCCCGCCGGGCCGGTTCGTGCTTTAAGTTACAATTTCGGCGTCTACCCAGACTTTGTCGCGTCTGGACAAAAGGAAGTTACATGAGCGAGAACCACAAGCAAGCATTCAGCGTGGCCGTTATCGGTGCGGGGCCGGCCGGTATCTACGCTGCCCGCGAGGTGGCCCAGGCTGGCGCCCAGGTGGCGCTCATCAACCGCGATATCAAACCCGGCGGCCTGGCTGAATATGGCATTTATCCTAGCAAGTACAAAATGAAGGACGGCCTGCGCCGCCAGTTCCGCCAGGTGATGGACGAAGACAACATTACCTATTTTGGCAACCTGAGCGTGGGGCTGGACGATGATTTTTCGCTGGACGACCTGCGCGCGATGGGCTTTGACGCGCTGTTGATTACCGTCGGCGCCCAGGGCACCAAGTGGCTGGGTCTGCCCGGTGAGGACTTGGTAGGCGTCTATCACGCCAAAGACCTCGTCTACCATTACAACAAGCTGCCACCCTACAGCGAGCAGCCCTTTGAGATTGGCAAGCGTATCGTGTGCGTGGGCGTGGGCAACGTGATGCTGGATATCGCCCACTGGGCGGTGCGCGAACTGCACGTGGATGAGATAGTGGCGATTGCCCGCCGCGGCCCGGCCGACGTGAAATTCTCCAAGAAGGAAATGGAAATCGTCGGCGCCAACCTGGACCTGGCGGCGCTGGATGCCGAATTTGACCGTACCGGACCCGTGATGGAGGCCGCCGGGCAGGATGCCACGGAGGCCAAGGCCTTCATCCTCAAAGCGGTGGAAGGTTCCCAACCGGCGATTTCCGAGACGCGCTTTGTGCTCGATTTCCTGGCATCGCCCAAACAGATGTTGGGTGACGAGCGGGGGCGGGTGCGCGCCATCGAGGTGGAAGATACCACCCTGGAAAAACGCGATGGCGGCGGCACGCGCGCCGTTTCATTAGGCAGCACCCGCGAGATTGAATGCGATACGGTGGTCTTCTGCATCGGCGACCGCGTAGACGAAAGCCTGGGGCTGCCGCTGGATAAATGGGGCGATTTTGCCAAGGCGCCTAAGCCGTGCTTCCCGATTGATGATTTGTCCTACGAGGCCTACAACCCGCAAAATGACGAACTGCTGGATGGGATTTTCCTGGCTGGCTGGGCGCGCGAGGCCAGCAGTGGCCTGGTCGGCTCGGCGCGCAAGGATGGCACTAACGGCGCCAAAGCGGTTGAAGCCTATTTGGAGAGCAAAACCGCGTCCGGCAGCGATGCGCTGAGCCAGTTGGCCGATCGGGTGGCCGCGCTGGGTAAACCGGTTGTGCACAAAACCCACATCCGCGCGCTGGAAGCGGCCGAGATAGCCAAGGCCCAGGAGCTGGGCTTGCAGGAATTCAAGTACTTGTCGAATGAAGATATGCTGGCGGTGATGGGTCTGGTGAGCCAGGCCGAGAGCGTTTAATCGCGCAACTCTTTGAGCTTAGCGGCCACATCCCCCCAATAAGGCACCATCATCGCCAGGCCGATAAAAATTACCACCTGGCCGATGAGCACGCCGCGCGCCTGCCAGTAGCCAAAAAAGGGCACCGAGGGCAAGGGGCGTGTACCCAGCCCAAAGACATCCGCCAATCCCGAAGCCAGCGCAATCACATAGCCAGTCGCAATCAGGCGGGCGCCCAGCTCGGCCATGATGGTCTTCTGGCGCTCGCGCCACAGCGCATCCAATGTGAAGTAGCCGCCCAGGCTCAGCAAGCCCAGACCGAGAATAAAGACTGCAATCTGCACGAAGCCGACCACCGGGCTGCGGTCCAGCCCGAAGCTGGCCGGCGTGGTGCCGACCATAAAAATCAGCAAGCCGGTGAGCGTGATGACGATGCCCAGGCGCTTGCGCAGGGTGCGGCTGGATTGAGGGTTGTGTCCGTTGCTGGCCATCGGGGCTGGATTCTAACGCAATTGCTTAGTGAAAGGCCTGAACCAGGTCCCGCCAGAAGGCGTCGCGTTCGCCGGGGATGAAGGGCGTATACAGGGTCAGGCGGTCGGCCAGCCCGGCATAGCGCTCCTGCAGCGCGGCGGCCAACGCGCTTTCCTCGGCGACGGTGGCGAAGGTGGTCAGCATGTCGTCGCTCACCAGGTCGGCCATCTCGGACCACTTCTGGCGGCTGGCCAGCGCGGAGAGCTGCTCGGCGGCATCGCCCCACCCATGCAATTCCATCACCGGGCGATAGCTGGGGGTGGAGGCGTAAAAGGAAATCTGCTGGCAGGCATAGGAGCGCTCGGTTTCATTGGTGACCACGAAGGCGTTGACCACCATGGATACATCCGCGCGGTTGCGGCGGTGGGCTTCGGCGCCTGCTTCTATGGCGGGCAGCAACACATCGCGCAGGTAGCGCGGGGAATGATAGGGGTGCACCAAAAAGCCGTCCGCGGCCTCGCCCGCCAGGCGCGCCAGCCCGGTGTTGACCCCGGCAATCATGATGGGGATGTTCGGGTTTTCGATGGAAGCGGGCGTGAAAAAGGGCGAGCTCAGGCTAAGCTTGTAATAGTCGCCGCGCTGGTTGAGTTTTTCGCCATCCTGCCAGTTGGCCCAGAAAGCCCGGATGGCGGCGATTTGCTCGCGCAATTTGCCCACCGGCGAATCCGGCCAGGGCATGCCAAAGCGCCGTTCGATGTGGGCTTTCACCTGGGTGCCGAGGCCGAGGACAAAGCGCCCACCTGAGTAGGCGGCCAGGTCCCAGGCGGTGTGGGCCATCACTGCTGGGCTGCGGGCAAAGCTGACCGCAATCGCGGTGCCGAACTCCAGCGCGCTGGTGTGCTCGGCGATTAACGTGCAGGGCAGAAAAGGATTGTGCTGGGTTTCTGCCATCCACACGGCGCGGAAGCCGGTGACCTCGGCGGCGCGGGCCATCGCAGGGATGTCTTTGAGGCTGGTATAGGGGGGAAAGAAGGTGTCGAGCAACAAGGCCCCGGCATTATACCGCCGGGCGCCAACTCACTTGCCCTTGGTGCCGTACATAGCCTTGTCGGCCAACTCAATCAGGGCTTCGGCGTCCGCGGCTTCGTGGGGATACCCGGCGACGCCAACCGAGAGATTTAGTTCAAGACACTGCTTATCCGGCCAACGGTGCTGGCAATCATCCACGGCGCTGACGAGTTTTTTGGCAATCAGGGATGCATCTCGCAGGCTGGTTTCGGGCAATATCAGAACGAACTCGTCGCCGCCGAAGCGCGCCAGGAAATCAGTATCCCGCACCGCGTAGCGCAGGCACTCGCTCAGTTCGCGGAGCACCTGGTCGCCGACGTTGTGGCCGTATCCATCATTGACACGCTTGAAGCCATCCACGTCCATCATCACCAACGAAAAGGCGTGCTTGTAGCGCGCTGAGCGACGAATCTCCTCCGAGAGGCGTTTGTCAAAAGCGCGCCGGTTGGGCAAGTTAGTCAGGGCGTCGGTAAGCGCCTCTTCTTGGGCCACGCCGTGCATGCGGGCATTCTTAACCGCAATGGCAGCCTGGTCGGCCAGTAATGAGATTAGCCGCAGCGTACTTTCGCTAAAGGAGCGCGGCTCTTGAAAGGCGATGTTCATCACCCCAACCACCTGTGAACCAATCCGTAGCGGGGCGCCAATGATGGCCCCTTTCCAATCGCTGGGCGCTTTTGCATACAATGGATGTTGGTTCATATCTGGCACAAGAACCATTTCTCCGCTTTCGGCAACCGTGTACGTGAGGCCATCGCGGCGCGGTTCAGCCCAGGATTCGCCCTGGCGTCCGTCAGGCCACATCGCCGCACCGAAGGTCAGGGTTTTTCCGTCATATAAAAAGACATGAGCATCAAGCATGTCGGGTAGCAGCGTCAGGGAACTTTTGAGAATGGCATTCAATACTTCGTCTAACTTTAGGCTTGAAGTCAGATAAAGAGTCGCTAGCCGGACGGCTTCCAATTCATTCGCGCCAGTTTGGGCGTCCAGCAGCAGTTGGTGGTGGGCAAATGTCGTAGCTGCGTGGCGGAGATATAAGTCAAGGTGGATAATTTCGTCCTCTGAAAAGCGCCTGTCTGGGTTCTCGTCCCAGATTAGACCCAGCCCACGTATCTCACCCTTGTAGATAAGCTGTTTTATAAGACTTGTCCCTTGAGTTCGTCTCAGGAGAGTGCTTCTTCGAGACCCAAACCCGCCAGTTCGGCAAAGGGTACCTGGGTTTCGCCATCAAGCGAACTAAGTGCGTTGTCTAGAAGTTGGTTGGGAATAATTTTGGGACTGTTTTCGAGTGTGCTAAGTTCAGTTGGAGGATGTTGGGCTCGGATTCGATAAGTGGAATCTTCTGGAACCCACTGGAGCAAAGCACTGCCCTGGCAACCCGCGAGGAGAGGTAGACGGCTGGCGGTTTCCTGTATTAATTCAGCCAGCGTAGTGAATTCCGCCAGCGAATCGAAAGCATCAAGCAGTGCTCGCGTATCTACGAGGGTGTAGCCCCCGGTTTCAGGGCTTTTGGTAGCAAACATGACCATAGAACAGTCTTTTTGCCAGACAGTATTGCGTATTGTACATTGCAAAGTTGCCAGCCCAGGTTAGCAAGCCTAACGGTTTTGTTAGCATTCCCAGTAAACCAGGCATCTAGACCCCCTGTGGTTAAAAAGCAAATACTGCCTTGATAATTGGTTGGCGCTTTTTGTCATGCAGGTCGACTAGCGCTTGTTTGTACTCTGCCAATGGATAACGGCGATTCACCATCCAGCCCAAATCCACCCGGCCGCTTTCCATCAGGTGCAGCGCCAGGGCGAAGGCGCTCCAATCTTTGCCGGCGTAGTGCTCGGCGTGACCGTACTCGGTGCTGGCCAGCAAGGTGAGTTCCTGGGAAAAGATGGCGCTCCAGTCAACGCCCTTGGCGATGCCGGGCACGCCCACCAGGCCGACCTTGCCGCCGGCGCGCGCCAGGCGGATGGCATCGTCCAGAGCGGCATCGCTGCCGACGCACTCATAGACGCGGTCGACCCCGCCGGAGACGACGCGCTTGCCCAGTTTGGGCTTGAGCAGCGTGGCGCCGGTGCACTCGGCCACCTGGGCGTAGAGGTCGCCGCCCTGCAGCACTTCGCTGGCGCCCAGCTTGCGGGCGGCCTCGGCCTGGAAATCGTAGCGGGCGGAGACCAGAATGCGGGCCTGTGAACCGAGGGCGCGCAGGGCGGCCAGGGTGACCAGGCCGATGGTGCCGGCGCCCAGTATCAGGATGGTCTCGTCGTCGGCGGAGAAATCGGCCAGGGCGGCGTGCAGGCCGCAGGCCAGCGGCTCGACCATCAGGGCGTTTTCATCGCTGACGCTTTCGGGCACGGCGTATAGCTGCGATTGGTGGGCGACGAAATTGGCGCTCCAGGCGCCGCCGGTGTCCTTGCAGGAGCCGATGAATAGGCCCGGGGCCAGGTCGCCATTGGTGCGGTTGAGGCAGCGGTTGGTCTGGCCGCGCTGGCAATATTCGCACCAGTCGTCCTGGGCGAAGCCGCGCGGCGCGCACCATAGGGTCGGCTCAATGACGACGCGTTGGCCGGGCTCAAAACCGCTGACTTCGGGGCCTAGTTCGCGGATGCGGCCGATGATTTCGTGGCCGAAAGTGAAGGGGAAGTCGCTGAAGGGCGAGTAATAGGGGCTGGTGTGCAGGCCGATGGTGCCCAAATCGGTGCCGCAGATGCCGCCCAGGATGGTGTCCACCCGCGCCCATTGCGCGCCGGGCAGCGGCGGCGGGTCCACCTCGCGCAGGCTGGTGCAGGAGAGGCCGGACCAGAGCAGCGGCGGGTAGAGCTTGCCGAGAGCGAGGCCGAGACCGTAACGTGCGTAGGTGAAATTGAATTGGACGGCTTGCATAGCGGCCATTATACGAGAGGATGCGAGTTGAAAAGTTGTAATAGTTGTCATGTTGTAATGTCATGACACACCCTTATGTAAACTTGACAGGATACAAACATGGTTTTGGGGAAGCGCGAGGTTAGTATCCGAATAGCGCGTCAAGTTTTCATTGCGCGACACAGCGTGATTAATACTTGACAAGGGCGCGGGTGAGCTGGCGGCAGGGGACGTATGCGAGTGGCCGGTATGCATAGAGGCAGTATGGCGCAACCCAATTGTGCATAGTGTGCGCGGGTGTTGATTTCAAGCGGGTTGACGATTGAAATATGCGGGCACAGCATCCCTTCGACTTCGCCTAGGACAGGGCGGCGCCCCTACGGGTCCTGGACTAGCGCAGGTCAGACGCTCTGCTTGGTGGGCCAGCATTGCGCCTTACATAGCGTGCGGCGTGGGATACCCTTCGCCGGTAGCACCTGCGGTGCCTGGCTCAGGGTGACACGGTTAGGGTGTGAGGTGTGGGCGAGGCATGCCTCGCCCCTACGACGTACGGCGATAATGAGGGGATTGGTGCGGCGTGGGCGCAGCAGGCTGCGCCCCTGCGGATGTCAAAGATTAATTCACGCCGGCGGGTAGGTTATTTAGCAGGAGATTGTAGGGGCGGGTTTCAAA
>OMJR01000101.1 GCA_900299355.1 Anaerolineaceae bacterium
TCCAGTATAGTCCTCGACATCTATTTGGACCCCAAATTTTCCAAAAATAATGGCTAGTGGCTCTCTCTTAATAAACCTTCCGAGAATAGAATAGTCAACAAATAAACAGCCCGCGATTTCTAGGGGCTCACCCAGCATTGCAGACGTGATAATGACCTTGTATACATTTTGGGGCTTCCATTCAGCGGAAAGGTTAAGCGCAGTCTTCACCAACTCCAAATTCTTGACAAAATGATTGGCAACTCTGTTTAGTTGGGAACTAGCTTCTATCAACCTGCCCCTAAGATCATTAAAGCTGCGAGGATTGTCGGGCTGTACTAAGCTCTTGATTTCAAAGAAGAATAGGTCTTCTCCTAATGTAAAAACTGCATCGCATTCAAACTCTTCGTTGTTCTCATCAATGTTGAGGATTCGCTCGCAGGTAATGCCTTGAGCACTTACCTCTCGCCTAATTCTTGTGTCGAGTTCTACTCCTTTGAAAGCAATATCCCATTGTTGCCTAGCTGAGTTTGAGAGAACTGATTCGGCGGCAGCTAGAGAAAAACCAATTGAGGGCAATAATGTCAAAGACCCATTTAACTCAATTAACGGGCAATCCAATAAGTCCTTCGATTTATCCGTGAATATTAGTGCCTCTAAGATTTTTTGACTGTTAACTTCAGAAAGTCCACCTTCCACAAATAAGCGAATCCAGTCCTGCTTGGCTTTGCTAACTAACCAGGATGTTTGTTTTAGCTCCAAAGGAAAGGATCGTTGTGAGATATTTTCCTCCGAAACTTGATGTAGGATGGTGTATGATCTTATCCACTCTCTAATAGGAACCCCATTAATTTCTTGTTCTAGGTCTATTCCAAAGTACTCTCTAAAGAAGATGGTTGATAAAATTTCCACATCCGCTCGAAAAGCTTCAGGAGGAAACTTTGTAGTTTGAGGATCGCATATTCGCGAATCAATCCGCTGGACGAATTGGTAAATTATGTTGGTTTTTTTCGCTTCTGCCCTAGAATTAGATATGGCTTCACTTATTCGAATCTCTAGGTCTGGCACCTCAACCTTTGTGTTCTTATCTTCACCCAGCGTTATTCCTCCTACTGAAAATCGCCAATGTTCGTAAAAATTGATTAGCCTTTCGAAAATCGAATTTAGAAATATATGTTCACGGACAAGTAATAGGTTCCCTGCATCGATTTCATCTTGTTGACCATCGAAGGGAATGTCATCGTACTTGAAATACTTAAGTATTTCTCCGGTCCGCTCCATTATTTCTTCCGCCATTTTTATTGTTTGATTCATCCCTCTGTCGTACTCTACTACTTTACCTTCCTCGTCGATAAGGGCGAGGATCGACGGATATTTTTTGCGTAGTTCATCTATTTCAATGCCTTGGGTGTAATCTCGTGCTGCACTTAAGTAAATCTCCGAGATAGTCAAAAAGCCACCTACTTTTTGGTCGTTTGGAATTTCTTCTATTCCCAAAGAGTTTCTCAATGGTCGAAATTGTTCAAAAATACTATTAAAGTGATTTGCTTCAGCTTGGAGTTGTTCTAGCTGATTTGAGTTAGTGCCAATAGACTTGGCGATTTGGAGAACTTGATTCATTAGTTTGTTGTTCTGATTACTCCCGTATACATCGACGCAAACACCACTTGCCTTGATTGTCTCAACGGCCGAATCCGGAGCTTCAGTTAAGTGATTTTCAATTGTCGAGAGAAATCTTCGGGAATTATTCTTTCCTAAAAGAGAGAGTTCGCGATACTTTACAAACTTGACCATTATCCTCACCTGGTAGCTTAATGTTATTGATATGAGAATTGATGATAAAAGATTATTGTTTTGACTTCTGTTAACAAAAAACCCTGCGAAAGCATGGGCCTCCGCAGGGCTTCAAATCCAATCAGCGATCAGAAATCAGCAATCACCAATCCTGTCCTACAGCGCCGGCCCATCCATTTGGCGGATCACCATCACCACCTTGCCCTGGATCTGCACCGCTTGCGGGTTGTCCACAAAGATCGGGTCCATCGTCGGGTTGGCGGGCTGCAGGCGGATGCCGCCGTTTTCCTTATAGAAATACTTCAGGGTCGTTTCGTCGCGGTCCGTCAGCCACACCGCCACCATCTCGCCGTTGCGGGCGTCCTGGGCGCGCTTCATCACCACGATATCGCCGTCGTTCACCATCGCGTCAATCATCGAATCGCCCTGCACTTCCAGCGCAAACAGGTCTTCCTCGCGGTCGCCGGGGCCCAGCAGGCTGCGCGCCACTTCCACGCTGCTATCCGGGTCGTAGTAGCCGAAATCCGAGGAGGGCACCGGCAGCGGCTCGCCGGCCACGATGCGGCCCATCACCGGCACGCGCAACAGGTCTTCGATCGCGTCGCGCACGCTCTCGGCCAGGCCCACCATTTGGCCCGCCACGTTCTTCAGCAACCGCACACCGCGCGAAATCTTGCGGTCGCGCTCGATGTAGCCTTCCTCTTCCAGCTGGTTCAGGTAGTAATTGACCACCGAGGTGGACGAGATATCGGCCTCGGCCCCAATCTCGCGGATTGAGGGTGGGTAGCCAACATGGTCTTGGTAATGCTCCAGCACTTCGAGTATTTTCTTGTGGCGCTCGCTTAAGCCTTGGCGTCGTTTGGCCATCATCGCGGGCCTCCTTAGGGGGTAATAGCTGACAGAGTGCAGTATTTATCGTTCATTTGTGCTAACATCTTACACGAACAACTGTTCTGATGTCAAGTAGAATGACGGCGTAAAACGTGCCGTCATTCTTTAAGGAGTTTGCGGAGCAAACTCCACGAATGCCGCCCGCAGGCGCCACCAATTGCCGAACACTGTCGCCGCCCAAACCCGTCATTGCGAGGAGGGCCGTAGGCCCGACGCGGCAATCTCCCGGCCACATTAGCAACTCCGCCTTACTACTGAATCAAGTGTGCAGCATTTGATCGTCACCCTGGGCGGTGCTACTCCGCTACGTAAACCAAGCGTAATCACCGCTACTGACCGCCCCGTCAGCTTGCTGACCCCAAGCATCTACTGAAACCGCCTCCCCGAATCCGAATCACATCTAGGGGCATACCATCAAGCGTGTCGCAACAAAATCAAATTGACTGGGGGTCTGGGGAAAGTGTGGCGAGCGCAAAGCGTTCGCCCGTGGCGCTTGGCTCTGCCAAGCGCCACATTCCAACCCCGGCGGGGCGTGGGGTCAGCGACCCCACAAAGAAGAATATATGAGGCACTGTCAAGCTACTTTCCCCTAGCTGTCTGGTCCGCTAGGTAGAATGCCACGTCGTCCAGCGCTTCGCGCCGCCCTTCTCGAAATGCCGGCGGGCGGCCAGCGGCTCTCGTCCCTCCCCAATTAACCACCCAACCAAATAGGGACGCTCGTCCCTAGCGCGATCGCCACAAATTGAGACAATAGAGGCGCACTCATTCGCTGGAGGATCCATGCCTGACACCGACACGCCCAAGCGCCCCGACTTCACCCCCACACCCCTGCATCCGCTCAGCCCAGTGCCCAGCGACATCGAAATCGCCCAGGCCGCCGTGCTTAAGCCCATCCGCAAGGTCGCTGAGGAATGCGGCCTGCTGCCCGAAGAGCTGGAACTCTACGACGAACACAAAGCTAAAGTGCGCCTCAGCGTGCTGGAGCGCCTCGCCGAGCGCCCCAACGGCAAATACATCGACGTTACTGCCATCACCCCCACGCCGTTGGGGGAAGGCAAGTCCACCACCATGGTCGGCCTCAGCCAGGCGCTCGGTGCCCACCAGGGCGCGCGGGTCTTCACCTGCATCCGCCAGCCCAGCCAGGGCCCTACCTTCGGCATCAAGGGCGGCGCGGCCGGCGGCGGCTACAGCCAGGTGGTGCCCATGGAAGATTTCAACCTGCACCTCACCGGCGACATCCACGCTATCACGGCTGCCAACAACCTGCTGGCTGCGGCCATTGATACCCGCATGTTTCACGAATCCAGCCAAAGCGACAAGGCGCTCTTCAACCGCCTCTGCCCCGCCGACGAAGAAGGCCAGCGCCGCTTCAGCGCCACGATGCTGCGCCGCCTGCAGAAGCTGGGCATCGACAAGACCGACCCCAACGACCTCAACGCCGATGAAATCAAGCGCTTCGTGCGCCTGGATATCGACCCTGACTCGATCACCTGGCGGCGCGTCATCGATACCAACGACCGCATGCTGCGCACCATCACTATCGGGCAAGGTCCGGCCGAGAAAGGCTTCCCCCGCGAAACCGGCTTTGATATCACTGTGGCCAGCGAAGTGATGGCCGTGCTGGCCCTGGCCACCAGCCTGGAGGACATGCGCGAGCGCTTCGGGCGTATGGTAATTGGCACCAGCCGCGCCGGCGAAGCGGTTAACGCCGAAGATTTGGGCGTGGCCGGCGCGATGACGGTGCTGATGATGGATGCTATCAAGCCGACCCTGATGCAAACCCTGGAGGGCACCCCGGTCTTTGTGCATGCCGGCCCCTTCGCTAATATCGCCCACGGCAACAGCTCGGTGGTGGCCGATCTGATGGCCCTCAAGCTGGCTGATTACGTGGTCACCGAATCGGGCTTTGGCGCTGATATCGGCATGGAAAAATTCATGGATATCAAATGCCGCTATTCGGGCCTCACTCCGGATGCGGTCGTCTTAGTCGCCACCATCCGCGCCCTCAAGATGCACGGTGGCGGCCCCAAGGTTGTCGCCGGCAAACCGCTGGACCCCGCGTATGAGCACGAAGACCTGGAGTTGCTGCGCGCCGGTCTGCCCAATCTCACCAAACACATTAAAAACACACGCCACTTTGGCGTGCCGGTGGTGGTGGCGGTCAACGCATTCAAGGATGACACGCCCGCCGAAATCGAGCTGGTGCGCCAGGCCGCTTTGGACGCTGGCGCCGAGGATGCCGTGCCCACCCGCCACTGGATGGAGGGCGGCGCCGGGGCTGCCGACCTGGCCGCAGCGGTAATGCGCGCCGCCGAGCAGCCCAGCGATTTCCAATTCCTCTACCCGCTGGATGCGTCGATCAAAGAGAAAATCGAAATCATCTGCACCCAGATTTACGGCGCCGATGGCGTGGATTACTCGCCCGAAGCGGAGACCAAGATTGAGCGCTATACGCGCCTGGGCTTTGCGGATTTGCCCATCTGTATGGCCAAGACCCATCTCAGCATCAGCCATGACCCTACGCTCAAGGGTGTGCCCAGCGGCTTCCGGGTGCCCATCCGCGATATCCGCGCTTCGGTCGGCGCCGGTTTCCTCTATCCGCTGGTCGGCGAAATGAGTACGATGCCCGGCCTGCCCACCCGCCCGGCCTACTACGATATTGATATCGACCCGCAGACCGGAAAAATTGTCGGCTTGTCCTGATCGCTAGCTGTTCGGGTGAGGCATGCCTCGCCCCGGTTTTTCAAACTTGACGTAGCAGCGCACCGCGGTGCGCCACTACGTGTACGTGTCTTTATCCTTGCTCCTTCATCCTTGCCTTTCCCCTTCACCCCGCTCCCGACCTGTGCAATAATACGGGCGACCCCTTTGATGAAAGAGACTCAATGCGCAAAAAAGTCGTTCTGATTACCGGCGCCTGCGGCGAAATCGGCCAGGCCCTCGTGGAGCAGCTGGCCGCCGCCGACCCCGAAATGATTCTCACCCTGGATCTGGACGAGATCCCCGGCGACCTGGCTGGCGAAGTCCACCACATCAAAGGTTCCATCACCGATAAAAGCCTGCTCGACCGCCTGGTTAGCGAATACGAAATTGACGTTATCTTCCACCTGGCGGCGCTGCTCTCCACCCGCGCCGAGTATTCCCCCACCGCCGCCCACCAGGTCAACGTCGAAGGCACCTTGATGCTCCTCGAACTGGCCGCCGAGCAGTCCCAGTGGCGCGGCCGCCCGGTGCAATTCATTTATCCCAGCTCTATCGCTGCCTATGGCATGCCCGATTTGAAAACCAAGGCGGCGCACCCGCGCGTGCGCGAATGGGAATGGAACTATCCCAGCACGATGTACGGCGCCAACAAGCTCTACGGCGAACTGCTCGGTACCTATTTCAGCCGTCACTACAAACAGCTGGCGGAAAAAGAGCCGGTCAAGATTGATTTCCGCTCGGTGCGCTTCCCTGGTCTGATTAGCGCCTTCACCGTGCCCAGCGGCGGTACCAGCGATTACGGCCCGGAGATGCTGCACGCCGCCGCCAAAGGTGAGCCCTACGCCTGCTTCGTGCGCCCGGATAGCACCATCCCCTTCATGGCCATGCCCGATGGCGTCAAAGCCCTGCTCGATTTGGCCAACGCCGACGCCGCCAACTTGACCCGCACGGTCTACAACGTAGGCGCCTTCAGCCTCAGCGCCGAGGAATTCCGCCAGCAGGTGCAGGTCGCCTTCCCGGATACCGCCATCAGCTTCGAGCCGCATGCCAAGCGCCAAGCGATTATTGATAGCTGGCCCGCCGATGTGGACGACCACGCCGCCCGTGAGGATTGGGGCTGGTCACCGGAATATCCGGTGGACCGCGCCTTTGCGGAGTACCTGGTGCCCAACATCCGCCAGCGCTACGCGGAGTAGAACCTAAGCAGCTATGCATAAGGGGGAAAAATGACAGCATGTATTTCAAGGGAACTCTACCAATCCTTGTCATTCCGAGCGAGGGCCGTAGGCCCGACGAGGAATTCCTGTTGCCTAATTCAATAATGCTGGACATTCTGGGCATACATTTGCTTAGAAGTTCGTCTGATGGCCTCGACTTCACAATGATTCCTTGTCGGCTGGCGTTGCCAGCCTCGCTCGGAATGACAAAAGGAGGCACACTTACTGCCAGCAAGTTACAAAATTTTTACAGCAGATTCATCTGCGTTTCACCCTCCGAATACAGAATACAGGCAATCTACTGACGAGAAGGAGTCATTATGCTCGCTCAAAACACCTGGGCCCGACGAGGGCTCTACATCCTGGTCAGCCTGATTGTCCTGGCTGGCGTGGCGGTCGCGGCTTATGGCTTCGGCGCCAACAATGCTCCCGATGGCCCGCGCGCCGGTTTCATCGAACGCGGCCCCATCGGCGACGGCCCGCAGGGCAACCGTGATGGCGGCCCCGGGCAGGCCGGCCCTGGCAATCAAGACGGCCAGGGCGCACCCGGCTTCGGCCAGCGCTTCAATCAGGATGGGCAGAACGCACCGCGCTTCGCGGGCATTGGCCGCCTGGCGGGCCGCGCCAGCTTCGGCGGCCTTGGCTTGCTGCTGCGCGCCATATTCGCCATCCTCTTTGTGGGCCTGTTGGCGCTGGGCGCCATCGCCTTCTTCCGCACCGGCGGCTGGAAGGCGCAGCCTGCCGAGGTGGTAGACGCGCCGGCCAAACCGGAAACTAAGAAGAAGAAATCCTAGCGTCCGGCAAAACAAAAGGAGCCGCTCA
>OMJR01000102.1 GCA_900299355.1 Anaerolineaceae bacterium
ATCTCGTCCGGCAGGAAGACTACTTCTTCCTTGCCTTTCAATTTCTCATTCATTTTCTGGATAATCAATTCCAACTGGCCGTTGTGGGCCACATAATTCATTTGATCGGTGGGCACGGTGAGCACCGGACACAGCGAAAAATTGTTGATCCAGTTTTCATACAGGTCATTTAACTGGCCCAAGTATTCATCACTGATGTTGCTTTCAAAATCGCGGCCGCGATGGGCGATGCGCTGCTGCAGCGTGGGCACCGAGGCGCGCAGATAAATCACCAGATCCGGCGGGCGCAGCATGTCGCACAGCAAGCGATACAGCTTGCGATAGGACGCGTAATCGCGTTCGCTCATCTGGCCCTGGCGGTACAGGTTGGTGGCAAAGACTTCCGCATCTTCGTACACCGAACGGTCCTGTACAACCGAGGCGGGATTCTCCAATAGGTCCAGATGCATGCGCAGGCGGTGGGTCAAAAAGAACACCTGGGATTGAAAGGCCCAGGCGCGCATGTCGCCATAAAAATCTTCCAGGTAGGGGTTTTCGGCCACTGGTTCGTAATAGGGTTGCCAGCCCAGTTGCTGGCACATCATGCCCACCAGGGTGGACTTGCCTACGCCGATGTTGCCCGCGATGGCCACGAAATGCTTCATGCGTCCTCCTGCTCCTGGTTCAGCATGGCCAACGCCCGGCCAGCTTCGGAATCCATTATAAGACTGATGGTGTCGTCGCGCTGCACATCCGCCACGGCGATTAGGCGCAGAGCACCTTCTGGCACCTCGGCATCCGGCAGCCAGGTCGCCATCCGGTTGGGCGTATCGTAAAAGAACTCCCGATTAAAGACCGCGTCCTCATCGTTCAGGTGCACCGCGAGGGGAAAAATTTTGGATTCGATGAGGTCCTGGAAGAAATGGGTACCGTAGCTGGGTTCCGGGGCGCTGCCGACCCCCTCACCGGAAACTTCCACCAGCGCCCTCGTATTGTAGATATCCGAATAATTAACCTGCACGCCCAAATCGGGATTGACCGTCCCCCAGCGCCCCGGCCCGACACAGATAAAGCCTTCGCCCTCCAGCACCTTGTTGAGTTTGCTAATCGTGCGGGTCAGCTTTTGGCGCGCCTCGGCGCTGGGCAAATTGAAATAGCCTTCATGCGGGACAAAGAGCACATAGCGGATGCCTTCTACCTTGCCGTGCGGGGCCACCCGGCTGGTGGCAAACACCACCTTTTCCGGTGCAATCTTCTCCGGCAACTTCACTTCCTGCTCGGCCAGGTGGCTTTGCGGGCGGCACTGCAGGATGTAGAACTTGGATTGAATCTCAGTGCCTGCCTGCTGCAAGTGCACGGTAAATTCCATATCCACCGGGGATTTGTAGTGGGTCTCCAAATGGCTGAGGGTGCGCTGCATGCGGTCGGCGAAATCGGTATTGCGCAGCACACCGTCAAAGGTCAGCACCAATTCACCCTGCTCGGCGCTGGTCTTGGTGCGGATGGGCAGCAGGTCGCCGTCCTTGTAGACCGAAGTCAGCAAGCGCAGTACCGCCAGGTCACCATGCAGCACCTCCTCCAGCGGTAGAGTCTTGAACGCGTTTTCGGCCATATCTATTACGTCCAGGCTGTGCTGGGAATACATCGTAATCGATTTGGCATCGGCGCGCGCACGCAGCTCCGGGTGGCTGAGCGCGACCAGGCGCGGGTAATCATTGCCCACATGGTCCACCGCGCGGGTGCCCAGGCCTGCCACCAGGCGCACGAAGCCCGCCTTGGGGTCAATCCGCGGCGACCAGCGGAACAGGTTGCGGCTGAAGGCCACCCCAGCCAAATCGGGATAGTAATAATCGCCGTGGCGGCCGCCCTGCACCACTTGAATCAAGACCGCCAGGCGCTCGTCGTAATCCTGCAAGCCGTGGCTGCGGCGGTAGAGCAGCGCATCCGGATTCAGGCCCGAGGCGTAGACCTGGGCAATCGCATCCGTAATCGCCTTGAGATTCTCTTCGGGGGTGCCTTGGTTGGGGCAGAAGAAGCTGGCGTACTTGCCGGCAAAGGAGGAGCCGAAGTTGTCCTCCAACAAAGAGCTGGAGCGCACAATCAATGGGTGGCCGTGCTCACGCTCCAGCAGGGCCGCCAGCTCTTCCAAGATGTCGTCGGGAAACTCGCCCTGGGCGTAATCAGCCTTGATGCTTTCGTAGTCCTCCCACATCTGCTCTTCTTCTTTGTACTTCTGGTCGGCCCAATGCATCAGTCCACTGCGGGTCATAAAGGCGTACATGACATCCGCGCCCAGGAAGTAGGACTCGGGGATGGTTACATTCTCAATGATGTCGTCTTCGGCCACTCCCTGCAGGATGCGCAGCGCCAGCAGCATGCCGGCCGACTTGCCGCCAATCTTGCCCTTGCCGATTTTGTGTGAGGAAATCGCCAGCAAGTCGTCCAGCGAGAACCATTCCTTGGCGATGTTCAGGTAGGCCAGCTGGTCCGAAATCATGTTGCGCAGCAGCACCACTTTGATTTCGCGTTCGCGCGCTTCGTAGTGGCCACGCTCCTGGGCGCTCAACCGGGCGATGGCGCGCGCCTGCTCAAAGAGCGCTTCCTGGGGCGCCAACTCCGGATTGAAGGAGGACTGCAAGTCGTTGGTTTCCGCGCCGCGCTCACTAAGGCTTTCGCGCACGATTTCCTCAAAGCGCTCGAAGGGCAGGTTGTTGGCGAAGTGCAAATCTGTGAGATGCTCGCGCACGGTATCTAGGCGCTGCTTCCATTCGTCCTGCGGTTCCTCGGCAAAGGGGTCTTCCAGCCCTTCGCGCGCCCGCGAATCAATCGCCTGCTGGCGCACCTCGGTTTCGAAGCCTTCTTCGCTGAGGATGCCGCGCGCGAAGAGCTCCTTGCGCATCTTGGAGCGGATGCGCCGCTGCAGCATGGGATATTGAATCAGGGCCAGGAAAATGCGGTAGGTGGGGTCGGTGGAACCGAAAGGCAGCGTCATTAGGAGTGCATTGTAATCGCTTGGCGTTGCGAAGCGCCGGGCTCATCCCGTTCGACCAACAAAAAGAGCGGCTCGCACCGCTCTCTCAATACCAATTTGTCGCTCAGTTACTTATCGACTCGGCTACTTGCCGAGATGCATCGGCATAATCACATGCAGGAAATTGTCCTCGCCCATCGGGCGGAACACGCCCGGCGCCGCCGCCGCCGAGGTCTCCAGCGCCACATTGGGCGCCTTAATTACGTCCAGCACTTCGCGCAAATAGCGCACATTGAATGCAATCAGAATCTCATCGCCTTCCACGGTAGCGTCCACCATGCTCTCGTTGGAGCCGGTCTCCTCCGATTGCGCTGAGATTTCCAGCGTGCCGGGCTCCTTGCCGTCGCCGTTCTTGATGCTGACCCGCGCGATGTGCGAGCTTTCGCGCGCAAAGATTTCGGCTTGTTTGGCCGCCTTCAGGAAGGCTTCGGTGGCAATCACCGTGCGGGTCTTGTGACCGGTGGGGATGATTTGCTGGTACTCGGGGAAGCTGCCTTCCACCAGCTGGCAGCGCAGCTCGGCATTTTTGAGTGTAAAGACCACCTGGCCACGGCCGGGGGGCAGCACCATGGTGACCTCGTCGTCGTCCTCATCAATAATGCGCGCCAATTCGTTCAGCGCGCGGGCGGGCACAATCGCACGCAGCGGGCTATCCACGGTTTTCTTCAAATCAGTGGTGCGCACCGAAAGCCGGAAGCCATCGGCCGCGGCCATGGTCATGGTTTTGTCCTCGACCGTGATCAGCACCCCGGTCAGCACCGGGCGGGCATCGTCCCGTGAGGCAGCAAAGACCACCTGCTGCACCATTTCCTTGAACTCGTCCACCGGCAGGGTGATGCCGCCGTCCTTATCGGGGGCCGGCATGGGCGGGAATTCCTGGGCATCGATGCCCTTAATGTCTGCGTTGGTGCGCCCGGCCTTGAGGTGCAGGGTGTGCGTGCGCACTTCCAATTCCATGTCAATCGTTTCGTTGGGCAAGGTCGCCACCAGGTCGCCAAAGGTGCGCGCCGGCACCGTGGTCGCCCCAGGGTCTTCAATCTTGGCGCCAATCCAGGCGCTGATCCCCAGTTCCCGGTCAGTGGCAGAGAGGCGCAGGCGTCCGTCTTCGGCAGCGATAAGCACGTTGGCCAGGATCGGTAGGGTGCTGCGCGCCGAAACCGCGCGCGAAACCACGCTCAGGCCATGCGCCAGGTTCTCTTGTTTGACGGAAACTTTCATGGGGGACGGTCCTCTCCTCGCGGCGCGCCGGATTCAGCCCGCCGTGCCTGAGTATACTGCGAGCGCTGGGATTTTTCCAGCTTTCGCCCCGCTTTGGCCCTGATTCTGCCGCACAGCGCTCAAAAAGCAGGCCGTCGACCGTGATTGGAGCACGCTACGCCCATTGATTGGCTCCTTTATAATGGTTCCCCCTACAATAAGGAGGCAACATGCTTGCTCAAGCACATGCCATGGCGGTTCTTCCCGCCGAAGATCTGGAACGGGCCCGCAAGTTCTACGCCGATACCTTGGGACTACGGGAACTCAATTCCGGCATTCCCGGTCACACCGTTTTTGCTGCCGGTGGCGACACCCGCATTCTGCTTTACGAGCGCGGCCGCACCAAAGCCGAACACACCACCCTGGAATTCTTGGTGGATGACCTAGAGGCGACAGTCAAAGGCCTAATCGAAAAAGGTGTGACCTTTGAACACTACGATTTTGAAGGATTAAAAACTAACGAACTAGGCATCGCCCAGTTGGGTGAACGCCAAAGTGCCTGGCTGGTCGACCCCGAGGGCAACATTCTCTCGATCAGCACCTAGGGCTGGCTTCTCCCTCGGGTTGTAGGGGCTGATTTGAAGCTATTTCTACCAGAGTAGCGTGTGGCTAAGCCAAACACCAAGAAAGTATGCTACGCCGACTTTTCCATTACCTGGAACAACGTCACCTGCAAGCCATCCGGCGCCTGCACCCGCGCGTTGTAATCATTCCAGGGCGTGAGCACCGGCTCGTGCACCAATTCGGCGCCATAGGCCAACGCCCGCTCCAGCGCGGCGTGCACATCCGGCACTTCAAAGGCAAAGTGCAGCGGCCCGCTCACCCGCCGGCCGACCTCTAACTCGTCGACAGCCGCGGCGTGGCCTTCATCGAATATCTCCAACGTGGCGCGCCCGACGTGAAAGATTTGCCCATGGCCGTGCTCGGTCCACAATTCGCCCGGGTCCAGCCCCAGCCCATCGCGGTAAAAGACTACCAACTGCTCCCACTGTTCCGTGGTCAGCGCCACCCGCATTTCAAAAACAGGCATCTTTGCTCCTTAAATACATAGTGGCGCACGGCGTGCGCCACTACGGAATTCAAGTTTGTTTTAGAGCCAACCGCGCATTTCCATCGCTTCCACCACGGCGCCAATCGCCACCATGTAGGCCGCATCGCGCATCGGCACGCCTTCGTTGGTGGACATCTCCAGCACACGGCGATGGGCCTCGGTCATCTTAAAGTCCAGGCGTTCCAGCACTTCTCCCTTGGACCAGTAATAGTTCATATCGTTCTGCACGCTCTCAAAATAGGAGGTGGTCCCCCCGCCGGCATTGCACAGAAAATCCGGGATGGTGAAGATACCGCGCTCGTTCAGCACCGCGTCGGCCTCCTGGGTGGTCGGCCCGTTCGCGCCCTCCGCCAGAATCTTGACTTTGTCGCTGATTTTGTGCACGGTCTCACCGTTTAGCTGGCCTTCAAGTGCGGCAGGAATCAGCACGTCCACGTCCTTGCTCAGCCAGGCGTCCGCATCTTCCAGTTTGTAGCCGGCTTCTTGAGCTTTCTCCTGGTCGATGTCGCCATACTGGTCAGTGATGGATTGCAGGAAGGCGATATCCAGGCCCTTATCGCTGCTCACCGAAATGGCGCGGCGCTCCTTGTTGTCCCACCAGGACACGCAGACCACCGTGCCGCCCAGCTGCTCGGTGAAGCCGCGCGCCGCGTACTGGGCCACGTTGCCGAAGCCCTGCACCGAGGCGCTCATTTTGCCCGCATCCAGCTTTAGGTGCTGGAGCGTTTCACGAATCGTGTAGACCACGCCGTAGCCCGTGGCTTCAGTGCGGCCCTTGGAGCCGCCGCTGCCCACCGGCTTGCCGGTAATCACGCCCGGCGTATATTCGCCAGCCAACTTGGAATACTCGTCCATCATCCAGCCCATCATCTGCGGGCTGGTGCCCACATCCGGGGCGGGCACATCCAGGCGCGGGCCGATGTTACGGTACATCTGGCCAATCCAGCCGCGGGTCAGGCGTTCCTTCTCGTCGCGGTTAAGCGTCGCCGAATCAACGGCCACGCCGCCCTTGGCACCGCCCAGCGGAATATCAGCCACCGCGCACTTCCAGGTCATCCACATCGCCAAGGCGCGCACCGTATCCATCGTCTCCGAGGTGTGGAAGCGGATACCGCCCTTGGAGGGGCCGCGCGCGTCGTTGTGCTGCACCCGGTAGCCAAAGAATACCTGCGTGCCGCCATCGCTCATGCGCACCGGAATCTGGAATTTGAATTCGCGCGTGGGCCAGCGCAACATTTCGCGTACCGGTTGGTCCAGGTTCAGCAGTTCGGCCACATGGTCGAACTGGCCCTGGGCGATATCAAAGGCGTTGGTGGTTTCGGTCATGGCCGCTCCTGCCTGTCGTTTCTCTTTTAAACAACTATGCGGGCACCTCGGTTCGGCGCCCGCATGCGTTTGTTTGGGGGATGCTTTGTTGATTTGTTTCGGACATAGCCTCTTTACCGCTGTGTCTCGCCAACGGTAACCGATAGGCTGGATGCAGTCAAGGGCCGTTTGGCCCATGGCATTTGGCTAGGACTTTACATCCTGGGCCAGCTTAACCTGCACCGTTTCGCCCACGCGAATGCTGCCGGGTTTCTCCACCCAGCCGACCAGGCCGCGCTTGCCAATCGCCTTTTTTGGGAACTGGCTGGCCAGCCCCTCGCGCTCGGGATATTGCTCCTGCACCGCGCCGCCGGCGGTGGAACAGGGCAAGTTCTCGCCCTCCACCACCAGGCCCACGCCGCCTTCAAAATAGAAGCGGCTGCCGCTGGGCAGTTGTGTCAAATCCGGGATACCGCTGACCAGCATATTGGCGCCCACCCAGGCGGCCTGCAGCTCGAGCACATCCAATCCGGCCGCAATTTGCTCCAATTCTTCGCGGCTCACCAGCGAAATCTGGCGCACGTTGCGGATTTCGGCGCCCTTGAGATAGGGTTTCTGGTAGCTGTTGGCCTGCATCGTCAAACCGGCATGCTTGTCGCCGACCAGGCCCTCCCAGGTGACTTCCACCTGTTCAACTGCTTTGGCCGGCAGGTAACTATCCGGCGGGGAGAGCAGCAAAGCTTCGACTTTGCCTGTCATCATTTCGCTCATCTCAGTCCTCGTGCGCCACGCGGGCAGCGGCCTTAGCCGCCAGGGCGCTTTCTAATTCAGATTTTACGGTGGCCGGGCTGGCTTTGCCGCCGGTAGCGCGCATCACTTGGCCGAACAGCCAGTTAACCACGCTTTCATTGCCGTCCAGGTATTCATTGACTTGCTCGGGATTGTTCTCAATCGCCTCGTTGACCAGGCTGCGTAACTCATCCGCATCGCCAATCTGGGCCAGGCCCAGGGCCTCCACAATAGCAGTCGGCTCGCCGCCTTTGGCAAACAATTCGGCCAATACAGTACGCCCGGCCGCGGCATTAATTTTGTCGTTGGCCAGCATGTCCAGCAGCTGGGCCATTTCGGCAGGCCCAAACTTCAGGTCAGCAACTTCAAGATTGGCCTCGTTCATCAGGTTGAACAGCGCCCCGCTGACCCAGTTCGCCGCCTGCTTGGCATCCGCCTGCTCGGCCTTGGACAGGGTCCCGTCAAAGAAATCAGCAACCGCGCGCTCGGCAGTCAGCACCCCGGCGTCATACTCCGAGAGGCCGTAGTCTTTCATAAAACGCGCCTTCTTGTCATGCGGTAATTCGGGCAGTTCGCCGCGCACGCGTTCCACCCAGGCAGGTTCAACCACCAGCGGCGGGAGGTCCGGCTCAGGGAAGTAGCGGTAATCCTCGGCGAATTCCTTAGAGCGCTGCGGCTCGGTGGTGCCGCGCCCGTCGTCCCAGCCCAGGGTCTGCTGCACCACCACACCACCGCCTTCGACCAGGTCTTCCTGGCGGGCCAGCTCGTATTCAGTTGCGCGTTCCAGCGAGCGGAAGCTGTTGAGGTTCTTGACTTCCACGCGCGTGTTCAATTCCTGGCTGCCAACCGCGCGTATCGAAATATTGGGTTCGATGCGCAGCAGACCTTTCTCCAGGTTGCCGTTGTTCACATCCACATAGCGCAGGATGTTGCGAATCGCGTAGGCCGTGTTGCGCACGGCTTCCACCGAGTGCATGTCCGGCTCGGTGACAATTTCCAACAGCGGCACGCCGCTACGGTTCAAATCCACCAATGAATAGCGTTCACCATCTTTTTCGATGTGGGTCAGCTTGCCGGTATCTTCTTCCAGGTGCACACGGCGGATGCGCACCTCAATCGGCCCGCTGCTGGTCTCCACCGTCAGGCGGCCGTTGACCGCCAGCGGGTGCTGGTATTGCGAAATTTGGAAGCCCTTGGGCAAATCAGGGTAGAAGTAACTCTTGCGCTCGAAGACGCTGGTTTCGTTTATCTCGCAACCCAGCGCCAAGGCCACCCGCAGCGCATACTCGACCGCCGCCTGGTTCAGCACCGGCAGCATGCCGGGCATCCCGGCGCACACCGGGCACACGGCGCTGTTGGGCTTGCCGTGGGTCGAATCGACGACCGGGCAGTCGCAAAACATCTTGGACTGCGTCTCTAAGACGGCGTGGATTTCCAGGCCGATAACGGGTTCGTAGTGTGCGCTCATGGTCAAGAGCGCGATTATATCAAGGGGTGAAGCAGCAGCCACGGCCCTTACACAACCCTCTGTCCACAAGGTTACAAACGAGATTAACCCGTAGGGGCGGGTCTGAGACCCACCCCTACAAATTCAGCTATTGAGAGGCTCCCCGGGGATAACGCAAACCGGGGGAGTATCCGTTCCCTGCGCTCCCGCTACTCGGCTTCGCGCACTTCAAAGTTGTCGAAGGCGACCGCCACGCCGGCGGTGGTGAAGGTGCCAGCCCCGATGCCTGTGCCGCCCACGATGATCGTGCCATCGCGAGCCTCGCCCAGAATCTGATCATCCATCGCCAGAATCAGGCGGTTGCCCTGGCACATAGCCGTCATGCGGAAGGACTCGATGTTGTTATACACGTAGTCCGAGTAGGTCCAGTCGATCAGGTTGTAGAAGTCGCTGCCATCGACGTACTGGATCACAAAGTAACCATCCACCGAAATGACGAAATGGTAGGCCTGGCCGAACTCATCCACCCGGCAAAGCAGGCGCGCCTCGCCATCCGTGGCGCCGGCCAGGAAGGTCACATCGGCACTGATCACCACATCGGTGAAAGGATCCAGATACCAATTCCAAACGCTGTATTCGGTTTCGTAGACTTCATAGACGAACTGGCCGGCTTCGAAATAGGTGATGTACTCGGCCGTATCGACCGTCTCAAAGCTCTGGCTCGGGTCGTCGAAGTCATCAGCCAGTAGCAGTGCGCCGCCTGTGGCCAGGCTGCCTTGCGGGGCGCTGATTTCCAGGTTGTCGTAGGCCACCGCCAGGTTCGGATTCACGTAAGTGGAGGCGGATAGACCGACATAGCCACTGCTAAAGCTACTATCGTTTACTTCGGCCAACAAGCGGCCATTCATGGACAGGCTCAACTCGTCGCCATCACAGACCACCGACATACGGAATGGCTGTTGGCTGTTCTGTAGGACGAAATCCGAATAGCCCCACTCCACCAAGGGGAGCCATTCAGCATTCTCATACTTATAGATTGAATAGTAGCCATCTTCTGAAACTTCGAAAGAGTAGAAGTTGAAGGTGTCGGGGTCAAGTCGGCAGAGGATGGCGGCTCCGCCATCACCCACCGGGTTGGCAAAGCGCACATCTGCACTGATAACGACATTGTCGTATTCCTGAACGTAGTAATCGAAGGTAATGAAGCTCTCGGGATACGCTTCAAAGAAGTACTCGCCAGTGGAATAGTAGTTGGCTTGTTGGTCATCCACATAGTTTTCGAGCAGGCCGCTGCCGCTATCTGAGAAATTATCAAAGAAGAGCAGGTCGCCGGCCACCGGCACGCTGATGTTGGCTGCCGGCTGCTGGATGCGCACGATATTGATCTCACCACGCTCAGCCGCTTCAATCAAGGGCAGCGCCAGCTTGATCGGCCGCAGGGCATTGATGAAGCCGCCCGTGGGCACGCAGTTATCCAAATCATCAATATTGCCATCGCGGTTGGTATCCACCAACACCCGGCAATCGACAAACTGGTCGCTGCCGCCATAACCCAATTGGGTGGGGATGCCAATCAAGCGCCCATCGCCATCCGCCGCTAGCCCGCCGCTGTTGCCGCCCGCAATGGTGGCGTCGGTCTTAATAAAGGCGCGCGGATCATCCCGCCCGAGTTCGGCGGTAAAGCCGGCGACCTGTCCGCTGGTCAGGGTGATATTGCTGCCGCCGATGCCGGGGTAGCCCAGAATGGTGACTGTGTCGCCCAGGTTAAGGTCATCCGAATCGCCGAGGGGTACCACCGGCAGCCCCAGGTCGCCGGAGACGGGATTGCCGTCAAAATCATGGGTGATACGAATCACGGCGATATCCAGGGGCTCATCGGCCTGGACCACCTCGGCGTAGTAGCTGGGTTCCGGTTCCTGGTCCTGGGAAATCGTCAAGGCCACCAAGAGTTCGTCTACTGGGTAATACTCATCCGGCAGCACGACATGCGCATTGGTCAGGATCAAGCCGTCACTGGAAATGATCGTGCCTGAGCCGGTCCAACCGACGTGCAATTCCCCCGTGTCGTCATAAAACATGGCCAGGATTTGGACCACGCCTTCAAAGGGCACCGCGGACCCGCTAATTTCGGGCGCGCTGGTGGCCGCCGGCGTGCTGCTGGTTTGCGGCTCGGCTTCGTCCGCCGCGCCAAAACTGCAGGCTAAGGCCAGCATGGGCAGGACAACCAGGATTACTAAGAGAGATTTGCTCCGCATGATGAGGCTCCTCCGCACCCAGCGCCGGGGAACGCGCCTTTTTCGGGTGGGAAGAGAATTATAAATCATTCGCCGATTGCGGCGCCGGCCGCGTGGAATGACCTTTCGGTAGGTGCACTACGCGGTGCACCGCTATAAGCTGGCCCGCCCGGCGCTCTGCCCACAATCTGCTGTCGACATTAACCACGTAGGGGCGGGTCTAAGACCGCCCCTACAATCATCGACTATTCATCTGGATTGCCGGCAACAAACCCTTCTTGCCAGCTTAAAGCTTATGGCTGAGAGCTGATAGCTGACAGCTGCCTTATTCCCCACTGACCTGAGAATCGTCGCCCACATTTACACTGCCCTTCACCCCCCGCACAATGGCGCGCTCGCCAATCATCGAATCGTGCAAATCCGAATTATGCACCTCGGCGCCGGCTTCCATCACGCAATCCGTCAGGCGGCTGCCGCGCACCACGCAATCGCGCCCAATCGAAACACCCGGGCCGATTTGGGCATCTTCCAGTACCGCGCTGGGGTGCACATAGACCGGCGCCGTCACCTGGACGCCCTCGCGCTTTGCGACCTCGGCCGAATTGTCGCGATTGTGCTCCAGCAGGAAGCGGTTGGTCTCCAGCACGGTCTCCGGCAGCCCGGCGTCCAGCCACACGTCCACCGGCTGTGGGCGCATGCGCAAGCCATCCTTGAGCATCAGGTCAATCGCGTCCGCCAGGAAATACTCGTTCTTTGTCTGAATGTCTTCTTTTATCTGGCGTTCAATCGCCGCCAGCAAGTCTTCACCGCGTTTGAAGTAATAGATGCCAACAATGGCCAGGTTGTTGTCCATGCTGTCCGGCTTTTCAATCAGGCCGCGCACCAAACCATCCTCATTGACATCCACCACACCGAAGCGGCGCGGGTCCTCCACTTCCTTGACCCAAATCACCGCGTCGGCCTCCTCGTCGGCCAGGAAGCTGAAGTCGGTCTCCACCACGGTATCGACAAACATAATCAGCATCGGCCCCTGCATGTGTTCGCGCGCCATAGCGACCGCATGCGATTGGCCCAGCATCTCGTCCTGCACCACGAAGTGCACTTTGATTTCGGGGTGGTTGTCGTGCATGTACTGGCGGATTTGGTCGCCCAGGTAGCCCACGATGAAGACGATTTCGACCTTGTCGGCCTGCGGCACCGATTCCAGCGTCTTGAGCACGTGGCCCAGCACGGTGGTGCCCGCCGCCGAAACTAGTGGTTTGGGGCGGCTCCAGGTGTGCGGGCGCAACCGGCTGCCGAAGCCGGCCGTCGGGATCACGATTTTCAAAGTATCGGTCATCGGATTAATAACGGTTGCTGGTCACCAGTAGGCCCTTGCCCACCGGCAGGATAGCGGCGTCCATGGATACATCCTGGCGCGCCATCTCAATAAAGTCTTCCAAATCCTCGGCATGGCTGATCACGTTATCGGCGACCAACAGGCCACCGGGCACCAGCTTGGGCGCCACCAGCTCGTAGAACTCGCCGTACATTTCTTTTTCCGCATCCAGGAAGCAAAAAGAAATCTCGTCATAGTCTTTCAAGTGGCCGCGCGCATCGCCATGCACCAACTCCACATGGTCTTCCATGCCCGCCTTCTTCAGCGTCTGGCGCGCCAGCTCTACCTTTTCGGGCAGCAATTCAAAGGTCACCAGCTTGCCGCCGCGGCGCGCCATGGCTAGCCCAATCCACATCGAGGAGTAAGCGCCGCTGGTGCCGATCTCGATCGCGGTGCCTTCCGGGGCGCTGAGCGCCAGTTGCGCCAAAAACACGCCCGTCTCCGGCGGAATCTGGCGCAGGCGCTTGATTTGGGCCACGCCATCGGCGCGCTCCTTGGCGTCCTGTTGCTCCAGCTGGTGCATGCGTTCTAGCACCGGCACGGGAATTTCGTTGATCAGGTTAAGCATAGGTCCATTCTATCTCTCCAGCTCACAACGCCGGGCGGCGGGTGTGCCAGTCGCTATCCAGTTGGTAGCTGTGCGCCGCAGCCAACAGCTCGTCTTCGGCGAAATGCGGCGCAATCAGCTGCAGGCCAATCGGCAGCCCCTCACCATCAAAGCCGCAGGGCACCGAGATGCCCGGCACGCCTGCCAGGCTGGCCGGCAGGGTGAAGACATCCTGCAGGTACATCTCCAGCGGATCGTCGCTGTGGGCGCCCAGCTTGAAGGCCGTGCTGGGCGTGGCCGGCGCCGCAATCAGGTCCACCGTCTCAAAGACGCGCTCGAAATCCTGGCGGATCAGGGTGCGCACTTTTTGGGCTTGCCCGTAATAAGCCTCAAAGTAGCCCGCCGAGAGCGCGTAGGTGCCAATCATAATTCGGCGGGTCACCTCGGGGCCGAAGCCTTCGCCGCGGGTGTGGGTGAACATATCCATCGAGTCCGCCTCGTCCGCGCGGTAGCCGTAACGCACGCCATCGAAGCGCGCGAGATTGGCTGAGGCCTCGGCCGGAGCGATGATGTAATAGACCGGCAGCGCGTATTCGGTGTGCGGCAGGCTGATTTCCACCGCCTCGGCGCCCTGGGCCAACAGCGCATTAATCGCGGCGCGCACGGCGGCGTCCACCTCGGCGCTCAGCCCCTCAATGAAGTACTCCTTGGGAACGCCTATTTTCTTGCCCTTGAGGCTGCTGCTGCCATTCAAACGAATTGGGGGCAGACTCTGTTGCGATGTCGTTGCATCTTTGGGGTCGTGGCCGGCCATCACGCCAAACACCGAAGCCCCATCCGCCACGCTGTAACCCAGCACACCGACGCAATCTAATGAAGAGCCGAAGGCAATCAGCCCGTAGCGCGAGACGCGCCCATAGGTGGGCTTAAGCCCGCTCACGCCCGAGAAGGCCGCCGGCTGGCGCACACTGCCGCCGGTATCCGTGCCCAGCGCGACCGGAGCCAGGCCGCCGGCCACCGCCGCAGCGCTGCCCCCGCTGGAGCCGCCCGGCACCCGCTGCCGGTCCCAGGCATTGCGCGTGGGACCGAAGGCGGAGTTCTCCGTGCTGGAGCCCATGGCGAATTCATCCGTATTGGTCTTGCCCAGAATCACGCAGCCGGCATCCAGCAAGCGCTGTACCGTGGTGGCGTTGTAGGTGGGCACAAAGGGTTCCAGGATGCGCGAGCCAGCCGTGGCGGGCATACCCGCCACCGTCAGCACATCCTTAATCGCAATCGGCAGCCCCAATAGCGGCGCGTGCTCGCCTTTTTCAGCGAGCTGTTTATCGGCGGCATCCGCGGCCGCCAGCGCGCGGTCGGCGGCGACATGCAAATAGGCGTGCAGCACGCCATCGTGGGCGGCGATGCGCTCAAGGTAGGCTTCGGTGAGCGCCCGGCTGCTGGTATCGCCCGACCGCAAAGCGGCCAGCGCGTCCGCCAGGTTCAGTTCGTGCAGCGCGGCCATGGCTCTAGTCCAGGACCGGCGGCACGCGGAATTGGTGGTCTTCTTGTTGGGGGGCGTTCTTCAGCAGGTCGCCGCGCGCCATCGGCTCTTCGGCGACGTCTTCGCGCAGGCGCGCGCCGTGGTCGGGACGGATGCCGCCGCGGGCGGGTTCCACATCGCTGGTATCCAGGCGCTGCAGGGCGCCCACATGCTCCAGGATGTCGCTCAATTGGGCGCGATATTTCTCTTTGTCCGCCTCGGAAAGGTGCAGGCGCGCCAGTTGGGCGATGTGTTCCACGTCGGCTTTGCTGAGTTCGGCCATAGCGGCGGAATTATATCATCGGGGAAATATCGTCATTGCGAGGGAGTGGCGCAGCCACGACCGAAGCAATCTCCCACAACAAAAGGGCCTTCCCACTTGGCCGGGAGATTGCTTCGTCGTCCGGAGCGTCGCTCCGTCCTCCTCGCAATGACGGTAGAGGGCCCTGGAAATACCCGGCATCTCCGCGTAGCTGCACAAATCACCGCAGGCAACCAACTGGGCCTTTCACCCCATGAACATCGTAGGGGCGGGTCTAAGACCCGCCCC
>OMJR01000103.1 GCA_900299355.1 Anaerolineaceae bacterium
GGGAATCGGTTGGCCGTCGGCATCCAGGATGCGGGCGGCGGATAGCAGGGCTTGCAATGTAGCTGGCGGCATGCGCCAATCTTCCGCGGCCAGATAAGCTTCTGGCGCTAATCCCATGCGCCGGGCGGCCAGTAGAGTGGTGGCTTCGTCCAGGATGTGGTCGCTGACCGCGATAGGGTGGGCGCGTTCCTCGGGGCGCGCTGGGCGGCCTAATTCGCTTTGCGCACCGGGCGCGGTGGGCAGTAGCGGCAGCAAATCGTCGGGGATGTAGGCGAACTCGCGCGGGCCCTCCGGGCTGTCAAACATCGCCCGCGCCATCAGCGCCCGATACCAGAGCACTTCGCTGACCGAAGCAGGGTTGCGCTGAGGCTGCTGCTTGTCGCGGCGGGCCGCGCCCAGGCGGCGCAGCTCGCCATAGCGGCGTGCAAAGCGGCTCCAGGGCATGCGCCCGCGCTGGCTGGCCAGCTCGGCCAGGGCCGCCTGCGCCTCGGCGGGCAGCGCCTCAACGACTTCTTCGATTAGTTCGGGGTGGGGGATTTGCGCGCCCAGCGCTTCCAGGGCGGCGCGCTCATCGCTGGCGGCCAGCTCCAGGCCCCATAGCTCACCCACAGTGCGCAGGTGGCCGAGGTCCTGGCCCTGCAGGCTGTGGACGAGGTCAGGCATGGCGGCTTAGGCAGGCACCAGCACGTCCAGCGCCTTGGGCAGCACTTCCAGCTTCAGGTGGTGCACGTCGCTGGCAAAGCCGGCATAGGTCTCGCCATCCAGGTGCAGCACCAGCGGCTGCGGGCACTTGATTTCAATCTTCTTGAGGGTGCCCATGCTGATGGGGGCGAACTTGCCCTGGGTGCCCTTCATAAATTCAGGGATAAGGCGGAACATCATCGGCCGCGAGACTTTTTTGACCGCAGTGTAATTCAACACGCCGTCATCAATCACCGCATCCGGCGCGGTGACGAAACCGCCGCCCTCGCGGGCGCCGTTGCAAATCGCCATCATCATCACGTCTTCATTCCATTCGGCTTCGTCAGTGGTGATTTTCATCTCCAGCACGTCGTAATGGCGAATGATGGTGATTAAGACCGCCACGAAATACATCAAAAACCCGCGCACCACCGGCAGGTTGTGCGAATAAATATTGACCGAGCCGCCGAAGCCGATGTTGATGGTGTTGTCCCAATATTCCTTGCGGCCGTGCTCGTCCTCAATCACACCCAAATCGATGGGACGCACCTTGCCAGTAAGCAGCTCTTTGAGGGCCAGCTCCGGTTTATCGCTCATCCCCAGCGCGTTGGCGAAATCGTTTCCGGAACCCAATGGCACCACGCCCAGCTTAGGGCGCTTGGCCTTGGGCACCTGCATGAGCCCATTGACCACTTCGTGCACCGTGCCGTCGCCGCCCACCGCGACCACGATTTCGTAGCCTTCCTCGGCCGCCTGGCGGGCCAATTCGGTGGCGTGGGTCGGATAGACCGTGCCAGCCCAATCGGCGCCGCCATGTTGGTCGGCGATGGGGCGCAGGTCGGTGGCCTGCCGCCAGGCGTTGCCCATATCTGCGTTGGGGTTGATGATTAATTTCATGCGTTTGGCTGCCATGGAGCCTCCGGGTGCTGGGATGCCCCGCATTATAAGCCAAAGCGCTTAAACAAAAAGACGGCCCCGTAAAGGGGCCGTCTGGGGTTGGCTTGCTTATTTGGGCCAATCGCGCAGGATGCGTTCAGTCTCTTCGGCGTGGCTGGTCTCGTCGGCGACAATATCTTCCAGTTGCACCGTCAAGCCCGTATCGCCGTATTCCTCGGCTTCCTCGGCGCGCTGGCTGTAATCCTTGATGGCGCGCTTTTCGGCGGCCAGCACGGCTTCCAGCATTTCGTGATTGGTCTCGGCGGGCTGCACCATGCGTGCCTCGGTGGTCGGCTCGCCACCGAGGGCCACAATCTTATTGGCCAGGAACTGGGCATGGCCCTGTTCATCCGGCACCTCAGAGAGGAAGAACTCGCTCAACTGCGGCCGGTAGGGGCCGGTCACTTTAGCGGCATAGGTAATGTATTGGGTGATGGCGCTCAGTTCACCCGCCAAGTCTTCGTTCAGATGCTTGATTAGCGTTGTCTTATCCATGATGTCCTTTCTACGATCTTGCTTGCTTCTGCCCCTAAGCCTATACTAGCGCTCGGGTGTCAAAAACACGTTAACACCCTCTATAACGGGCGCACAGTGCCATCTGTCACGTTTGGCCGGTGATCGCTGTGCAATCAGGACACACAAAATGCTGTTTAAACAACGCTTCTACGCCGGTCTGGCTGACGGCACGATCACCCTGGCCTTTCGGCGCTGGAAGCGGCCGAGCGTCAAGGCCGGCACCCAGCTGAAGAGCCCGGTAGGCCTCCTGCATATTGATGCGGTCGAGTTGACTGATCCGGCCCTGATCACGGAGGAGGATGCCAGCCGCGCGGGTTATGCGAGTTTGCAAGCGCTGCTGGTCGAATTGAACAACTATCAGGGCAAACTGTACCGGGTGGAGTTTCATTACGCGGGCGAGGACCCGCGGCTGGCCCTGCGCGAGGCGGATGACCTGAGCGCCGAAGAGTTTGAGGCGCTGCACGCGCAGTTGCGCCGCTACGAAAGCCGCATCGCCTGGACCGCCAAGACGCTGCGCATGATCCAGGCTGAACCCGGCCGCCGCGCCGGCGACCTGGCCCCGCGCCTGCCGATGCGTACCCGCACCTTCAAGCGCCGTGTGCGCCAATTGAAGGACCTCGGCCTCACCGAAAGCCTGGGTACCGGCTACCGTATCTCGCCGCGCGGGGCGGCCTACTTAAAAGGCTTGGACCAGTCGGACGGATCGTCCAGGTAAATAATCTCAGGGCGCAGCTGCCCGTCCTCAATATGCAGCAAGCCGACGCTGGGCGGTTTGTCGCCCAGCACCTGGTAGCTGGCCGAGCCGGGATTGAAGATCAGTTTGCTGCCTTCCCACTTGATCATTGGGTCGTGGTTGTGGCCGAAGACTATCGCATCCACGTCGGCGGGCAACTGGGCCGCGGCCTGGCGCGCAAAATAGTCAAAGCTGCGCGGCCCGCGCACGAAGAAGCGCAGTTTGTCATAGATGTAGGTGCGCAGCCGCGCGTGCCCGTGGGTCAGCCCGATTGTGGCCCCGCCCACCTGCAGCACCCGAATCAGCGGCAGATCCTCAAAGCCGAACCAATCGCGGTTGCCGCGCACGGCGACCACGGGAGCGATCGCCTCCAGGTCGCGCAACCCGCGGGGAATGCTGATGTCGCCGGCGTGCAGGATCCCGCTAACCCCGGCCGCTTCGAAGATCGATTGCACGCGCGGATGCAGTTGGCGGCGCGCATCGGGAATATGCGTATCGGCGATGATGCCCAAGGTGGTAATGGTCATTGATTGAGTATCTTGCTCAGCACGCTTAGCGCCTGTTCGCGGCTCTTGAAGTGGATCGCCTGCATGCCCAGCGCCTGGGCAGCGGCCACATTTTCGGCCGCGTCATCAATAAACACCGCTTGGGCGGCAGACACATCCACGGATTGCAGGGCGATCTCATAGATGCGGGCATCCGGTTTCGCCGTGCCATGCTCCGATGAGATCGTGACGCTGTCAAAGGCGTCGATGATGGGATAAAAGTCGCTAATCAGCTCGCGCAGATCGGTCATGGCATTGCTGAGCAGGCCGGTCTTGTAGGCCGGACGCAGGCCGTGGATATAGTCCATCAGGGTTTCATCCAGCTGGTCGCCGCCAAAAAAACGCTCGCGAAAGACTTGCGGATCTAGCTTGAAATCCCCGGCTATCTGATCCAGATACTGGCTGCCATCCACTGCGCCCAGCTGGGCTTGCTTGCCGGCCTCGCTGGCAAACACGTGGCGTTCCAAGTCGACCGCGCTCAGGCCGACCTCGGCGCCCAGCGCAGTGCGCGGCGCCGGGTCTTCGGTGCGCACCAGCACCCCGCCAAAGTCCCAGATTACGGCTTGTATGCTCACATCAGGCTCCTGCAAGAAAAATGCAAGCGCTTATTGTACCGTCGTGTATATGCGGGTTTATTGAGACAGGGGGACGCCGACCCGTTCGAAGGTGTAGCGAATGAAGGCCAATACCTCCTCCAGCCGGTCAAAATCCTGGCCTTCGCGCCAGGCGTCGGCCGCGGTAGCCAGCGCGGCCCGCTCAGCGGGCAGCTGTTGTTGGGCCCAGGCCAGCGCCTGGGGTTTGTTGGGGAACTCGCCCCGCTCCAGGAGGTAGATCGCCCGGCACATGGTCAGCGCGGCGAAGGCCTGGTAGCCGGGCGGCCGGATCCAATCGGCGCCCTCCAGCGGCTGCCGCCACCAGCCATCCAGCAGGCGGCGTGCCCCGCGCTGCAAATCGGCGATGTCCACCGGGTCGATCAATTCATCCGGTGGCGGGCCGGCCAGCACCACTGGATAGCGTAGCAGCGTGTAGCGCTGCAGGTCCCAATCCGATCCGAAATGATCCTGCACAAAGCCTTCTTCGTGCGTCAGGGCGGGATGGACTTCGTCGCTGGGGTCGTGGCGGCGCAGGAAGTGGGCTGGCAGGTAGGCGCCTTCCAGCGCGCTCGCCCAGGGCTGCCCGCTGGCCAAGAGTTCGCGATGCAGGCTTTCCAGGGCGGCCAGGCGCGGGGCATCCAGCCGGCCGCGGGTGACCACCAGGAAGTCGATGTCGCTGCGGCCGGCCACGAAGCCGCCGTAGGCTAAGGAGCCGTACAGATACATACCCACCAATTCGGGGCCCAGGGCGGCCTGCACGCCAGCCAGGAGCTCGTCTAATAGGGCCTTGATTTCGGGATCGTGCGTCGCTTGCATAACTAAAACGAGAGGGTGGGCGAACCCACCCTCTTTCTAGTCGATTGCTTTCTGCCAGGTCTCGAAGCGTGCGTGCAGCGTGTAGCCGGCGTCTTCGTATAGCTTGAGGGCTTTCAATGGATTGTCTACATCCACGGCCAGCGCGGCCCACTCGCGGCCATGCTCCTTGAGCAGTCGCATGCTGGCATAGATCAGGTTGCTGGCCAGGCCGCGGCGGCGCCAGGGGCGGCGCACACAGATCGGGTCGGTCCAGCCCCACTTACGACCCAGCTCTTCATCCTCATTGTGGAAAATCACATTGAGGATCATGCCGGCTACCTGGTCGCCATCCCAGGCCACCTGCCACAGGCTGGGATCAAAGTGCGGGCTGCTCAGCCAGCCCTGGTAGCCCTCCTCCGTGCTGGGCGAGTGCCCCCAGTGGTCACGGAAAGCTTCGTCCTTGGCGTCCCAAATTTGGCGGTAGTGCGCCTCCTCCACGGGGCGGATCTCCAGGCCCGCCGGCAGGACCGGCTCCGGAATCGGCTGGCTCAGGTCGCGCTTCATCTCGAAGAAGAAGCGCTCGGCCTGATAGCCATGCTGCTGCAGCAGCGCTTTATCGCCGGGCTGGCCTTCGTCAAAGAAGCTGCGGAAGATCTTGGGCTTGTCCAAGTCGGCCACCTTTTCACGCAGGCGCTGCTGGTTCCAGGCCAGCATGGCGTTGCCGATGCCCTTGCGGCGCCACTCGGGATGCAGGTTGCCAATGTGATAGGCGATGATGCGCTCGGTTTCAGTCTCTTCGGCCCACCACACGCGCGTATAAGCGATCATCTCGCCATCCATCTCGGCCACCAAGAGGTCGCGGTCCAGGTCGCAGTTGTCGAGGTGCGTATAGTTGTTGCGCATCTCTTCGGCCGTTGTGCGCTCGTCGAGGCCGTCAGCCCGATTGCAGACGTTGATCAACTCAGCCATACGCGCGAAGTCGTCATCGCCTGCGAAGCCGCGGAAGCGCAGCCCTGGGAGCGCGGGCGACTGGGGTGGGCTAAATAAGTTTTGGGTTTTGCTTGCGTTCATCATCTTCTCCTACAGGTGATGCAATTGTGCCTGCCGGCTGTGCGGGCGCGCCCGCGGCGGGTTAAACAAAAAGCCGCGAGCTTTGCGCCCGCGGCTGTAAGTCAATCAAGCAGACTCTACAGGATGCCGGTAGGCGCACAGGGATAAGGCACGGCGATGCCACCGTTGGACACGGCGGGCACGCTGGCGTTGAATTTGTCGTTGGCGAAAAACATTGGTGCGCCTCCTTTCCTAAGATGCGCTAAGGGTAGCATGGGATTGGTTGCCGGTCAAGCGGGGGGATGAAACAGCTTTCAGCGATCAGCTGTCAGCTATTAGTCCTAAGCCGTAAGCTTGTAAGCTATTCGTATCGGGTATGGAGCAATAACCAATAA
>OMJR01000104.1 GCA_900299355.1 Anaerolineaceae bacterium
CGCCGCCGTGGCCCCGCCGACCCAGCCGCCGACGCCCGACCCGGCCGCCAGCCCGACGCCGGACAACCCGCACAACCAGCCCGAATTGCGCGGCGAGAGCATCCAATACGTAGTGCAGCCCTTTGATACGCTGGGCGCGATTGCCGAGGACTTCGGCGTCACCCTGGAAGCCCTGGTGGCGGCCAACAACCTGGCCAATCCCAACCAATTGGAAGTCGGCCAGGTACTGACCATTCCGGCGTTGACTACCAGCGGGCTGGCGCCCAGCTACAAAATCATCCCCGATTCTGAATTGGTCAATGGGCCAGCGGCGATTTACTTCGACACGGCGGCCTTCATTCAAGGCCAGGGCGGCTACCTGGCCAGCTACCAGGAACAGGTCGGCGATGAATTCCACAGCGGTACGCGCATCCTGATGCAGGTCGCTACCGATTATTCGGTCAACCCGCGCATCCTGCTGGCCGTGCTGGAGCAGCAATCCAGTTGGGTCACCAATCCCAACCCGCCCAGCACCACGCTGGCCTACCCGATGGCCTTCTTTGACACCTTCCGCGAAGGCCTGTTACGCCAGCTATCCTGGGCAGCCGACAACCTGAATCGCGGTTTCTACGACTGGCGCAGCGGCCAGGCCGCCGGCTGGACCACGGTGGACGGGGCCTTCGTGCCCGCTTCGCCGACCATTAACGCTGGCACCGCCGGGGTACAGGCGCTGCTTGCCAAGCTTTACGGCGAAGCGCAGTGGCGCAGCCTGGTCGGCGAAGGCGGCTTCAGCGCCACCTACCAACGCTTGTTTGGCAATCCCTTCAGTTACGGCATTGAGCCGCTGGTACCGACCAGCATCAGCCAGCCCCTGATGCAGCTGCCCTTCGAACCGGGCGTGCCCTGGGTGTTCAGCGGCGGGCCGCACAGCGGCTGGGGCAGCGGCTCGGCCTGGGCCGCGCTGGACTTTGCCCCGCGCGGTGAGATGCTGGGCTGCAACCAGAGCACCGATTGGGTGGTGGCGGCTGCCGACGGCCTAATTGTGCGCAGCGATGACGGCGCGGTGGTCCAGGACTTGGACGGCGATGGCTACGAGCAAAGCGGCTGGACGATTCTGTATATGCATATGTCCGCCAACGGGCGCGTGGCGGTTGGCACCCAGGTGCGCGCGGGCGACCGAATTGGGCATCCCTCCTGTGAGGGCGGCGTGGCGAGCGCCTCGCATTTGCACCTGGCGCGACGCTATAATGGCGTTTGGGTTGCGGCTTTTGGCAACTACGCCTTCCTGCTGGATGGCTGGCTATCGGTGAGCAGCGGCACGCTCTACAACGGCTATTTGCAGCGCGACGGGCAATCCGTGGAAGCCTGCGAGTGCCGCGACCCGCAGCACATGCTGCAACGTTAATCATGCGCTTTTCCCGAACCCAACGATTACTGCTTTTTGGCCTGGTGAACCTGCTAGTCTTCTCCTTCTGCAGCAGCGGCTACATCACACCCAACAGCCTGGCCGAGACCGCCGAGGCCGAGCAAGCGCCGCCCACGGCCTTTTTTACCTCGCCGACCCCCACCCGCTACCTCAGCCCCACGCCCAGCTTGACCCCCGAGGTCAGCCCGACCCCCTCGGTGGAACCCAGCGCCACGCCGGAGCAATCGCCGAGGCCAGCGCCGCCGGTGCTCTATTCCGTGCAGGCCGGCGACACGCGGGAAGCGGTGGCGCTGCGCTTTGGCGTGGCCCCCGAGGAAATCACGTCCAACCAGGATATCCGCGGCGGGCTGCTGACCCCCGGCCAGCTGCTGGTGGTGCCTTACCGCCTGGGGGTCACCACGCCCGGCGAGCAAATCATGCCGGACAGCGAAGTGGTCTTCGCGCCCTCTTCCGTGGATTTCAACATCCGCGATTTTGTCACGCGCGAAGGCGGATACCTGGCCAGCTACCAGCAATATCTGCCCAATGACTGGCACAGCGGCGCAGAGGTGGTGTTGCGCGTGGCGCAGCACAATTCAATTAACCCGCGGCTGCTGCTTTCCATCCTGCAATACCAGAGCGATTGGGTCAGCGGCCAGCCGCGCGACGAGCGCACCGAGAACTATCCGATTGGCTACATTGATGTGGGTTCCCAGGCGCTCAACCGCCAACTGATTTGGGCGGTCAAGCAGCTATCCACCGGCTACTACGGCTGGCGCAACGGCAGCCTGACCACGCTAACCTTCACCGATGGCATCACCATCCGCATCAATCCAACCCTCAATGCAGGCAGTGTTGCCGTGCAATACCTGTTCAGCCAGCTTTACGATTACGAAGAGTGGCAATTCGTGATTGACCCCGATGTCGGCTTCCCCTTCCTGCACGCCTTCATGTTCCCCGACCCGGTGTTGCGCGCGGCGCAATACGAGCCGCTCTATCCCGCCAGCCTGGAACAACCCGCGTTGGACCTGCCTTTCTTCTCCACCCAGATTTGGTACTACAGTTCAGGGCCGCACGGCGCCTGGGAGCGCGAGGGCGCCCAGGCCGCGCTGGATTTTGCGCCCAGCAGCACCGAAACCGGCTGCGCGCCCAGCAACCAATGGCTGACCGCCATGGCGGCCGGCACCATTGTGCGCACTGGAGTCGGTACGCTGGTGCTGGACTTGGATGGCGACGGCTTTGAGCAAACCGGCTGGGTGCTGGTCTACCTGCATGTTGATTACGACGGCAATTTCCAGGTCGGCGATACAGTCAGCCAGGGCCAACAATTGGGCCATCCTTCCTGCCTGGGCGGCACTTCGACCGGCACGCATGTCCACATTGCCCGCAAATACAACGGTGAGTGGATTGGCGCCGCCGGCCCGATTCCTTTCGTGCTCAGCGGTTGGGCCGCGGACTGGGACGGTGTGTCCTACCAGGGCCGTTTATTGCGCGATGGCGATGTTGTCACCGCCTGCACCTGCGGCAACAGCGCCAGCCGCATAGCCCGCGGCGCGGGCGACCCCTAAACCCCCGATGACCCCCGACAAGTTATCCCGGCGAGATTTCCTGCGCTTGGCCTCGCTGGGCTTGGTGAGCCTGGCCGCCCGGCCTCGCTGGGCGCAAGCACTGTCCCCCAGCAGCGCGCCGCCGCAAGTGCTCACCAAAGCCCAGCGACAGCGCCTGGTGACCGCCTCCTATCGCTACCTGGCGCCCGACGATATCAGCGCAACCCAAATGGCGATTGCAATTGACTTTGTGGAAGGCCCTTTTGAGGGGGCCTCCAACATGTGTGGGCCGCTCTCGGTGCGCATCCTGCAGGATGCCGACCTGCTGGGGCGCTGGGTCAGCCGCAATGACTTCTGGCTGCTCAATCCGCGCGACAACCTGGACACCCTGCGGGAGACTTTCCCCAGCGAGCTCTATCATTGGTTCAGTTACGACAGCCCCTTTGTAGACCACGATTTCAGCGCCCAGCCGCTGATGGCGGGCGACTTTATCTATCTGACCGCCAGCCCCTCCGATACCTTTGAGCACATCTTTGTAGTCACCCGCGTGGATAGCGAGGGCCGCGCCTACACGGTGTCCAATTTCCTGACTGCTGCGGGGATGGTAATTGAAGAGCGTTTGCTTTACGACCCGCAAGAGCCGGGCATCGGCCAGGTCTACGATTGGGCTGACCGCTCCATCCGCAACACGATTGGCATCACCGGCAGCGGCGGTTACCAGATTTGGCGCATCAAGCAGGCCAGCCAGTTGGAGTTCCCGCAGGAAGGGCCGGCCCGCTGGCTGCGCGATGGCCTGGACGCATTGATGCTGGGCTCCACCGCCGCCTGGTACGCCCAAATTGAGGAAATCGGCGGCCCGCTGCTCTTCCAATTCGCACCCTACAGCGATTTCTTCCCGGCTTCCACGATCAAGCTGCCGATTGCGCTGGCGACCTACGCCTGGCTGGAGGAAGCCGCCGCCAGCGATTGGGAGACCTTCATCCGCACGCAGGGCGCCGGTGGGCGCAGTTACCAGCAATTGCTGCGCGCCATGCTGGTCGAATCGGAGGAAGACGCCACCGAAATCCTGGCCGAGCATCTGGGCGCGGCTGCCCTCGATGCACGCTGGCAGGCCTGGGGGCTGGCCGACACGCGCGTCTCGCCGCGCCGCTCCAGCGTGCGCGACCTGCGCGCCTGTTTCCTGGCCGCCTCCCGCGGTAGCTGGCTGAAGCGTAGCAGCCAGGCGCACCTGCTCGAACTACTGTCGGCCTACACCATCAACGATGAGGGCCGCCTGGGGCGCCTGAGGAAGCGGGTGAGCGTTCCATTGACGATTTACAACAAGCGCGGTTCGCTGGTCAGCGGACCGATGACGGTCGCCGATAGCGGCATCGTGGTCGCCGGGGCACGGCGCTTCTTCTTCACCGCCTCGGCGCTGGGCGGCGCAGGGAGCCGCTATGAAGATTTGGAGGCCGAATTGGACCGTGTGGTGGACCTGTTTGGGATGTATCTAGCCTCCAGCCTGTATGAAGCCCGCGACAACCTGCATCTGCCTCGCTAATAGCAAGCTTAATTGCGGCTCCGCAGCCAGCCGTGCGGCCGGCCTGCCTCTATAATTTGCCCGATGCCTAAGTCCCTATTCATTATTCTGTGCGGCGCGCTACTGCTGGCGGCCTGCACCAGCGCCCCGGCTACGCCGACGCTGGCGCCCACGCACACGCCCACCGAAGCCCTGCAACCCACCCAGGAAATTGCCTCCGCGCCCACGCGCCCGGCCTACGACCCCGGCCAGCTGGTGGAATACATCGCCCAGATGGGCGACACGCTGCCCTCGCTGGCGGGGCGCTTCAACACCACCGTGGCCGAAATCCGCGCCGCTAATCCCAGCATCCCGCCGGATGCGACCACAATGCCGGCTGGCTTCCCGATGCAAATCCCGGTGTATTACCGCCCCTTCTGGGGTTCGCAATTCCAGATTCTGCCCGACAGCCTCTTTGTGAATGGCCCCGCCCAGAGCGGCTTCAACACCAGCGAATATGTGAACTCCCAACCCGGTTGGCTGCGCAACTACCGCGGCTCGGCCGGCACGAACACGATGAGCGGCGCGCAGCTGGTCGACCTGGTGGCGACCAATTTCAGTATCAGCCCGCGCCTGCTGCTGGCCTTGCTGGAATATCAGGCCGGCGCGCTCAGCGACCCTATCCTGGACCCGGCGCTGGAAGATTATCCGCTCGGCTATGAGAACGTCCTAAATCGGGGCGTCTATTTGCAAATGGTGCGCGCCGCGAACCTGCTCAACAACGCTTACTACGGCTGGCGCATCGGCGAGTTCACCCAATTTGAGCGCCCGAATGGCCGAATTTACCGCCCCGACCCCTGGCAGAACGCCGCCAGCGTCGCGTTGCAATCCTTCTACAACACCGTGTTGTCCATCAATGAATTTGAACTGGCCATCAGCAGCCAAGGGCTGACCGCCACTTACACCGCTCTGTTTGGCAATCCCTGGCTGGAGCCTGCCGAGCACATCCCCGGCAGCTTGCGCCAACCCGAACTGCGTCTGCCTTTCAGGCCGGGCGAGACCTGGTCTTACACCGGCGGCCCGCATACCGGCTGGGGCACCGGCCTGCCCTGGGCAGCGATAGATTTTGCCCCCGGCTTGCTGGAGCGCGGCTGTGTGCCCAGCGCGGATTGGGTGACCGCGGTGGCCGACGGCCTGGTGGTGCGCACCGGCGAGGGCACCATTGTCTTAGACCTGGACGGCGATGGCGACGAGCGCACCGGTTGGGTCATCTTCTATTTGCATGTCGCCGAAAGCGGGCGCGTGCCGGTGGGGCGCGTGGTGCAGGCCGGGCAGCCATTGGGCCACCCCTCCTGTGAGGGCGGTTTCTCCACCGGGACGCATGTGCACATCGCCCGCAAATACAACGGCGAATGGATTTCGGCCGCCGGTGCCTTGCCCTTTGTGATGGAAAACTGGGTGCCATACACCGGGCTGGCCGCCTACCAGGGCACGCTGCAGAACTTGGGGCGCACCGTGACCGCCTGCACCTGCTCTGACCAGAACACGGCGATTCAATCCACAGCCGAAGCAGTGCCATTCCCGACGCCATCCAGCAACGCTACCGCCACCCCAAGCCCCACGCCCGAGCAATAAGCAGCAGCTGTGTTAGAGTCCCTCCAACACGTGGCAGGAGGATGACGATGACCCATTTACTTGAAGTGGCCTATTTCAGCGACGATGTGGCCGCGATGGCCGACTTTTACAAACAACTGTTGGGCGCGGAGCCGGTGGCGGCCTCCGAAGATATGGCCATTTTTATGTCCGGCAACACCAAAATCTTCATCCACAAAACCTATGAAGCTGGCGAAGGCGAGATGCCGCCCGAGAACCACTTCGCCTACCCGGTGGAGGATGTAGACGGCGCCTGCGCCGCGCTGGAAGCCGCCGGCCTCCGCGTGGAAGTGGCGCCCAAGGATTATTACTGGGGCCGCTCAGCCTACCTGCGCGACCCGGATGGCCACCTGATTGAACTCAACAAGCCCGAAGCATACAAAGGCTAAGCCGTCAAAATCTGGTAACGGTGCTCAATCTCCACCGCCTGGTTGATCATGTTTTGGGCCGGGCAGTATTTGGCCGCCGATAAGTCAATCGCGCGCTCAATCGCCTGGGGATCAATATCGGTGCCGGTCACCAGATATTCAATCACTACGCTGGTCCACACCTTGGGGTGATCTTCAGCCTTCTCGGTGTGCACGCGCACTTCAAAGGCGCTGATTTGCTGGCGTTTCTTCTGCAGGATCGAAACCACATCCATGCCGGTGCATCCCCCCAAGCCCAGCGCCAGTAATTCCATCGGGCGCATCCCGCCTCCCTTTCCGCCCACTGCTTCGTCGGCATCCAGGTTCACCGTAAATCCGCTCTCGCTCTGGCCTTCAAAAGCCAGTCCTTCGCTCCATGTCAAAACCGTCTGCATCAATCGCTCCGTATTGTGAGTCGTCGTATAGCTAAATTATAAGGCCGCCAGACCCCTTGATATAATCCGCCGCATGGCGCGGATTCATCACTCAGTCTTCATTCTCAAATTCTCCAAATGATCCCGGTCAAACTCAACATCGCCGGTTTCTTGTCCTACCGCGATCCGGTCGAAGTCGATTTCACTAGCTTCGATCTGGCCTGCATCTCAGGCGCCAACGGCGCGGGCAAATCTTCGCTGTTGGATGCAATCACCTTCGCCCTGTTCGGCCAGGCGCGCAAACGCGATGAATCGCTGATCAATATCGCCTCCGAAACCGCGGATGTCACCCTCACCTTCCAATATGAAGGCAACATCTACCGCGTGCAGCGCGCTAACCCGCGCGGCAAAACCACCTTGCTGGAGTTTCATATTCAGAACGCGCAGGGCGGCTGGAAGGCGCTCACCGAGCGCACCATGCGCGACACCGACGCCTTGATCGAAGAGACTCTGCGCCTGGATTACGAGACCTTCGTAAACGCCAGTTTCTTCCTGCAGGGCAAGGCCGATCAATTCACCCAGCAGCGGCCGGCCGACCGCAAGCGCATCCTCAGCAGCATCCTCGGTTTGGAAATCTGGGAGCAGTACCGGCTGAAGTCAGCCGAGCGGCGCAAACGGGTGCAAAACGAAATCAATGCGCTGGATGGCCGCCTGCAGGAAATCAACGCCGAATTGAGTGAAGAAGCCGAGCGCACGGAGAAGCTGGCCGGCCTGGAGAAAGAGCTGGCCCGCCTGAGCAAAGCCCGTTCAGCCCAGGAGAGCACCCTCGGCGCGCTGCGCGAACGGGCCAGCGGTGTGCAGCAGCAAGCCAGCCTGGTGGCCACGCTGGCGGCCCAATTGAAACGCGCCGAATCCCAACTGGAGGCGCTGCGCAGCCGATTGAGCGAGCGTCAGGCCGAACAAACTCAGTACGCCGAACTGCTGGACCGCGCCAAAGCGATTGAAAAAGCCCACGGCGAATGGGAAAAGCTCAAGCAAGAACTGGCCCGTTGGGACGACATCGCCGGGCGTTTCAACGAGCAGGAAAAACGCCGCAACGCCCCGCTGACCGCCATCGAGACCGAAAAGGCGCGCCTGGAAACCGAACTGGACGGACTCAAGGCCGACGAAGCCCGGCTGGCCGGCAGCCAGCAGCAGGGCGGCGACCTGGAGAAAGAGGCCCAGGCGGCGCAGGCCGAGATTGCCCGGCTCGAACAACAGTTGGCCGAACGCGCCGCTTTGGAAAAGGAGCTGGAGGCCGCCCGCCAGCAGCAAGCTGAAGCTAAGGCCGAAAACCCGCGCCTGCGCGACGAGATGAACGAACTTAAAGAGCGTATTGAGCAAATCCAGAAAGCCCAGGGCGCGACCTGCCCCACCTGCGGACAGGAACTGACCGAGGACCACCGCGACGAAATGGTCGCCTTGTGGACCCAGGAAGGCACCGAAAAGGGCGACCAATTCCGGGCCAACAAGGCCACCCTGGACAAGGCCGATGCGCGCGTGGCCGCCATTGAGAAGCAAATTCAGGGCTTAGCGCAGGCCGAAGCCCAGCTGCGCGATTACACCCGCCGGGCGGACCAATTGAGCAACAGCCTGGAAGAGCTGCAAAAGCTGGCAGCGGTCTGGGAAAAGGAAGGCGCTCCGCGGCTTGAAGAACTGGAAAGCAAGCTGGCCAAGGATGATTACGCGGCTGAGGCGCGCAAAGAGCTGGCCGCGATAGACGCTGAACTCAAAGCGATCGGCTACGACGCCGCCCAGCACGACCAGATGCGCGCGTTGGAGCAGGCCGCCCGCAGCGCCGAAACCGAGCTGCGCGCGTTGGAGCAGGCTCAGGCGGCCTCCAAGCCGCTGGAGCGCGAAATCGCTGAGCTTGAAAAGCAGATTAGCGAGCAGGAGCAAGAGGTGGCGGTCCAGCAGCAAGCCCACACCGAAGCCGCCGCCGCGCTGGGCGCGGCGCAAGCCGAGTTGCCGGATGTGCAGGGCGCCGAACGCGAAATGCTGGCCTTGCAGGAAGAGGAGAACAATCTGCGGCGGGAGGTCGGGGCGGCCCAGCAGCTGGTGGCCGTGCTGGATGAATTGCGCAAACGAAAACAGGAATTGGAAAGCCAGCGCGACGAGTTAGCCGGGCGGGTGGGCCGCTTCCAGTCGCTGGAGCGCGCCTTCGGCAAGGACGGCGTGCCGGCCATGCTGATTGAACAGGCCCTGCCTCAAATCGAGATCAAAGCCAATGAGATCCTGGAACGCCTCAGCGGCGGCAACATGCACATCGCCTTCATCACCCAGCGCGAATACAAGGATAGCCGCCGCGAGGATCTAAAGGAAACTCTGGATATCCAAATCAGCGACAGCGCCGGCGTGCGCGATTATGAAATGTTCTCGGGGGGCGAAGCTTTTCGGATCAACTTCGCCATCCGGCTGGCGCTGTCCGAGGTGTTGGCCCAGCGCGCCGGCGCACGCTTGCAAACGTTAGTGATCGATGAAGGCTTTGGCAGCCAAGATGAAGCCGGGCGCCAGCGCCTGATCGAAGCAATCAACATGGTGCGCGAGGATTTCGAAAAAATCCTGGTGATCACCCACATCGATGCGCTCAAAGACGCCTTTCCCAACCGTATCGAGGTTGAAAAAGGCCCGCGCGGTTCGATGGTGCAGGTGGTTTAGGTTTCGGCAGCGGGCTGCGCTTTGCGGCGGCGCATGACCCACACCACAATCACGACCGCCACATACAAGCCAGCCAGCAGCAGGCCCAACGGCAGCGTGACCAGGCCGAACCAGCCCATGACCCCCAAACTGTAAAGCGTATCGCCGTAATCTCTGCCGCCGACCACGCAGGGATTGACAAAACCCTCATGCAATTCGCAGCCGTTGGCCGAGGCAAAGGCGCCCGCGCCCATCGCAACCAGAAAGGGCGCAAGGGCCAACAGCACAAGAAAACTTACAATCAGTAGGTGCAAAATCCAGGTGCGCTTTTTCATCGCAACCTCCGTATGATTCATTCTACAACCAAGCCTACGTGACCGATAGCCTTAGTTTTCATGTTAGACTGCCGAAAAAGCCGTCGC
>OMJR01000105.1 GCA_900299355.1 Anaerolineaceae bacterium
AGCTGCAGACCGAATACTTCTTGCGGGGTATGCACTATGGTTTCCGGCGCGACGACTGAATACCGCGGGTGGTTGTTTGACGTTTACGCCGACCCACGCGACGGCGCCGTGCTTTGGTTTATCAGCGAGGATGGGCAGCGCCGCCGTTTCACCCAGCACTTCCCGGTGGAGTTTTACCTGTTGGGTGATCGGGCCCAATTGCGGGCTGCCTGGCGCTGGCTGCAGCGCAATGCGCCCGGCGCCCGGCTGGCGCGCCGCACCCGCCGCGAACTCTACGAGGGCGATATTGACGTCCTGGCGGTGCAGGTGCTCAAGCCCGCCCAGCAGCCGCGCTTGTTTCGGCGCCTCTTTCGCGCCCATCCCGAACTAACCTACTACGACGCTGATATCGCCCTGCCGATCCGCTATCACGCCGCCTACGCGTTGTTCCCGCTGGCGTATTCACGCGTGGAGGTGGATTCCAAAGGCTGTGTGCTGGCCATCCAGTCGCTGGATTCGCATTGGGAGATTGAGCCGCGCATGCCGCCCCTACGTGAACTCACGTTGTTTCCTTCCGAAAGCCCCGGCACGCGCCTGCCAGCCCTGGTGCGGGCCGCTTTCGGTGACCAGCGAATGGATATCTCGACTGCCAATCCCCAAAAATTGCTGCAGCGCATCGACCGGATGATTCGCGATTACGACCCGGATGTGATCTTTACCGCTTTGGCGACCGCTGGCTCTTCCCGCATTTGCTGACCATCGCCGAGGAACACGGCATGCCTTTCAACCCCAATCGCGATCAGCGCAAGCAGCCGATCAGCGTGAAAGAAAACACTTTCACCAGCTATGGGCGCATCATGCACCGCGATCGCCAAACGCTGCTTTCCGGGCGCGCGCACATTGACAGCCAAAATTCGATGGCCCACGAGGATATTGGCCTGGATGGTGTGTATGAGTTTGCCCGCCTCACCGGCTTGCCGCTGCAGAACGCGGCCCGACGCAGCGCCGGCGGCGGCTTCACCGCCATGCAGGTGCGCGCTGCTTTGCAGCAGGGCATTCTGGTGCCGATCAATAAGAAGCGCAGCGAACGCTATAAGACCGCCGAGGAATTGATTGTCTCGGATCGGGGTGGGGTGGTCTATCAACCGATCGTAGGCCTGCATCGCGATGTGGCTGAGATTGACTTTTTCTCGATGTACCCGAGCATTATGGACCGCTGGAATATCTCGCCGGAAACTGTTGGGCGCGCCGGCGGCGCCACGGAGTTTAGTCCCGCGATTGGGCGCCCGATCGCCCAGGATGCACGCGGTATCGTCTCCGATATCTTGAAACCGGTATTGGCGAAACGCGAATTAAGTAAGCGCCTGCAGAAGCAATATGATCCGGATAGCCCCTACGGCCGTCACCTGGCCACGGTGACCCAAACACTCAAGTGGTTTGGCTGGGTGTCTTACGGCTACCAAGGGTTCAGCGGCAACCGCATTGGCAGCATTGAAGCCCACGAGGTGATTAACGATGTCAGTCGCGAATTGATCCTGCGCGCCAAGGAGGTGGCCGAAGAGCATGATTTTGAGGTGCTGCACATGTATGTCGATAGCCTTTTCGTGCGCAAGGCAGGTGTCACCGACCCCGCAGTCTATACCGAACTGATTGCCGAAATGGAGAAGCGCACCGATATCCAGCTGAAGCTGGAGGGCATTTTCCGCTGGCTGGTCTTTCTGCCCTCCAAGCAGGACGCGCGCGTGCCGGTGCCGAACAGCTACTATGGCGTGTTCCAGACTGGCGAACATAAATATCGTGGCATCATGCTGCGGCGGGGGGACACGCCGGAGTACATCAAGGCGGTACAGAAACATGCGATCACCATGCTGGGCAAAGAACGCGATTTTGAGCGTTTACCGCTGCACCTGCCCAGGCTGGTGCGCTACTTCCAGGGCGAACACAGAAATTTGAGCGCTGGGGATGTGACCCGGACCAACTGGTGATCCGCCAGCGCCTGAGCCGCGACCCGGAGCAGTTCAAGGTGCTGTCGCCGGCGGGGCGGGCGGCGCAGCAATTGGTCGCCGCCGGTCGCCGACCGAGCGCGGGCCAGTCGGTGGAGTATCTGCGCGTGATCGGCGAGCCGGATGTGGTGGCCTGGGAATTGGTCCAAGCAGATCAGGCGCTACACGTGGATACAGACTGGTACTGTGAAAGTTTGCTGCGCGCTGCCCACGAGATCCTGCAGCCCTATGGGATTGAGCAGTCCGTTTTGGCTGAATGGCTGTCGGCCGGGTCGAGCTATTTTCAACCCGAGGATTACCGGGACGCCGTTAAAAAAGACCTGCCGCTCTTTGTACCAAGCGACAGGTCTTAATGCGTGTAGCTTGATTTACTTGTACTGCGCCTGGAACTCGTGATAATCGGGCACGTCCTCGCCGACCACATAAAGGAAGTAGAAGACGCCCATCGGCCCCATGTACTTGAAATCCTTGCGAATCGCCTTCAGCGTGCTATCAAAGTCGCCGTGGGCTCGCAGGTAATTGCGGAAACCGCCATGTTCCTTATCTAATTCCTGCATGCGGCGGGCGTTATCGCGGATGGCGACCAGCTTGCGCTGGTTGCGGATCACCCGCTCGTCGCCCGTCAGGCGTTCGATGTCGCGTTCGTCGTAGTCAGCCACCTTAGCTACATTCAGGCCGTCCATCGCTTCGCGGATGCCGGGCATCTTGGCTTCCACTACTTTCCACGACATACCGCTTTGAAACACTACCTTGACCATCACATCCAGGTATTGATTGATCGAGTTGATTTGGACTTGTTCAGGGGCGGTCTTTTCATCGGGCATGCTGGCCTCCTAGCGTGAGGGTAATTCCAGGTGGGGGATTTCATCGACCAGGCGGCGCAGCAGTTCCTGGCGTTGGTCGCCGCGTACATTGAAGCCGACCATTTTGCCATCGCCCGTGCAGAGCCGGATCGCGTGGCCGCTGACCCCGCGGCGGCTGACTGTGACCGCTTTGACCGATGTAATTCTATCTGGGTGCTGGTAAATCAGCTCGGTCACTTCGCCAAGGCGGCGGCGCACGTACCAAACGCACCAGCCGCAAAAGAGGATAAAGACCACTGCCACAACTTGCAAAATGGTGACGATGCTCTCTTCGCCGGGCGCTGGCGGCACCACGACGGACATGATCAGGATGCCAACCCCGGTGAGCGCAGACACAATGCCCATGCCATAAAAGAGCACCTTTTGGTGCCGGAAAGCGGCTTGCCGCAGTTGGTTCAGAATTTGGCGATTTTCACTACTCA
>OMJR01000106.1 GCA_900299355.1 Anaerolineaceae bacterium
CGGCCCTGTTTGGCGGAGCCGCCAGCCGAGTCACCCTCGACGATGTAGAGCTCGCATTTGGAGGGATCGCGCTCGGAACAGTCGGCCAGCTTGCCGGGCAGGGTCAGACTTTCGAGCGCCGATTTGCGGATGACCAGGTCGCGAGCCTTGCGGGCCGCATCGCGCGCGCGGGCGGAGGTCAGACACTTCTGCACGATGGCGCGCCCGGCGGAGGGGTTCTCCTCCAAGAAGACGCCAAAGTATTCGTTGACCACTTGCAGAACGGCGGTCTGCACCTCGGGATTCATGAGCTTGACCTTGGTCTGGCTCTCGAACTGGGGTTCGGGCACTTTAACGCTGATGATGGCGGTCAGGCCTTCACGGGTGTCGTCGCCGGTGAAGTTGGGGTCGCCATCCTTCAACAGGTTGTTCTTACGGGCGTAATCGTTAATCGTGCGGGTGAGCGCCGAGCGCAAGCCGGTGAGGTGGGTGCCGCCATCTATCGTGTTGATGGTATTGGCGAAGGCGTACACCGATTCGGCGTAGGCGTCGGTAAATTGAATAGCGACATCCACCACGATGTCTTCTAATTCCTGCTCAGTGTGCATCGTGGGATGCAGCACTTCACGGTTGCGGTTGAGATAGCGCACGAAAGACGCAATGCCGCCTTCAAAGTAGAAAGTCATTTCCTTATCATTGCGCTCGTCTACCAGCTTAATCGTGACCGCGCGGGTCACAAAGGCCATTTCGCGGAAACGCTGCACCAGCGTCTCAAAGCGGTAATCGATTTCCTCTTTGAAGATTTCCTTGTCGAACTTGAAGGTGACGCGCGTGCCAGTCTTCTCGTCGGCTTTCATCTTGCGCAGCTTCTTGACCTTGGCCTGGGGGATGCCGCGTTCGTAGCGCTGCATATAGACATCGCCTTCGCGGTTGACTTCCAATTCGCACCACTCGGAGAGGGCGTTCACCGCCGAAACGCCGACGCCATGGAGACCACCGGACACCTTATAGCCGCCACCGTCAAACTTGCCGCCGGCATGCAGCTTGGTCATGACCAATTCGAGGGCAGAGACCTTGAATTGGGGATGGTCGTCAACCGGAATACCACGGCCGTTATCCGAAACAGTTACGCTGCTGTCGTCATGGATGATGACTTCGATGCGGTCACAAACGCCAGCCAGGGCCTCGTCGATGGAGTTATCGACGACTTCATAGATTAAATGGTGCAGGGCCTTGATATCGGTGCCGCCTACATACATACCCGGACGGCGGCGAACCGCCTCCAGGCCTTCCAGCACCTGAATATTTTCAGCTTGATAGCCGCGGAGCACTTCTTCTGCCACTCAAAAACCTCCGTCTAAAATCCCAGCGGACTCGATAAAAGCGCCCCCGCCTGTCCTTCGTTCTTGCTGTCGAGTCGTGTGAAAGGTGGAAAATTAGCTTACACAAACTCCCAAAAGGAGCCGATTTGCATAGATGTTGTATTTTACCATAGCGGCCCTTTTCCCGCCTCAAAACAAGCTTTCGAATGAAGATAAGTAAGCTTAAGCGAACTTAAGTGCTTGACCTAAAGTAAGCGGTCATGTAGAATACATTGTTAACCGGCGGGGTTGATTGGTATTTCTATCCCCTGTTGTCGCTGCTTACGCATAAGCGCAAGCCTATTTGCCTAAATCAAGCGAAGTGTTTCATCATTTCTTAAAGAGATGTCGAAAACCAGAAGGAGGTGAAGGCCACCAGAAGGAAGTGTAAAGAGTATCCCTTTATCAACGAATGAAAACTACACAATGTAGATTTTCGGAGGAGTAAGAATGTCTAAACGTTTTTCAACCCTTTTGGCAGTGTTGCTGGTTTCCAGCCTGCTGCTGACCGCCTGTGGCGGCGGTGCCGCCGATGGCGCCGGTGCCGCCGATGGCGGCGACGCCATGGAATGTACCGATGAAATCGGTTGTGTCGAAGTAGCTTCTGGTGATTCGATTCACCTGGCCTACATGCTGACCGTTTCCGGCGCTACTGCCTTCCTGGGTGAAGATTCCCTGGGCGGCATTCAGGTCGCCCTGGCCAACCGTGGCCAGGTGTTGGGCCACGATGTTGAGCTGACCGGTGAAGACTCCGGTTGTTCCGCCGAGGGCGGCCAGACGGCTGCCACCGCGGTAACCGCCGATGATTCCGTGGTCGCCATCATTGGCACCAACTGCTCCGGCGCTGCGACAGCGGGTCTGCCGACTGTGAGTGAAGCGGGCCTGCTGATGTGCTCGCCCTCCAACACGGCTCCGGCTCTGACGGACCCCGACCAGACCTGGTTGCCGGGCTACTTCCGCACCGCCCACAACGACCTGTTCCAGGGTCGTGTGGCTGCTGAATTTGCCTACAACGAGCTGGGCGCTATGACCGCTGCCACCATCCACGATGGTAGCCCCTACGCCGACCAGCTGCAGCAAGTGTTCGCCGCCACCTTTGCAGAACTGGGTGGCACGGTGACCTTCCAGGGCGCCGTGAACGTCGGTGACACCGACATGCGCCCCGTGCTGACCAGCGTCGCCGCTGACAGCCCGGACGTGCTGTACTTCCCGATCTTTGAGCCGGAAGGCCCCTTCATCGTTTCCCAGGCCACCGAAATTGACGGCCTCGAGAACACGGTTTTGATGGGCGCCGACGGCCTGTTGGCTGACAGCTTCCCGGAGAACTCCGGTGAGAACGTGGTCGGCATGTTCCTCTCCGGCCCCTATGTGACCGGCGCTGAATACGATGCCTTCCTGGCCGACTGGGAATCTCAGATCGGTGGCGTGCCGCCCTCGGGCTTCCACGCTTTCGCTTACGACTGCACCAACATGATCCTGGATGCCGTTGAAGCTGTTGCCCAGCAGGGCAGCGATGGCAGCCTGCTGATCGGCCGCCAGGCTCTGCGCGACGCCATGGCCTCCACGACCGGCTATGCTGGTCTGACGGGCAGCCTGGCCTGCAACGAGTATGGCGACTGTGCTACTGGTGAAGCCCTGGCTGTGTTTGAAATCACCCAGGCCGAACTGGATGGCAACTGGCCGCCGGCTGCGGTTTACACCCCCTAATCTCACAAGCTAACCGCTACGCTCAGAAAGGTAGCAGCTAGCAAAAGGGATGAGCCAGAGTGCTCTGGCTCATCCCTCCTTATTAACCTAAAATTGCCAGCGTGGAACGCCCCAAGGCATAACTGACTTATAATCTGGCTTATTTTTAACCGCGCATCCACGCCGGTTATTGGAGGAGAAGAGGCTGTATGCAGAAATTCATTCCCAAGCGCTTATCCGGGGTCGATTTATTTCTCCGCTTATTCCAAATCGCCGCGGTAGCGCTCATCCTGATTGCAATCTTCAATACGGCCAGTGAGGCCCGTTATACCGCCAGCCAATGGGCAACCCTCCTCTTTGCTGGATTGGCCCAGGGGAGCATCTACGCCCTGATCGCCTTGGGCTATACCTTGGTCTACGGCATCTTGCTGATGATCAACTTTGCTCACGGCGAGGTCTATATGGCCGGCGCCTTTTCGACGGTCTTTCTGGCCGCCTATTTCGCGCGCACTGGTTTTCTGAACGAGCAGCCCTGGTTGGCCATTCTGATCATGATCCTGTTCGCTGCTGCGATTAGCACGATCGTCGCCGTTTTGCTGGAAAGGATCGCCTACCGGCCATTGCGCAACGCCCCGCGTCTGATCCCCCTGATCACGGCGATCGGCGCCTCTTTCGCGCTGCAGTACACCTTCCGCGGTCTGTATGGCGCAGAGTTTCGCGCATATCCGGAAGTGGCCATTCTGCGCGGCAATATGAATTTGTTCGGCTTCCAGGTGCCGGTGGTACAGCCCTTTGTGTTTATCACCGCCCTGCTGCTAATGGGCGCCCTGTACTGGTATGTGGAACGCACCAAGGCCGGCAAGGCAATGCGCGCCGTATCCGAAGACAAAGATGTGGCCAAGCTGATGGGGGTGGATATTGACAAAGTGATCGTGACCACCTTCATGCTGGGCGGCGCTTTGGCTGGCGCAGCCGGCGTATTCAACGGGCTATTCCGCCCCCAGGGTGTTTTCTTCCTCATGGGTTTCTTCCCGGGCATCAAGGCCTTCACAGCCGCCGTGTTGGGCGGGATTGGCAACATTCCCGGCGCGATGATTGGCGGCCTGCTGCTAGGCGTCATCGAGGCGCTGGGACCCAACCTGATTCTTGAGGGTTTAGGAATCCCGTCCGCTAACCAACTCAAAGATGCCATTGCCTTTATCGTGCTGGTGATGATCTTAATCTTCCGCCCTCAGGGCATTTTCGGCGAGCGTCTGGCCGAAAAGAAAGCGTAAGGAGGCAACCATGGGAAACATCAACTGGCGAACCATCTTGCGCTTGGGCCTTTTGGGCAGCGTGGTTGCCCTGTACTTCAGCATGATTGGTATGGTGGAGGATTTTAGCAACCGAAACCTGATCGGTGATTTACTCAATCTGGGCCATGTATTGCTTTATGCTGGGATTGCCGGCGGGGCACTTTTTGCCGCCCGCGAGCATAGCGAAAGCAACACAGTGGGTCGCGGCCTGATCGGCCTGGCAACCGGCGCGCTCGGCGCTCTGCTGCCCTCTGGCCTGGTCTTGCTTTCCAGTGCCATCAACATGCGCACCGTATTTGTCAATGTGAACCCGGCGCTGTCCAATATCATCACCTTTGGCCGCGGCGTGCCAACTGGCTTGCTGCTTTTTGTGCTGGCCAGTGCGGTGGTCGGCCTGATTACCGCGCTCTTTACCGTGCTGCCCGAAACGTGGCGTGGCCCGGTGGGCAAATCGTTTGGCATTGTGATCATTTCAGCCGTATTTTCCGATCTGGTCCGTCAAGTGCTGACCAACATCATTGGGTCCGGGATGGTACGCAGCCTCTATGTAGGAGATGCTTATCGCCCCCTGGTGGCCGCGGTCTTGTTTGTCGGCTTGATCGCATTGTTCTTTTGGCTGGATCGCAGAGCCAAACAAAGTAACGAAACAACGGCGATACCCCAAACGGATGCCAAGGCACGTCAGGCGAAAAACCGTCGCAACATTGCCCTTTTCCTGGGCTGGGGCGTATTCTTGCTGATTGCGCCCTGGATCCTAGGATCCTTCCTGTCGCAGGTGCTGTTTGAAATTGGCCGTTTTGTCTTGCTTGGCCTGGGCCTCAACATCGTAGTAGGTTATGCCGGGTTGCTGGACTTGGGTTATGTAGCTTTCTTTGCCTTCGGCGCTTACACCATGGGCATATTGACGACGACCACGGCCATCAACCCGGCCCCGGGCGTTTTCACCTTCTGGACGGCGCTGCCGATCGTGGTGTTAGTAGGCGTGGTCTTTGGCCTCCTGCTAGGCTTCCCGGTGCTGCGCATGCGCGGTGACTACCTGGCCATCGTAACGCTTGGCTTCGGCGAAATCATCCGCATCCTGGCCTTGTCTGACTGGCTGGCCCCCATAATGGGCGGCGCCCAGGGCATCCTCAAGATACCCAACCCAGTCTTCTTCGGACTCGAATTGAATTCACCCGAATTGATGTACTACCTGGTTTTGGCGGGTTCGCTGCTGGCGGCTTTCATCTCAATCCGGCTGCGCGACTCGCGCTTAGGACGCCAGTGGATGGCGATGCGCGAAGACGAAGACGTAGCGGAAGCGATGGGCATTAACCTGGTGCAGACCAAGTTGCTGGCCTTTGCTATTGGCGCCGGCTTCTCTGCGCTGGGCGGCGCCATTTTCGCCGCTCGTCTCAGCACCATCTTCCCGCACTCATTCAACCTGCTGATCTCAATCAATGCGCTCAGCCTGATTATCGTGGGCGGCCTGGGTAGCATCCCGGGCGTGATCGTCGGCGCCATTGCGCTGGTCGGTTTGCCCGAATTGCTGCGCGAATTCCAGGAATACCGCCTGTTGATGTACGGCATTCTGTTGATTGTGATGATGCTGCTACGCCCGGAGGGTTTTATCCCCGCCGAAGTCTTCAAACGTGAACTGCATAGTGATGAAGATACTGGTGGGCCACCCGCTGTTGAGGCGCAGGTCTAGGAGGACGCCATGAGCTTACTTTCAATCAAAAATGTCACCAAGCGTTTCGGCGGCCTGACGGCAGTAAACGATCTCAGCCTTGAGATCAAGGACAACTCGATTTCTTCGGTAATCGGGCCTAACGGAGCCGGCAAAACGACCTTCTTCAACTGCGTCACTGGTTTTTACAAAGTAGATGAAGGTAGCATCGTTTTCGACGGCGAGGCGATCCACAATCTGCGCCCGGACCTGATCACCAGCAAGGGCATTGCCCGCACCTACCAAAACATCCGGCTCTTCTCCAACATGAGCGCGCTGGACAACATCCTGGTAGGCCAGCATGTGCAGCTGCACACGATGTGGGCGGAAGCGATCTGGCAGAGCAAACGCTTCAAAGATGAAGAAGCTGCCGCGCTGGCCGAAGCCCGCCGCCTGCTATCCTTCGTGGGCCTGCAGGGCATGGGCGACCTGGTCGCTGGCAGCCTGCCCTACGGCGCGCAACGCCGTCTGGAGATTGCTCGAGCCCTGGCCAGCCAGCCGAAACTGCTGTTGTTGGACGAGCCGACCGCTGGCATGAACCCGAACGAGTCGGGCGAGATGACCCATTTCATCCGCAATCTGCGCGACGAGTTGGGCATCACGATCCTGCTGATCGAGCATGACATGCGCGTGGTAATGGATATCAGCGAGCAGATTTCGGTGGTGGATTACGGCTCCAAGATCGCCGAGGGCAAACCCAAAGACATCCAAAGCAATCCGCAGGTGATCGAGGCCTATCTGGGCCGCGGCGCCGCCTCCGGCCTGCAACGTCAAAAGGCCAAGTAAGGAGACCGCCATGGCCATGTTAGAAGTCAACGACATCCATACCTATTACGGCAACATCCACGCCCTCAAAGGCATTTCGCTGGAGGTTAATGAGGGCGAAGTAGTGACCCTGATTGGGGCAAATGGAGCCGGCAAGACCACAACGCTGCGCACCATCAGCGGCCTGCTGGCCCCACGCACCGGCACGATCACCCTGAACGGTGAAGATATCTCCGGTAAATCGGCTCACGAGTTGGTTTACATGGGCGTCGCGATGGTTCCCGAGGGACGCGGAGTCTTTTCAAAGCTGACGGTGCTGGAAAATCTGGAAATGGGCGCCTACAGCCGCGAAGACGACGGCATCAGAGACGATATTGATTACGCCTACGAGCTCTTCCCGCGCTTAAAGGAACGCCGCAAGCAGGTCGCCGGCACGCTCTCCGGTGGTGAGCAGCAGATGCTGGCTACCGCCCGGGCGCTAATGGCGCGCCCGAAGCTTTTGCTGATGGACGAGCCTTCGATGGGCCTGGCGCCGATCCTGGTGGAAGGCATCTTCGAAACCATCACCAACATCAACAAGGAAGGCACTACCATCCTGTTGGTGGAGCAGAACGCGCTGATGGCGCTTTCGGTGGCCAGCCGCGGCTACGTGCTGCAGACCGGTGAAATCGTACTCAGCGACACGGCTAAGAACCTGGAGAAGAATCCCACGGTGCAAAAAGCCTATCTGGGCATCGACTAAATAAGTCTTTACTAAACGTTGACAGGCGGCGAGCAATCGCCGTCTGTTTGTTTAAGCGGGAGGAATTAGAATAGGGCCATGCTGATACTCAATGCGGATGAAGTGCGCCAAGCGCTGCCGATGGCCGCCTGCGTGGAAGCGATGAAGCACGCCTACACGGCCCTCTCGTCCGGCGAAGCCGAGGTGCCGCTGCGCAGCCGCCTGCAGGTGGCCGTGCAGGAAGGCACCGCACTGTTCATGCCGGCCTTCGTATCCGGAGCAGCGGAGGCGGCCCTGGCCGTCAAAGTGGTCACGCTGTTCAACCGCAATCCGGCCCAAGGACTGCCGCTGATTCACGCCGGTGTGCTAGTGATGGATGCCGAGAACGGGCGTTTACTGGCTCTGCTGGAAGGCGGCAGCCTGACCGCTATCCGCACCGGGGCAGGTTGCGGAGTTGCGACCGATGTGCTCGCCCGCCAGGACGCCAAAACCCTAGCGATTATTGGCAGCGGCGTGCAGGCCCGCACGCAACTGACCGCGGTATGCGCGGTGCGCGCCATTGAAACAGTGTGGGTCTACAGCCCGACCCCGGCGCATGTGGAGGATTTCATCCAGGACATGGCTGGCCAGGCAAGCGTGCCCAGCGACCTGCGGGTCGCGGCTTCTGCGGCCGAGGCGGTTGCCGAGGCAGATATCATCAGCGCGGCGACCACCAGCGCCCAACCGGTCTTCGCGCATGGCGACCTCAAGCCCGGCGCCCATATCAACGGGGCGGGCTCCTATACCCGCGAGATGCAGGAAATCCCCGGCGAAACGGTCGCCGCGGCGCTGGTAACGGTCGACAGCCGTAGCGCGGCGATAGCCGAAGCGGGTGACATTCACATACCGCTGGAACAAGGTACGCTTGGCGACGAGGACGTCTACGAAATTGGGGACGTGATTGCGGGTAAGGCGCCTGGCCGCAGTGACGAGACTCAGTTCACGTTTTTCAAATCAGTCGGTGTGGCCGTACAGGATGCCGTGGCGGCACAGTTGGCCCTAATGCATGCCCGTGAGATGGGTTTGGGCCGCGAGGTGGACTTCTAAGATGAGTGATTTTCCTAAAACAGCTAACATCGTCATTATCGGCGGCGGCGTGATGGGCGCCTCAACTGCGTATCACCTGGCCCAACGCGGCGTGAAAGACATAGTCTTGCTCGAGAAAGAAGAATTCTTTGGGCAGGGCGCTACCGGGCGCTGCGCTGGCGGGGTGCGTTACCAGTTCGCCACCGATGTAAACATCCGCCTGTCGCAGGCCAGCCTGCCGATGCTGGAACGCTTCAAAGACGAATTGGGCCAGGCGATTGATTATGTGCAGTGTGGCTATTTGTTCGCCTTGACCAGCGAGAAGGATGTCAAAAATTTCAAACACAATGTGGACTTGCAGCACAGCCTGGGGGTCGAAACCGAGTGGCTGAGCGGCGACGAAATACGCGCTCGGCTGCCGATGATGCACTTTGAGGACGCCATTGCCGGCACATTTAACGCCAAGGATGGCCTGTGCGACCCGAATGGCGTGGTGATGGGCTACATCAATGCCGACAGCAAGCTGGGCGTGCGCTGTATCAGCGGAGTGGCGGTGACTGGCCTGCAAATGGCCGGAGACAAAATTAGCGCGGTTGAGACCAATCAGGGCGTGATTGAGTGCCAGACAGTGGTGAACTGTGCCGGTCCTTGGGCGGGGCAAATCAGCGCCATGGGCGGCCTGGAGTTGCCGATTACGCCCATTCGCCGCCAGATGTTGACCACCACCCCGCTGCCAGATTTGCCCGCCGACTTCCCCTTCGTGATTGATTTCGCCCAATCACTGTATTTCCATCGCGAAGGCGAGGGCCTGCTGACCGGCATGTCCAACCCGGGCGAAAGCGCGGGCTTCGACCAAAGCGTGGACGCCGATTGGGAGCTGGTCAACCTGGACCGCGCCGCGGAGCGCCTACCGCTGCTGGAACGAGCCGGGCTGGCCGCGCATTGGGCTGGCCTGTACGAAGTGACCCCGGACGCGCACCCCATCTTTGGCAAGACCCCGATTGGAAACATGTATTTGGTGGGCGGCTTCTCGGGGCACGGCTTTATGCACGGTCCGGTAGCGGGATTATTGATGAGTGAAATCATCCTGGACGGTGTCTCGAAGACCGTAGATGTATCCATGCTGGATTTGGCGCGCTTCGAAGAAGGCCGCCTAATTCAGGAATACAACGTGATTTAAATGCCCTCGGCTGAAATCATCACTATCGGAACCGAATTACTGTTGGGGGAAATTGTGGACACCAACAGCCAATACCTGGCGCGCCAGTTGCGCGACGCGGGGATTGATATCTATTGGACCACCACGGTGGGCGACAACCTGGTGCGTATCGCTGAAGCGGTGCGCCAGGGTATGCAACGCTCGGATATCGTAGTCTGCACCGGCGGGTTAGGTCCGACGATCGACGACATGACCCGCGAGGCGATTGCCAAGGCGGCCGGCGTGGACTTAGAATACCGCGAAGACTTGTGGAAGCAAATCCAGGAGCGCTTCGCCCGCTTTGGGCGCAAGGCCAGCGAGAACAACCAGCGCCAAGCTTACGTGCCAGCGGGCGCCAGAGTGCTGGATAATCCAGTCGGCTCAGCCCCGGCCTTCCTGGTGGAAGTCGATGGCAAAGTAGTGTTGTCTTTACCAGGCGTACCGGGCGAGATGAAGCGCATTTGGGAAGACAGCGCCCTGCCCTACTTCATGAGCAAATACGGCCAGAGCCATGTGATTCGCAGCCGCGTGCTGCACAGCGCAGGGGTCGGCGAATCGCTGATTGACGAGAAAATCGCCGACCTGGAGGAACTGGCCAACCCCACCGTGGGCCTGGCGGCGCATGCCGGTTCGGTGGACATCCGCCTGACGGCCAAGGCCGCCGACGATACCGAAGCCCAGAGCATGCTGGACGAGTTGGAGGCCCAGGTAATGGAGCGGCTGGGTGATTGGGTCTATGGCAAGGATAGCGAGACCTTGGCCGACACGATATTGACCGCCTTACGGCGCCTGGGCTGGACTCTGGTGGTCGTCGAGGCCGGCTTAGGCGGGCGATTGGCCGCGCCCTTTGCCGGGGCCAGGGACACGCTGCTGGGTAGCACGGCGCTGGAGGCGGTTTCCGGCAAAGCCGAATTGGGCGATGCGGTGGCGCGCCAAATGGCCAACCAGGGCGCAGAAGCCGGTTTGGGGGCGGTGCTCACCCTGGAGCCAGATAATCTGGAATTGTTGCTGACCTTCATCGAGCCGCAAGGCGAGCACCAGCACCGTTTCCGCTATGGCGGCGCGCTGCAATCCGCCGAGGATTGGGCGCTGAACCTGGCGCACAGCTGGCTGCTGCGCCAACTGCGCAAGGCAGGCCCAGCGGAGTAGTTGAACTTCGGGGGAAAACAGCGTACACTAGGGCACTTTAGCTGGTGACCTGAAAGGAAATAAGTGGCTAAAAAAGCAGACCTGATATTAAAAAATGCGCTGGTGTTGACCATGGATGAGGAGATGCACCAGTATGAACCCGGCGCCGTCGCAATCCAGGGGGACAGCATCTTGGCGGCTGGACCACAAAACGAAATCGAAAAAGAGTATGAGGCCGCCGAAAGCATTGATTGCGGCGGCAAAGTGTTGATGCCGGGGCTGGTGAACGCCCACACGCACGTGCCGATGACGCTGCTGCGCGGGCTGGCCGACGATTTGCGCCTGGATGTGTGGCTGCTGGGCTACGTGATGCCGGTGGAACGCGAATTCATCACCCCCGAAGCGGTACGCCTGGGCACTTCCATTGGAGCGGCCGAATTTATCCGCAGCGGCATCACCAGCTTTGCCGATATGTATTATTACGAGGCGACCGTGGCCGAAGCCACCGCGGCCGCCGGCCTGCGGGCAGTATGCGGCCAAACCGTGCTGAAGTTCCCCACCCCGGATGCGAACTCATTTGAAGATTCCCTGGCCGCCGCGCGTGAATTTATCGAGGGCTGGCTTAACCATCCCTTGATTGTGCCAGCCGTCTCCCCGCACGCGCCTTACACCTGCACGGAAGAAATCCTACACGCCACGGCAGCCCTGGCAGCCGAGTTTGATGTGCCTCTGCACACCCACCTGGCCGAGACCTCCTTTGAAGTCGAGGATTCGCGCATGGAGCACGGCATGCCGGTTATTCCCTGGGTGAAGAAACAAGACCTCTTTGACGCCAAGGTGCTGGCGGCCCACTGCGTACATGTAGACATGGGCGAAATTCACACCCTGCACCATCATGGCGCGGGCGTGGCCCACAATCCGTCCTCCAACATGAAGCTGGCTTCGGGCGCCGCGCCGGTATCCGACATGCTGCGCGTCGGCCTGGATGTGGGCATTGGCACGGATGGACCGGCCTCCAACAACGACCTGGACATGTTCGAGGAAATCCGCCTGGCGGCCTTCCTCTCGAACCTGCGCACCAAGGACCCCACCTCGCTGCCGGCTAAAACGGCCCTGCTGATGGCCACCCGCCTTGGCGCGCAAGCGATGCACATCGGCCACCTGACCGGTTCGCTGGAAGCCGGCAAGCGCGCCGACTTGATTTTGGTGGATATCCAAACCCTGCACAATTCGCCGCGCTTCCACCGCGACCCGGATGGCGCCTACGCCCAACTGGTATATGCGGCCAAGTCCACCGATGTCAGCGATGTGATGGTGAACGGCCAATGGCTGATGCGCGGCCACGATTTGCTGACCGTCGACGAGGAAAGCTTGTTGGAAGAGGCGGCCGAATACGCCAAGGAAGTCGATAAATTCCTGGTGGCGCGCGAGGGCTCAGTGCTCTCCAAGCTGGTGGCCATCGGCGGCGCGACCCAGGCCGAGAGCTTCGAAGTACAGGTCAAGGTGCGCATTGAGGATGCCGATGCGGTGATTGCGGCGCTCAACCAGCCCGAGATTGAGATTATCTACAAGCGCCACTATCACGAATACGATACCTATTTTGCCTTCGAGCGCCCGGGGCAAGGCTATCTGCGCTACCGCGAGGACGAGTTTTTGGATGAAAAGGGGAGTGTGGACCATGTGCGCTACCGGCTGACGCTATTGGGTGAGCCGCACGAACGCGAATTCCCCAGCGACGTGATGCTGTCGCGCAGCCGTTTCCTTGCTGACGCCAACCACAGCCTGCGCTTTTATCGCGAGTATTTCAATCCCAGCAGCGAGACCCAAATTGAGAAGGACCGCCAGCGTTGGCTGGTGCGCTTCAAGGACACTGAGTTCTACGTCAATCTGGACCGCATGGATAAGCCCGACCTGGGCACCTTCGTCGAAGTGAAGGCGCGCACCTGGAGCCAGAAGGACGCCGAAGCCAAGTCCAAACTGGTCACCGAGCTGGCCGAATTCCTGGGCGCCAGTCCCAAAGAGACCGAAGCACGCGACTACATCGACATCGTCAAGAAACGACGCTAAGCCGTAAGCCCACTACAAAGCCCCGCCTGTGCGGGGCTTTGTTTGCGTGGCGCGCCGTTGCTAGCTATAATCTTGCACCAGTCCGCATCCCTGCGGGCTCATGAAGGAGAGCGCCCTGAGCGAGGAACAATCGACCCGCGACCTGGACCCTCAGGATAGCGGCGGCAGCCACAGCCAGTTCAAAAAAGGCGATATCGTCAACGAACGCTACGAGATTCAGGAAATCGTCGGCGTTGGCGGCATGGGCGCTGCCTACCGCGCCCGGGACAAGAATTTCAAGGCGATCCGCCTGGTGGTGATCAAGGAAATGATCAGCCAGGTGACCGACTCGCTGGTGCGCAAGAACATCTTCCAGATTTTCGAACGCGAGGCCAACATCCTGGCCACCCTGCGCCATCCGGCGATCCCGCGGATTTACGATTACTTCATCATCCGCGACCGGGCCTACCTAGTGCTTGAATTCATTCACGGCAAGAACCTGGAGCAGGTGCTTAACGAAAACAAAACCTTCTTCCCCGAAGAGCAAATCATTTCCTGGGGCATCGAATTGTGCGATGTGTTGGACTACCTACATTCGCACAAGCCCGAGCCGATTATTTTCCGCGACGTAAAACCATCCAACATCATGGCCAGCAGTCAGGGCCACATTGCGTTGGTGGATTTCGGCATCGCCAAGGTCTTTGAATCGGGGCAGAAGAACACGATGGTGGGTACCCAGGGTTATTCGCCGCCCGACCAGTACCGCGGCGAGGCCACGCCCCAAGTGGACATTTACGCGCTGGGCGCCACCCTGCATCACCTGATTACGCTGCGCGATCCCCAATTGGAAGCGCCCTTCACCTTTGGCGAGCGCCCCATGCTGGAGATCAATTCCAACATCTCACCTGAATTGGCCGCGGTGGTGGAAAGGGCTTTGGAATACAAACCTGAGGATCGCTACCAAAGCACCTCTGAAATGAAAGATGCATTGATCAATGTGGCCCGCAAGACGGGAACGCTGCTCAACCTGAGCGCTTCCGGCAGCGCGGCGATCTCCACCCGCGGGCTGGATGTAAAACCGCTGTGGGTCTTCGAATGCGAAGACGAGCTGCGCGGCTCGCCGGTGTACCACAACGGCCAGCTCTACGTCGGCTGCTACGACAACAACCTCTACGCGATTGACGCCGCCAACGGCGATTTTCAGTGGAAGTACGCCAGCGACGGCGGCATCCCGGGCCGCCCGGCGGTCTTTGAGAACAACATTTATTTCGGCTCTGAAGATAACCGCATGCACGTGGTCTCCACCCGCTCCGGCAAGGTGGTGTGGACCTATTACACCGACGGACCGGTGCGCTCTTCGCCGCGCATCGCCGAGGGCCACGCCTTCATCGGCTCCGACGATGGCTATCTGCACGCGGTGAGCACCGCCAGCGGACGCGCTTCCTGGAAGGCCGAGGCCGGCTCCCCGGTACGCGCGACGGCCTTCGTAACCGGCGAATATGTCTATTTTGGTTCCGAGGCGGGCGACTTCACCTGCGTAGACTTCCGCGGGGATGCCCGTTGGCGCTTCAAAGCTAAGCGGGCGATAACCTCTTCACCGGTAGTGACGGATGAAGCCGTTTACTTCGGTTCCATGGACGGCACAATTTACGCCCTGGACGCCAATTCGGGCTGGGTCGTGTGGCGCTTCCGGCTGGGCAAAGGCACGATTTCAACTCCCTTCGTAGCCAACAACCTGCTCTACACCGGCGCGGCCGACCACCTGATTTACTGCATTGACGTACGCTCGGCCAAAGAAATGTGGCGCTTCACATCCGGCCACCAGGTCACCGGCTCACCGGTGGTGGTGGGCGACGCGGTCTACTGCGGCTCGGTGGACGGCAGCCTATATTGCCTGGATGCCCAAAGCGGCCGCCTGCGCTGGAAGTTTGACACGGGCGGCCCGATTACGGGTACGCCGGTGATTCATGATGAAATGATCTTTATTGGCTCCACTGACAACAACCTCTACGCCCTGCTAGCCACCTGAGATTGCCGATGTTTGATTTTCTAAAACGCCTGTTTGGCCGCAACCGAAGTATCCCCCAGCGCGGCGACGCCGTCACCGCTGAGTTGAACCAGGAGCAACAGTGGGAGATTACTGGCCAGCGCACGGGCCAGGCCCTGCAAAAATTCTGGGTGGGCACCGGGCTGGATGTCGGCCGGCGGCGCGAGAACAATGAAGATGCGCTGCTTGCGCTGCAAGCCACCCTGGGCGTGGAAAGCGGCGGCCAACCGCTGGGCATTTTTGTCGTCTCGGATGGCATGGGCGGCCACCGCAGCGGCGAGGTCGCCAGCGAAAACGCGGTGCGCGCCCTGGGCAATTACCTGATCCACAAGGTGTATGAGCCGTTGCTCGGGCCCAATCCGCATCCCGCGGAAGAATCCCTGCGCGAAATTATGGAAGCCGGCATCCTGCATGCCCACAACGCGGTCAAGCGCAGCGCGCCGGGTGGCGGCTGCACGCTAACCGCGGCGCTGATGGTCGGCAGCCAAATGGTGATCGGCCACCTGGGCGACAGCCGCGCCTACGCGGTGGAGAAGGACGGCCGCATAACAGTGCTGACTAAGGACCATACCCTGGTCAACCGTCTGCAGGAGATGGGCCAGCTGACCGCTGAAGAAGCGGCTATCCACCCTCAGAAATCGGTGCTATACCGCGCTCTGGGTCAGGGTGACGCCATCACCGCCGACATCGCCACCAGCACCCTTCCCGCCTCTGGGGCCTTGTTGCTTTGTTCGGATGGGCTGTGGGGCTTCGTGCCTGAAGAGGACATCGAGCAGATTATCAATGCTGCGGCAACACCCGAGCTGGCCTGTCAGCATCTGGTGGAAGCCGCCAATCAGGCCGGCGGTCCAGACAATATCGCGGTGGTGTTGGTCCGGCTAAGCAAATAAGAGGGGGCGATGACAACCAATTACCTGGATAACTATTATGCGCGTTTAGGGGTCTCCCTCGACGCATCCCAGGATGATATTCAAACTGCATATCGGCGGGCGGCGCGCCAATTACATCCCGACCAAAATCAGGCACCCGGCGCCAACGAACTCTTCCTGCTGGTGCAGGAAGCCTACGACACGCTATCCAATCCGCGCAAGCGCAAGGCCTACAACGCCAGCCTGCCCGAGGACATTGACGGGCCGCCGGCCCTGATGGTCAACACGCTGTACAGCCGCAGCGCGATCAATCCCGATGAAGGCCGCCAGGTGCTGTATGTATTGCTGGACCTGATGGCGGCCCAGGCTCGCGACCAGATTCCCCAGCGGCCGCCGCTCAACCTGACCTTGGTCTTGGATACCTCAACTTCGATGGCCGGTGGACGGCTGGGCCAGGTGGTGAAGGCGGCCGCCCAGTTTATTGAGCAACTGCATCCGCACGATATCGTTTCGGTGGTGACCTTCAATGACCGTGCCGAGGTACTGCTGCCGGCCTCGCCCAGCGAAGACCGCAAACGCTTGCTGACCAAGCTGAGCATGCTGCAAACCAGTGGGGGCACCGAGATCCTCCAGGGGTTGGAAGCGGGCGCCATCGAGGCCCAGCGCCACCTGCGGCCCTCCTACGTGAACCATTTGGTCTTGATCACTGACGGGCGCACCTACGGCGACGAAGCCCAGTGCCTGGAGCTGGCGGATCGGGCGGCCGAGAAAGGTCTTTCGATTAGCGCGATTGGCATCGGCGAATCCTGGAACGAAGACTTCATTGATGCCCTGGTGGGCCAGGCGGGCGGCAGCAGCGTGTATGTGGACAACAGCAGTGAAATCCACAAGCTGTTAGAAAGCCGGTTGGGCAAGCTCAACCAGATTTTTGCGCGCAACCTGCGCATGGATTACCAGTTGGGGCCGGGCGTAGACTTGCGCTACGCCTTTCGGCTGGCGCCTGATCTGGGCGGGGTCATGTCCGATTCGCCGCTATACCTGGGCGCCGTGCCGCTCAGCGGCAGCCTCAGCGTGCTGCTGGAGTTTGAGGTTAGCCCACCGACCGGAAGCAGCCAGGAAATCAACATCGCCAGTGGCCAGCTGCACCTGGACATCCCCACCCGCCAGATCCCCAGTGCGCATATGCGCTTTGGCCTCTCGCGGCCCCTGGGCGCTCTGCCGGATGGCGAAGCGCCGCCGCAAAGCCTGGTGAACGCGATCGGCAAGCTGTCCCTCTATCGCATGCAGGAAGATGCACGCATCGAATTGCGCTCAGGACGGACCGAAGTGGCGGCTAAACGCATGCGCATGCTGGCTACCCACCTGCTCTCGGCTGGTGAGCGCGGCCTGGCCAAGACGGTGCTGATGGCCGCCGAAGACATGCAGGCGGGCAAAGAACTTGATGAGAAATCAGGAAAACAGATAAAATACGGAACGCGTGCCCTGATCCACCCTGACGAATAGAGGAATTTTTGGCAATCCATTGCCCCCAATGCGGTCACGAAGCAGCCGAAGGCGCTGTGCATTGCAGCGAGTGTGGCGCGCTGCTGGCGCTGCCTGGCGGCGAAGGCACGGTACCGGTGCGCATGGGCGATGTCGGCGGACGGGCGACTTCCCAGTTGCCGGGTACCTCCAGCCTGCCCTATTTGAAGGATGCCGAGGCGCGGGTGATGCTGCATGTGGTGCGCACCGGCCAGATGCTGCCCTTGCCGGGCAGAGGTGAATTCATTATTGGCCGGGTCAGGGACGGGCAATCTATCCTGCCCGATATCGATTTGGAACCCTTTGAGGGCTTTGAGGCCGGCGTTTCGGGCCTGCATGCCCGCATTCGGGTAAGCGAGAACGAAGTCAGCCTGGTCGATTTGGGTTCCTCCAACGGCACGCGGTTGAATAACGAAGATCTGATGCCCAACCAGACCCATCCCTTGAAACATAAAGACCTGATCCGCCTGGGACGCATGAGCCTGCAAGTGCTGATCCGGGACGCCTGAACGGAGCGCGCATGGCTTATACAGTACTACTGCACATCGCCAACGAGGACCCCGTGGTGGGCGAGATTGAAGAATTGCCCAGCCCCAGCGACGTCCTGATTACGGTCCAGAACCCGCGGCTGCGGGACGGCAAGGACCTGCATTACCTGCAGGCGGATGTGACTTCGGTGGTGTGGCCCTGGGACCGGATTAACTTCCTGGAAATCCTGCCCACCGGCGGCGAAGAAGAAATTATCGGTTTCGTACGCGAATAAGATGGCTGATTACGATTTTTCCAATAAACGCATCCTGGTCGTAGACGACGAGGAACGCATTGTGCGCTTCATTCGCCTCAACCTGGAGCAGGACGGCTTCCAGGTCGAGGAAGCCTTCACCGGTAAGGGCGCGCTGGAGAAGCTGCGGCAAACCCTGCCGGACTTGATTTTGCTGGATGTGATGCTGCCGGATATCGACGGCTTCCAGGTGCTGAGCATGGTGCGCGAGAACCACGACGTGCCGATTATCATGCTGACCGCCAAGACCGAGGAAGACGACCGCGTGCGCGGCCTGGAACTGGGCGCCGATGACTATGTGACCAAGCCCTTCAGCCCGCGGGAGCTGGTCAGCCGGGTACGCGCCGTGCTGCGCCGCACCGAATCCCAGCGCCCTGGGAGCGACAACGTCATTGAAGTGGACGAGCGCCTAAAGCTGGATTTCGACCGACGCGAAGTGTGGGTGGATGGCAAGCTGGTCAAGCTGCGCCCCACCGAATACCGTCTGCTCTACCACCTGGTGCAGAACGCCGGTTGGGTGGTGACCCATGACCAGATTCTGGCCAAGGTCTGGGGCTACGAATACCGCGACGAGCCGCACTATGTGCGCCTCTACATCAATTACCTGCGCCAGAAGCTGGAAGAAGACCCCTCCAACCCCAAATACATCCTCACCGAGCGCGGTGTAGGCTACCGCTTCGTGGATTACGAACGCCGCCAGCAGCGCCAGGCCGCCGCCGATGAGGGCGATGAAGCCGACGACTAAGCCGAAGCTCAGACGTTTTTCTTATGATGCGCTTGCGAACTTTTAACGCAGGCGCATTATGTTTTAAGCGGCTTAGGGAAGCCAAATACACATTTCTTTATTGATATGGAGGTTGACATTACCAACTTAATGCAATGGGAACCTTTCCGCGAACTGCGGACGATGCGCCGAGACCTGGACCGCCTCTTTGACCAGACCCTAGCGCGCCCCTGGGCGAACGGTTTGACCAGCCCGGCGATGGACCTTTACGAGACCGAAGACGAAGTGGTGGTTAAGGCGACTGTGCCTGGCATTTCGGCCGAGGATGTGGACATCCAAATCACCGGCGACGTGCTGACCATCCGCGGCGAAAGCCGGCAGGAGGAAGAGCGCAAAGATGCCACCTACCACCTGCGCGAACAGCGCTACATGTCCTTCGCGCGCTCGCTGGAACTGCCCGCCCCGGTGTTGGCCGACAAAGCCAATGCCGAAGTGGTCAACGGCGTGCTGACCTTGAACTTGCCCAAGGCCGAGGAAGCCAAGCCCAAGGCCATCAAGGTCAAAGCCAAATAAGTTCTCAACAAGAAAAAAGCCCGCCATACGGCGGGCTTTTTGTTTAACTAGGCTTGCTGGGCTTTCATCTGCTCGCAGAGCGCGCGCAGGTAATACCAATTGTAGATGCCATATTTATGGCCATCTTCCCACTCAATGTTGAGCGCGTAATTGCCCACGCCCTCCAGGTCGGCCATGCGGGTGGCCTTGGCATCCATCAGCGGAATCATCAGCACGTCCTCATCGGGTTCGGGCTTCATGTTCTCGTGGCCGCCGCGGCACTGCGCACAGGGGCAGGCGTTGCGCAGCAAATCAAAGGGATATTCGCAGGTTTCGCCGTCGCTCCACTGGATAACCAGGCGCGCTGATTTGCGTTTGGCGGTGATGTCTACCGGGATGATTTCAGTCACAGAAACTCCTAGGGGTTGGCGACGACTTCCAAATAGCTGGCGGCGGCCCAGCCGGCGCGGGTTTCGTCCACGGGGGTGACCAGGTACCACCAGGTGAAGCCATCGGCTTCCACGGGGCCGTCGCGCACGATAAAGACTTCTGAATCATAGCCGAGGAATTCCACATCGCCGGAGGTGCTGGGGGCGCTGCGGATGTTGAGGCCAACGCCGGTGTTGACCACCTGCACATAGCTGCCCACGCCCATCTCGCCGGGCAGCAACGGGCTAATCGTCGCCGTGGGCGTCGAAGCGGGCGGCGGGGTGGAGGTCGGCGGCTGCGGGGTGGAGGTCAGGCCAGGGATAATGGTCAGCGCCAACTCAGCCGGTTCGTTGGCGGCCAGCATGGGCGGCATCCAGAAAAAGAGCGCCGCCGCGCCCAGGGCCAGCAAAATGACGCCCACGCCCAGGGCGCCGACAATCACGCCCGGGGTGGCATAGCGCCGCAACTTATCCATAGTCACCGCAAAAGCATAACCGCCGCAGCGCCGCACGTCCAGAGCCTTTCAGATAAAATCGCCGCGATGAGTGAAGACAAGCTGATTTTGAACCAGCGTTATCAATTGGAAGACTTCCTGGATAAGGGCGGCATGGCGATGGTCTACCGCGGGCGCGACCTGATGCTGGAGCGCGACGTGGCGATTAAGGTGCTGCGCCAGGACTACTCCAAAGACGCGTCCTTCCGCGAGCGCTTCCGCCAGGAAGCCAAAGCGGCCGCCAACCTGGGCCACAGCAATATCGTCACGGTCTACGATTTCGGCTACGACGACGAACGCCTCTTTATCGTGATGGAATATGTGCCCGGCACCGACCTGAACAGCATGATTAAGAAACGCGGCCGTTACGGCGTGGAAGAGGGCAGCAACCTGATTATCCAGGCCTGCAAGGGCTTAGGTTATGCCCACCGCGCCGGCCTGGTGCACTGCGACATCAAGCCGCACAACTTCCTGGTCACCCCCGATGGGCGCGTTAAGGTCACCGATTTCGGTATCGCCCGCGCGCTGGCCTCCATCAATCCCAGCGAAGAAGCCGATGTGGTCTGGGGCTCGCCGCAGTATTTTGCGCCCGAACAGGCGGCCGGCGGCCCGCCCTCGCCCGCATCGGACGTGTATTCGATTGGCGTGATTATGTACCGCATGTTCACCGGCCAACTGCCCTTCGATGGCAAATCGGCCGCCGAGCTGGGCAAGATGCACCGCTATGAGCAGCCGCGCCCGGCGATTGAGCTGAATCCCAACATCCCCGAAGCGCTAAACGCCATCATTATGAAGGTGCTCTCCAAGGAGCCCGCGGCACGCTACCGCACTGCCGACCAACTGGGGCGGGTGCTGATGACCTTCGCCGGCCCGGATGCCTCCGATTCAGAGCCTTTTGTGACCCCCGGCAACGGCAGCCTCAGCGATACCGGCTCGCGGCCGGTGGCGATGGGCGAGCCGCGCAGCAATCCGGTGATTGATTGGCTGTCGGTCGGTTTAGGTTTGCTGGCGGTCGTGTTGGTTACTGGGCTGTTGCCCTTCTGGATGTGGGTCTACTTCGTTTTTAATCCGCCCATCCGTTGATTCGTTTCCCTTTGTTATAATGCCCCAATGGCGCTTCGGCCGTTAATCGCCCCTTCCATCCTCAGTGCTGATTTTGCCCGCCTTGGCGAGCAGGTTTCCGAAGCTGAACAGCACGGCGCCGACTGGCTGCACGTGGATGTAATGGACGGACATTTTGTGCCCCCGATTAGCATGGGGCAAATGGTCACCGCCACCTTCCGCCGCAGCACCAGCCTGCCGCTGGACGTGCACCTGATGGTGCAGCAGCCCGAAGGCATGCTGGAGAGCTTTGCGGAAGCGGGCGCCGCCCACATCACCGTGCATGTGGAAGCGGTGGAGCAACTTAACAAGACCCTGCAGCACATCAAAGATTTGGGTTGCAGAGCCGGCGTCTCGCTGAAACCGGCGACCCCCGTGGCGGCGATTGAAGACGCACTGCCGCTGGCCGACATTGTGCTGGTGATGAGCGTGGAACCCGGCTACGGCGGCCAGGCCTTTATGCCCGAAGCGCTGCCCAAGGTGCGCGAACTGCGCCAGAAGCTGGACGCGGCCAACCCGGATGCGCTTATCGTGATTGATGGCGGCATCGATGCCGAGACCCTGCCCGCAGCCCTTGAAGCCAGCGTACAGGTCTTTGTCGCCGGCTCGTCCGTCTACGGGCATCCGGATGGCGTGGCGGCAGGTATTCAGGCGCTGCGCGACGCATCTTTGCAGGGCCAGGAGCGTTAACACTTATGCGCGCGGCGCAAGCCCGCGTTTCTTAATGAGGCAAAGCATGAGCGAAAGCAAGAACCAAATTGGCAGTATTCACGTCTCGCCCCGCGCGGTAGCCACGATTGCCTACCAGGCGGCGGTTGAATCCTACGGCGTGGTCGGGCTGGCCGCGAAGAATCTGTTCAATGGCATCAGCCATTTCGTGGTCAAGGACCCGACCCACGGCGTAGACGTGCAATACGAGGACAATCACATCAACATTGATTTGTACGTGGTGGTGGAATACGGCACCAACATCAAGTCGGTGGCTGCCAGCGTCGCCAAGACCGTGCGCTTCCACGTGGAAAAAGCGCTGGGTTTGCCCATCAATGAAGTCAACGTCCACGTACAGGGGTTACGCGTCAGCGAAACGGACTAAAGCGCTCCGGCGCAAAACCACAGTCCAGGTCAAATTCTTATGCCATTACAAAGTCCCGCAGTACAACAAAAACGCCGCCAAATCCTGCAGACCTATCCGATAGATGGACAGGCAGTTAAGAATTTGGTGGAAGCCGGTCTCACCTGGCTGGAGACCAACCGGCAAACGGTGAACGCGCTCAATGTGTTCCCGGTGCCGGATGGGGACACGGGCACCAATATGGTGCTGACAATGAAGAAAGCCATGGAAGAAATTGCCAACTCGGCGGAGCCCAAAGCGGGCAAGATGCTGGAAAAAGTGGCCCAGGGCGCTCTGATGGGCGCGCGCGGCAACTCCGGAGTGATTCTTTCGCAATTGTGGCGCGGCTTCGCCCGCTCGGTGGATGGCAAGGACTCACTGAACAGCCAGGACCTGGCGGCCGCCTTCGCCTCGGCGCGCGACACGGCCTATAAAGGCGTGGTGCGCCCGGTGGAAGGCACCATTTTGACAGTGGCCAAGGATATGGCCGCCGCCGCCGAGGAAGCCGCCAAGAACGGCGCCGGTACCGGCGAAGTGTTGCAGCGCGTGCTGGAGGCGGCCGACGCCTCGGTCAAGCACACCCCCGAATTGCTGCCCATCCTCAAGGAAGCCGGCGTGGTCGATTCGGGTGGCAAGGGCCTCTACTTCCTGTTGGAAGGCATGGTGCGCTGGGTCAGCGGCCTGCAACTGCACGAAGCCGAGAGCAGCGCCCCGCCGCTGGCAGCCATGAATTTGGAACACGCCCTGGAGGAAGTCGAAGAAGGCCAGGATTACGAAGTGGTGGTCGATTTTCGCCCCAACGGCGAACTGGACCTACAGACCTTTTGTAGTGCGCTGGAAGAGATGGGTACCTCCATCCAGGTGGGCGAAGGCGACGGCATGTACCGCATGCACATCCATGTGCCGACCGATAAGCGCTACGAGCCGATTGATTACACGATGACGCTGGGAACGGTCACCAATGTGGCGATTGAAAACCTGATGGCCCAGATGGACGAAATCGGCGCCCAGGCCGCCGGGCCGGATTACAACCTGGCGACCGTCGAGCCGGGCGAAATCGCCGTGGTGGCGGTAGCCCCCGGCCCGGGTATCGCGCGCCATTTCGCCGAATTGGGCGTGGCGGCATTGGTCGAAGGTGGGCAGACCATGAACCCCAGCACGGCCGACTTGCTGGCTTCCTTCGAGAATTTGCCAGCCAATGATGTCATCATTTTGCCCAACAACAAGAACATTGTGATGGCCGCCCAGGCCGCCGCTGAGTTAACCGTCAAAAACGTGGAAGTGGTGACCAGCACCAGCGTGCCGCAAGGATTGGCGGCGCTATTGCGGCTCAATCCTCAGGGTGAGCTGGCAGCCGTCGCCGAAGACATGCGCAGCGCCCTGGGCGATGTGCAAACCGGCGAGCTGACGATTGCGACCCGCAATGTCGAAATTGACGGCGTGGAAGTCAAGGAAGGCCAGACCATCGGGCTGCACAACGGCAAGCTGGTGGTTTCCTCCGGCGACCTGAAGGAAGCCCTGATGGCCCTGCTGGAGAAGATCAGCATGGCCGATTACGAAATCATTTCCCTGTTCTACGGCGCAGACCTGAAGAAGGATGCCGCCAACCAATTGGCCGATAGCGTCCGCGAAGCCTACCCCGACCTGGAGCTTGAAGTACATGAAGGCGGCCAGCCCCACTACCAGTTCATCCTCTCCATCGAATAAGCCGGGCCTGCGCCATCAATGCCGCCAATTAACATCCTGACTGATGCCAGCGTGCTCTTTCCGAACCCCGTTTTTGAGGGTCGCGAGCACGTAACCATTTTGCCCGCCTATTGGGAGCCCGCCCCCGCCGATGGCGACGAGGGCCCTGCCAAGGCCGCCGATTTCCCCAAGAGCCTCAATAAACACGCAGCGCCCATCTACCAGGCGCCCAAGGTGGAGGAGTTCAAGCGCGCCTTTCAGCAGCTGGGCGCGGGGGCCGGCGTGCTGGCCGTCATCCATTCCAGTGAGCTAAGCCCGACCTACGCCAATGCCGAGCGCGCCGCCAAAGACTTGCAGGGCAAGGTGCAGGTGCGCGTGGTGGATAGCGGCTCGGTCTCGCTGGGCCTGGGCATGATGGTGCAGGCCGCGGCCCAGGCGGGCGACAGCCTGTCTTTGAACGACCTGGATTTATACGTGCGCAGCCTGATTGCTCGTATTTACACCCAGCTATGCATCCCCAGCCTGTCCTATCTGGAACGCCTGGGCTTGGTGAATCACTCCCAGGCGTTGGTCTCCGAATATCTGGGAATGCTGCCACTATTCACGCTGGAGAGCGGCGAGCTGGTGCCCACCGAGAAAGCCCGCAACCGTCGCCACCTGGTGGACGTGCTGCAGGAATTCCTGATGGAATTCGATAATTTGGAGCACATTTCGTTGCTGCAGGGCGCACCCTCTTTCGAGAACGAAACCCGCGCGTTGCGTGAGCGGCTGCTGGAGGACCACCCGGCCACGCCGGTCAGCGAGCAAATCATCAATGCGCCGTTGGCCAGCCTGATTGGCCCGCACAGCCTGGGCGTCTTCGCCCTGGAACGCGCCGAATAAGTCACCGGGGCCGCAAAGCGCGGCCCTTTAGCCACTGATAGAATAGTTTTATGCAGCCTTCGATTAGCAAATTGAAGAAATTTTTTAGCCTGGAAGCCGAGCGCGATTACGACAATGGCGCCGTGATGGGCGGCCTGGAAAAGATGCTTTCTGGCTGGGAAGCTGAAGCGCGCGCCGATAAGCTGGACGAAGCACTCATCACAGCCATCAGCGTGCGCTTGCGCGATTACGGCAAGCTGTCCCCCGAAGGGCGCGAGGAAGCGTTGAAGGGGCTGTGGAACCGCGTGCGGCGTGAATTGAAGCTGGCCGGCGAGGAACCCGGCAACGCCAAGCCCAAGCTCGCTGCCAAGCCGCGCAGCCGGGCCGCCAAAGCCGATACGCAAACCAAGCCCAAGCCGTCTGCCCCCAAAGCGGATGCCAAGCCGGAGAAGCCCAAAGAACGCGTCACCCGCCCGCCCCTGCCACAGCGCGAAGCAGTGGACGGCCCCGCCGCGGCCCTGGACGCCAATGTGACCGTGCTGGACGGTGTCGGCCCCAAGAATGCCGAGCGGCTGGAAAAGCTGGGCATCAAGACCCTGCGCCACATGCTCTATCACTTCCCGCGCCGCTACGATGATTACAGCCGACTGCTGACCATCCGCCAGTTGAAATATGGCCAGGAAGCCACCGTAATCGGCCAGGTCAAAAGCAGCGCGGTGCGGCGCGTGCGCGGCAAGAGCCAGTTGAGCGAAGTGGTGATTGACGACGAAACCGGCGCCATCCGCGCCACCTGGTTCAACCAACCCTGGGTGGCCAAGAACATCAGCGAAGGCGACCAGATTGTGCTTTCCGGCAAGGTGGACCAGTACCTGGGCCGCCTGGTGATGAACAGCCCAGAATGGGAGCCGATTGAAGCCGAGCACCTGCACACCAAGCGCATCGTGCCGGTCTACCGGCTGACCGCCGATATCGGCCAGCGCTGGCTGCGCAGCCTGATGAACAAGGTGGTGAGCTATTGGGCGCCACGTGTCGAGGACCCGCTGCCGGTCGAGGTGCAGGAGGCGGCCGAGGTCATCCCGCTGGGCGAGGCTCTGCTGCAAGTGCACTTCCCTGAATCGGAAGAACTGCTCGAAGCGGCGCAATACCGCCTGGCCTTTGATGAATTATTCGTATTACAACTGGCCGTACTGCAGCAGAAGCAGTTCTGGCAGGGCCAGGAAGCGCGCGCTTTCAGCCCGCCGGCGGATTGGCTGGCCGGCCAATTGGCGCGCCTGCCCTATCAATTGACCAAAGCGCAGCAAGGCGCCCTGGACGAACTGCTGGGCGACCTGGGCTCCGGGCGGCCGATGAACCGCCTGCTGCAGGGTGACGTCGGTTCGGGCAAGACGGTGGTCACCGCTTTGGCGATGGCCGCGGTGGCCCTGGAGGGCGCACAAGCCGCCATTATGGCCCCGACCAGCATCCTGGCCGAACAACATTACGCCAGCCTGAGCGCGCTGCTGGCCAGCGAAGGCGGGCCGCTGCAGCCGGATGAAATCCAATTGATGGTCGGCGCGACCAAGGCGGGTGATAAAAAGGATATTCGCGCCGGCTTGAAGAGCGGCGCGGTCAAACTGGTGGTCGGCACCCACACGCTAATTGAAGACCCGGTGGTCTTCTCCGAGTTGGAATTAATCGTGATTGACGAGCAGCACCGCTTCGGCGTGGAGCAGCGCGCCGCGCTACGCGACAAGGGCAGCAATCCACATGTGCTGGTGATGACGGCCACGCCCATCCCCCGCTCGCTGGCGCTGACCCTTTACGGCGACCTGGATTTGAGCATCATCGACGAGATGCCGCCCGGCCGCCAGCCGGTGAGCACCCATATCCTCTTCCCACGCGAACGGGAACGGGGCTACAACCTGATTCGCAAACAGGCCGAGGAAGGCCGCCAGGCTTACGTGATTTATCCCCTGGTCGAGGGCGAAGACGAAAACGAAGAAAAGGCCGCCGTCCAGCAGCACAAACGGCTGAGCGAAGAAGTTTTCCCCAACTACGCACTGACCCTGCTGCACGGCCGCATGGGCGCCGAGGAAAAGGAAGCCAACATGGCCCAATTCCGCGACGGCCAGGCCCAGGTGCTGGTATCCACTACAGTGATTGAAGTCGGCGTGGACGTGCCCCAGGCGACGGTGATGATGATTGAGGGCGCCAACCGCTTTGGGCTGGCCCAATTGCACCAGTTGCGCGGGCGCGTTGGCCGCGGCGCGGATAAGTCCTACTGCCTGTTGATTCCCGAGCACGACGAGGCCGCCGAAAACGAGCGCCTGCAGGCGATGGTCAACAGCAACGACGGCTTTGAACTGGCCGAAACCGACTTGCAGCAGCGCGGCCCGGGGCAATTCCTGGGCACCCAGCAATCCGGCTTCCACGACTTGCGCTTGGCAAGCCTGACCGATGCACGTATGATTGTGAAAGCCCGCCAGGTGGCCGATAGCTTACTAAAGCAAGACCCTGAATTGAGCCGCCCCGAGCACGCCCGGCTGGCTGGCGCGCTGCAAGCCTATTGGCAGCACGCCAAAGGAGACCTGAGCTAAGATGATTCGCGCCCTATTCCCTGCCACCTTCGACCCGATTCACAACGGCCACATTGATATCGCCCTGCGGGCCAGTAAGCTTTTTGATGAAGTGGTCATTTCAGTATACGAAATGCCACAGAAATCCATCCTCTTCCCCACCGAAACACGGGTTGAATTGGTCGAGAAGGCTTTTGCCCACGAGAAGAAAATCAAAGTCACCACCTATGCGGGATTGACGGTGGACTACTGCCGGGAAATCGGCGCCCAGGTGATTGTGCGCGGCCTGCGGGTCTTCTCTGATTTTGAGTACGAATTCCGCATGGCGTTGGCCAACCGGCAACTGGCGCCCGACCTGGAAACCGTGTCACTCATCACCAGCAAGGAACATTCCTTCCTGTCCTCCACCACGGTGCGCGAGGTGGCCTCGCTGAATGGCGATGTGAGCACGATGGTGCCTGATTTTGTCAAACAGGCGCTGGCAGACCGCTTCAAGGAAATCCGCAAAAATGGGGAACCCGATTACGTAGCTACCCCACTGCGGGACTGAGCGCCAAAAGAACCCCTGTTATATAATTTGCTAATTCACAGCTTCGGCCACATACTATGGAGGGAGCGAACCACGCCACACGGCGCTGGCTTGCTTCTTGCACCATGATGGGCAGAAGGTAAACACTATGGATATTTTGCAACTCGTCGACCGCCTGGAAGAACTCTTTAACGAGAGCCGTCCGATTCCACTCACCAACAACGTGATTGTGGACGAAGACCGCATGCTGGACATCATCGACCAGATGCGCGTGGCCATCCCGGAAGAGGTCAAGAAGGCTCAAAAGCTTATCGCCGAGCGCGAACGCACCATGGCCCAGGCGCAGGAAGAAGCCAAGCGCACCCTGCAGCTGGCGCGCGAGAAGAGCGAAGGGTTGGTAGAACGCGATGCCATCGTGTCGGCCGCCGAGGCGCGCGCTGAGCAGATTGAGGCGCAGGCCCGCCAGGATGCCGAGGCCACCCGCCGCGAAGCCGACGAATATGTGCTGGATTCGCTATCCAACCTGGAAATGGAGATGGACCGCATCCTCAACCAGGTGCGCAATGGCATCCGCGCGGTGATGCATACCCAGGACAACACCAA
>OMJR01000107.1 GCA_900299355.1 Anaerolineaceae bacterium
CTTCCATCAATTCGTGATCGTCCGCAGTGGGCGAACCGACATAGTGTTTGAAGCCCAGACCCTCAAAGAAATCCTGGTCCACCATCACGGCGCCGGTGGAGACAATCGCATCCACCATGTTGTGCTCCACCAGATCGTAGACCACTTTCTTGAGCCCGGCGCTGAACAGCGATCCGGCCAGGCACAGGATTACACTGCACTCGTGGTCGGCGAGCATCTGGTCATAGATGCGGGCGGCGCGCGCCAGGTTGCGGGCCTGGAAGGCCATGCGGCTGTACTGTTCGATTAGCGGTCGCGGGTCGTGGGTTTTGATATCGATGTGTTCAATGGTCTGCTGCAAGTGTTTTTCTTTGGACATACAGAAATTATAGCGGGATATAGCCTGCTGATTTCTTAGCATTTTGATCACTTGACTCTCTCGATTGTTTGGTATACAATCATACAAAGATACAATCAAACAAAGGCACACTGATACATGTGCCGGTAGGCAGGAGGCCATGAAATTCGATATTGACCTGACCAACCACACGCCGATCTACCTGCAGATCATGAGCCAGGTAAAGCACGCGGTGGCCTCCGGCGCACTGGCGCCGGGCGACCAACTGCCCACCGTGCGCCAACTAGCCGCCGACCTGCGAGTGAACTTCAACACCGTCGCGCGCGCGTACCGCCAGTTGGACGAGGAGGGCATCATCTCCACCCAGCACGGCCGCGGCACCTTCATCCTGGAGCCTGCCAGCGAGCAAGACAGCGCGCGCCTGCGCCAACAAGATTTGGCCTTGCTGGCCAAGTACTTCGTGGAGGAGGCCCGCAAACTGGATTTCAGCCCGGACGACGTGCGCCAGCAATTTGAAGACCAACTGGCCCAATGGGCCGACGAAGCAGCAAACGATTAATCACAAGGAGATACAGATGAGTAACGTAAACATGAGCACTATGATGCGCCTCAACTTCGGCAAATCATCCAACCCCTATCGCATCACCGGCCTGGCCGTTGCCGCCGCCAGCCTGATCTGGCTGCTGTGCCTGATCGGCACCGTGATCCTGGTCGGCAGCGCCAGCGATGGCGTGGTGGCGGCCTACGCGATCACCACCGCCCTGTTGGGCCTCTTCGTCATGATGGCCCTCAAGGTCGCTGACCAATGGGAAAAGGCCGTTGTACTGCGCTTCGGCAAATACCACGGCCTCAAGGGTCCGGGCGTGTTCTGGCTGATCCCGGTAGTCGACGAGATCGCCGACTGGATCGACCACCGCGTGATGGCTTCGCCCTTCAGCGCCGAGAAGACCCTCACCAAAGACACCGTGCCGGTGGACGTGGACGCTGTGCTCTTCTGGCTGGTCTGGGACGCCGAGAAGGCCGCCCTCGAAGTGGAAGATTACCGCATGGCGATCACCTGGGCGGCGCAGACGGCGCTGCGTGAAGTGATCGGCGCGCTGGACCTAGCCGACATTCTGGTGGGCCGCGCCAAGATGGATGCCGACCTGCAAAAGATCATCGACGAGCGCACCACCCCCTGGGGCATCACCGTGCAATCGGTCGAGATCCGCGACATCGTCATCCCGCAGGAACTGGAGGATGCCATGTCCCGCCAGGCGCAGGCCGAGCGTGAGCGCCAGGCGCGCGTAATCCTGGGCGAATCCGAAAAGCAGATTGCCCAATCCTTCTCGGATGCCTCGCAAGCCTACCGCGACAACCCGACCGCCTTGCACCTGCGGGCCATGAACATGCTCTTCGAAGGCCTCAAGGAGAAAGGCGCCATGGTCATTGTGCCCAGCAGCGCGGTGGACACGATGAACCTGGGCGGCCTCAGCGGGATGGTCGCGCTGGCCCAGAACAACACCGACCTGGATAAGTAACCCTACAATTACGGAGGGGCGCCGCGCACAGTGGCGCTCCTCCGCGGGGAGACACGCATGTACCACGCACACATGGGCGCCCATATGGCTGCCCAAGCCCAGGAAAGACTACGACTCGAGGAAGAAACGATGACCACCTACAAACACGACAAACTGAACGGCAACTGGGAATTCAAAATCCTGCGTTCAGCCACCAACCAATTCAAGAAGCCGCACGTGCTGCAGCAGGTGCTGCAGGAGGAGCGGCTCGGCGACTGGGAACTGGTGGAGAAGTTTGACGACGGCCGCCTGCGCTTCAAGCGCCCCGCCGCCGCCCGCAGCCAGGACCAATCCCGCCCGCGCGGCTACGACCCCTACCGCACCCTCCACGGCATGAGCGAAGGCGTGATGGCGGTCTGGATCATGATCGGTGTCTTTGCCTGCATCGGCATCGCGCTGGGCATCGCCTGGTTGGCCGGAGCCGGCTTCTAACCAAATTCGACCGAAAGGAGTTCGACATGGCTGGAGCCCACATCGCCATCCATCACGCCAAGAAACGCCGCCTGCGCGAGCAGCGCGAAGAAGAACACCTGATTGCCTACAGCCACCGCGAACTGGCCCAGGATTATGAATTCAAAATCCTGCGCAGCTATGTCACCGGCTTCAACAATCAGCAGCGCCTGGATGCCATCCTGGCCGAAGAAGCCCGCGCCGGCTGGGAGCTGGTCGAAAAGCTCGACCGCAACCGGGTGCGCCTGCGCCGTCCGGCCGGGGCCGCCAAGCGGGATGCCCTGCTGCCCCGCGGCAGTGACCCCTACCGCACTCGCTATGGCGCCGGCCCCTGGGTGCAGCAAGCCGGCCTGGCGCTGGGCCTCTTCGGGCTCATGGCGATTGGCGTGCTGCTGCTTTGGCTAATCAGCCCGCTCTTCTAAATCGCCGATTTGGTAGACTCGCAATGGCCGTCAGCTCATTATGTTTCACGTGAAACAGGACTATGAATAAGACACTGGATACACGACGCATTTGGATTTTCCTGGCTTTAGCCTTCGGCATCGCCTGGACCACCGCCCTGGTGATTTACCTCACCGGCGGCTACACCGATAGCCCCGTCCTCTTTGGCGGCTACACTCTGGCTTTTGTGCTGCTGGTCGGACCCTACATGTTCGCGCCGGCCATCGCCAACCTGCTCACCCGCCGGATTACACAGGAGGGCTGGCGCAATAACGGCCTGACTTTCCGCTCCGGCCAGGGGCGCGGCGCCTGGCTGCTTGCCTGGCTATTGCCGCCGGTCTTAATCTTCATTGGGCTGGCTATCTATTTCCTGGTCTTTCCCGGCCAACACGATGCCGGTCTAAGCACCCTGACCCAGGCGCTGGCTGCTCAGGGCAACACCATGACCCCCTTGACCGCAGTGCTTGTCCAATTGGGCCTGGGCTTCCTGACTTCGCCACTGATCAATGGCCTACCCACCCTGGGCGAGGAATTCGGCTGGCGCGCCTACCTGCAGCCCAAGCTGATGCCGCTCGGTTTTCGCAAGGCCCTGCTGGCCACCGGCGTGATTTGGGGCCTCTGGCACGCGCCCATTATCGCCATGGGGCACAACTACGGCTTCGGCTACCCCGGCGCCCCGTGGAGCGGCATCCTCGCCATGGTCTGGTTCACCATTGTGGTGGGCGTCCTGCTAGGTTGGCTGACCCTGCGCGGGCGCAGCGTTTGGCCGGCGGTGATTGGCCATGCCATGCTGAATGGCTTCGGCGGCACCTACCTGCTCTTTGTGGTCCCCACGTTGGAGGCCAATTCCCTGCTGGGCCCCGGCCCGGCGGGCATACTGGCCAGTGTGCCCTTCACTTTGTTTGCGGCCTGGCTGCTGATTCGCGGCGGCGACGATCTGGTCCAGGATGTTTCACGTGAAACCGATTCGGTCGCCCTGCTGGCCGCGGCCGGCAACGACATGATTTATGCCCAGGGGTTGGGTAAGAACTTCAAGGAGGTGCAGGCGGTCGAGAACCTGGATTTGAGCATCGCCCGCGGCGAAGTATTCGGCCTATTAGGCCCTAACGGGGCCGGCAAAACCACCACCATTCGCATGCTCAACGCCTTGATTGCCCCCAGCGCCGGCGGCGCGGTCGTCGCCGGGCACCCGCTGGGCCGCGAAGACCTGCAAATCCGCCAGGATGTCGGCCTGCTCACCGAGGCGCCCGGCATGTACGAGCAGCTCAGCGCCGAGCGCAACCTGGCTTTCTTTGCCCAGCTCTACGAGGTTGAGGACGTCGACCGCCAGGTAGAACGCTACCTGCGCATGCTGGGCCTCTGGCAGCGCCGCGACGACGCGGTCGGCACCTTCTCCAAGGGTATGCGCCAAAAGCTGGCCATCGCCCGCGCCCTGCTGCACGAGCCGCAAGTGCTCTTCCTCGATGAGCCCACCAGCGGCCTGGACCCCGAGGCCTCGCGCATCGTGCGCGAGTTCATCGGCGAACTCAAGGGCCAAGGGCGCACCATCGTGCTGACCACCCACAATCTGGACGAGGCCGACCGGCTGTGCGACCGCATCGCGATTTTTAAAACGCGCCTCCTGGCGCTGGATACGCCCACCAATCTGCGCCGCACTCTCTACGGACGCTCGGTGGTGTTCCATTTACAGGAGCTTAAGCCCGCGTTTTTGAGCGCTGTGCAAAAGAAGAATTACGTCAGCAAGGTGGAAAGCGTGGATAACAAGCTGGTGCTGACCCTGGACGACCCCGAAGCGCGTAACCCCGGTCTCATCAGTGAGCTGGCCGGCATGGGCGCCCAAATCCAGTTTGTCGGCGAACTGCGCCGCAGCCTGGAAGATGTGTATTTGCAATTTGTGGATGAAGCGGAGCAAAACAATGACTAAGATTTGGGCCATGGTACGTAAAGAATGGGGCGAGGTCTTTCGCCACAAGATGGTGCTTTTCTCCACCCTCTTTATGCCCTTGATGCTGACCGCCATCACGCTGGTCACCCTGTACTTCAGCCGCGGGGATGGCGGCGCTGGAGCGATGAATGAATTGAAAGAACTCGGCGACATGGCCGCTCAGTTCGCAGCGGTCTGTGAAGGGCTAACCCCCGCGGGCTGCAACCAGTTCATCATCCTGCAACAGTTCCTGGCGCTCTTCCTGCTGGTACCATCCATCATCCCGGTCACGATTGCATCCTACAGCATCGTCGGCGAAAAGAGCGCCCGCACGCTGGAGCCGCTGCTGGCCACGCCCATCACAACCACCCAGCTGCTGGGCGGTAAGGCCCTGGCGGCCGCTATCCCGGGCGTGCTGGCCACCCTGCTGGGCTTCGGCATTTTTGTGATTGGGGCGGTCTTCCTGTCGGTTGACCCGGTTTTGCCGGCCAAGTTGTTCTCGCCGATTTGGGTGTTGGGCATCTTCACCGTGGGGCCGCTGCTGGCGATCGCCGGCGTCAGCCTGGCGGTGATGATTAGCTCGCGCATGAACGACCCGCGCGCCGCCGAGCAAACCTCGGTCCTGTTCATGATGCCGGTGCTGGCGGTCTTCTTCGGCCAAATCACCGGCGCGGTGACGGTCAACACCGATTTCATGCTGCTGCTGACGGCCATCCTGGTGCTGGCCGATACGTTGCTGCTGTTCTTCGCCACCCAAATCTTTGAGCGCGAGAACATCCTCACCCGCTGGAAGTAGAATAGAGTTGCCATGAAAAAACTTGTTGCCCTGCTGATTGCCCTGTTGCTATTGGCGCTGCCCACCGGCGCGCTGGCCCTGCAAGATGCGCTGGAGTTGCGCCTGAGCCGCGATTGGGGCTACGGCGGCTTTAACAACGACATCCAGGGCCGCTTCAGCTACCGCACCGAAGGACCGGATACGCTGGAACGGGTGGAGTTCTATCTGGATGATGAGGTCATCGGCGAAGCCACGGAAGCGCCCTTCAACTTCCAGTTCGAGACCGATGATTATCCGCCCGGCGAACACCTGTTGTACGCCATCGGCTATACCAGCGAGGGCCAGGAGCTGCGCTCCAACCAATTTGTGCGCGTCTTCCTGTCGGAAGGCGAAGCGGGCAGCGCGGCCGGCAGCATCATCATTCCGCTGGTAGCCGGCGTGGCCGCGGTGGGCGCCCTGACTTACTTGATTTCAACCTTTGTGCTCAAGAGCGGCAAGACCAGCGTCACCCCCGGCCAATACGGCATGACTGGCGGCGCGGTCTGCAAGCAGTGCGGCCTGCCCTTCCCGCGCTCGGTGTGGATGCCCAACATGGTGGTCGGCAAGCTGGCCCGCTGCCCACATTGCGGCAAGGTCGCCATTGTGCCGCGCGCCAGCCGCCAGCAGCTGGAGGAAGCCGAAGCGCGCTTGCTCGCCCAAAACCAGACGGGCGCGCCGCCCACCCGCGAAAGCGACGAAGACCGTCTGCGCCGTCAAATAGACGAAAGTCGATATGATTAGCGAATAAAAAGGCCCCGGAAATCCTGGGCCTTTTGTTATCGTGGGCCAGGTTTACAGCGGCAACTCACTCTGGCGCGGGCTTTCGGCCAGCGCATCGCGGATTTCCTGCTCCACGAAGGCGCGGTCTTCGTCCGACGCCACGATGTTACGCTTATCGGTGTCCAGGCGCAGCACCGGCACCCCGCGATAGAAATCTTCGAAGAAATCTTCGTAGGCGTCGTTGAGTGTGGCGATGTAATCACGCTCCATGTTGCGCTCGTAGGGGCGGTCGCGCGTGGCGATGCGGTCCATCAGCACCCCTGTATCGGCGCGCAGGTAGACAATCAAATCCGGCAGGGGAATCTTCTCCGCCAGGGCATCGTGCACGTTGTAATACATCTCCAGCTCGTCGCCCTGAAGGTTGATGCTGGCGAAGAGGGCGTCCTTGGCAAAGGTGTAATCGGATATCAGGGGCTGGCCGGCGTTCAAAATCGCGGACACGCCTTCGCGCTGCTGGTGGTAGCGGCTGAGCAAAAAGAATATCTGGGTCTGGAAGGCGTAGCGCGCGCGGTCCTCATAAAACTTGGAGAGGAAGGGATTTTCCTCGAAGACTTCCAGCAGCAGCTCGGCCATAAAGCGTTCCTGCAACAGGCGCGCCAGCGTGGTTTTGCCGACGCCAATCACGCCCTCAATAGCAATGTACATGCAACTCCAATAGAAATAGATACGGCCCCCGCGGATGCAAGGGCCGTATGGTGTTCCGACGCTGAGGGTTTACTCTTCGTCTTCGGTTTCGGGCTTGGGCGGGATAGCCAATTTCTGTCCCGGCTTGATGACATTCATGTTGTCGCCGATGACGTCTTTGTTGGCCTCGTAAATCGCTGTGTAGTAGGTCGGGCCGGCGTTGCCATAGTATTCCAGCGCGATGTGGCTCAGGGTCTCGCCTTCTTTCACGGTGTGCTCGGCAATCGCTTCCTTCTTGGCCTGGTTGGCCGCAATCCGCGCGCGGGCTTCTTCCAGGCTGTTCTCCCCTTTATTCTCGTCTGCCATGATATCTCCTTAAACAGAGGTGTTCCTAGCGATTGTATCACGGGCACGGGGCCAACTTTCAGTACCTTTGCCGGAACGAATCCGGCCCCTTATTCGTCCTTGCATTTAAGCCACTTCATATATAGTTAAGTGGTGACCACGAGAGGATACCTGTGATGAAACAGACATTTTTCGCCCATATCGCCTTGCTGTCGCTGGTGCTGAGCGCCTGCAGCCTGCCAGGTGTGGCCGCCCCGGCGGAACCCACCGCGACGGAATTTGTGCTGCCGACCGAGACGCTGGCGCCGACCGCCACCGACACCCCTGAGATGACCGCCACCGAGGCGCCGCCGACCGAGACGCCCACCGAAACCGCGACCGCCGGCCCGCCGACGAACACCCCCACCGTAACGCCCACCGCCACCGAGCTGCCCATCGTGGTCGGTGAGTTGTTTGGCACAGCCGACCTGGTGGATGAAATGAATAACGACGGCAACTGGGCCAGCGCCAGCGGCGGCATGCCCAACACCAGCAACATTCTGCTGGCCATGGGCAACGGCCAACTGCACGCCACCGCCAAACAGGCCGGCTTCGACACCTGGTGGTTCACCTGGCCGCAGGCCGGCGACCAATACATCGAAATGGATGTGGACACCGATTCGTGCAGCGGCAAAGCCGCCTACGGCTTCATCCTGCGCGGCCCGGCGGATGCCGC
>OMJR01000108.1 GCA_900299355.1 Anaerolineaceae bacterium
ATGAGCGTGCACATGCCCAGGAAGAACATGGCAATCGCCATCACTACCATCGTGTCAATCTGATTGATTTCGTACATCTCAACCTCCAAAAGGGGGTTTGGTTTACGGGTCTAGTGCCTAAGGTGCAAGAAGGGTGCCAATTGGCTTGAGTCGTTGCGAGGAGGATGGACCGTAGCTCCGGGCGACGCGGCAATCTACCTGACCGATGGGGAAGAATGCTTTGCCGTGCAAGGCCTGACACGCCTTCGGGGACAGAACAGTTAAATGAATTGCAAGAAGCGCGCCCAGGCCGCTACCCCGGTTGACGAAACCGGCCCTTGGGGCTAAAATGCCCCTTGCATCTCAGCGTCTCCCCGCGTGGGAGACTTTTTTTGCGAGCAAGCATGACTGCCGAAAACGACAAAACCACTCCCGAGGGCGCTGAAGAAGCCCTCAACCTACACCAAAGCGCCGCCGGAAAGGTGAGCGCTGCCAACGTGGACGCCGGCCAGAGCCTGGTCGGCTACACCGAAGCGCGGCAGGTCCAGGCGGCGCAATCGGCTGTGGGTATGGTCAACTCGGTGGAAACCAGCTTGAACGACAGCGCCGCCGGACTGGTGGTGAGCAATGCCGTCGTGATGGAGGACGCCCGCGCCGGGGCCATCGTGGCCCGCGAAGTGCATGGCGACCGCATCCGCGGCGGTGTGTTAATTGCCGGCAAGGTACAGGGCAATGTCGAAACGGTATTGGATACGGCGGGCGCCGTAGCAGCCGGATTGGCTGCCGGTGTCGGCTTGGGATTGCTGCTCTATATCGCCGGACTTTTCGGCGGTGACGACGAAGACTGAGCGCAAATCAATTCACGCGGGCGAAGGTAACCGGAAAGCGGTGAGAGGCGCCCAAAGGAAGGTAGCATGGATAAAGTAGTATTGTCGGCCTCAGCGCGCAACCGGATTGGCAAGAAAGTCAAGTTCCTGCGCCGCGAAGGCAAACTCCCAGCCATTTTGTATGGCCGCTCCCTGGAGCAACCCATCCCGGTCACCATGGATAACGCCGAGACCTCCAAGGTCCTGCGCCAAATTTCCAGTTCTACGTTGGTCACGATTGATGTGGACGGCGAAGAACATATGACCCTGGTGCGTGACTTCCAGGTGGACCCCATCTATGGCACCCTGCAGCACGTCGATTTCCTGGTCGTTTCCATGACCGAGAAGGTAAGCACCATGATTACCGTCCAGGTTGAGGGCAGCGCGCCGATTATCGAAGCGGAAGGCGGCCTGCTGGTTACCGGTATGGAGCAAATTGAAATTCAGGCTTTGCCGCAGGACCTCCCCAGCCACCTGAGCGTGGATGTGTCTGGTCTCGAGGCTTTCGGCGATACGCTTTATGTACGCGATATATCGCTGCCGCCGGGCGTCGAACTGCTCACCGACCCGGATGAACTCCTCATTGTGGCCACCGCGCCGCAGGAAGAGGTCATCGAGGTTGAGGTGGACGAGGACGCCGAACTGGCTGAGGGTGAAGAAGCCCCCGAAGGCGAAGCGCCTGAAGGCGACGAAGCCGACGAGGACGCCGGCGACGAAGAAGCCGCAGAATAATCTGGCAATCAGAAACAAAAGAGCCCGCGTACGCGGGCTCTTTTTCATTTAAATCACGTCGAGTGCTTGCAGAAAATTCACCATCAACCGCGCGCTGACGCCCCACAGCAGTTCGCCATCGTATTTTTCAAAGTAGTGCACACCGATGCTGCGCTGCTCGCCGGGGATTTCGCGTTGGCGTTCTTCGTGGTGGGCCGGGTCCGCCAGCCAGGCCAACGGCACGGTGAACACCCGCGCCACTTCGCTTTCCTGGGGGTCAATCGCAAAGGGCCAGGGAATCACGCCCACCACCGGGGTGACCTGGTAATTGCTAATCGTGACCATCTCTTCCATCTGGCCCAGCACACGCACGCTTTCCGGTTCCACGCCGATTTCCTCGTGGGCTTCGCGCAGGGCGGCTTGCTGGGGGCTGGCGTCGCTGGCGTCCACCCGCCCGCCGGGAAAAGCCACCTGGCCGCTGTGGTGGTCGCCATCCACATGCGTACGGCGAATCAGCAGCACATGCCAGGCATCATCCTGGCGCAGCAATGGAATCAGCACCGCTGCTGGGCGGGCTTCGCCGGGCCGCAGGCTTTCCCGAAAGGGACTGATGTAAGGGTCGGCCTGGCGGGCGGCCAGGCGCTGGCGGATGAAGTCTTCGCTAAGAGCGTTGATGTGGGCCGCGTCGACCACACTCACTCGGCTTTGCGGGGCAGCACCACACTGCCACAATAATGGCATTCGGCGACGCGTGCGCCCCGGCTGCTGATCTGTTCCAGGCTCATGCTGGCACCGCAATAGGGGCATTTTTCGGGGAAGGTGCCCTGGTCTTCTTCGGGCTCTTCGCTAGCTGGGTTGCCGCTGAAGCGCTGGGCTAAAGTCTCGCGCAGGGCCTGGGCTTCGTCGGGATAGCCTTCGCCCTCCAGCATCTCAGCATAGCGCTGGCCTTCGCGCATGGCTGCTGGGATGTGCCCGGCCGCCTCGAAGGCTTTCAGCGCGCGTTCGAATTGGGTGTCGGCATCCTGCACACGGCCAGCCATCAAATAGGCATGGGCGGCGCGCATCAGCAGCATCGCGCCCGGGCCGTGAATGGCGCGGTCGCGGGCGTGCTCGGCCAATTGGATGAAAATCTCGGCCGCGTTGGCATGGTCGCCAATCGACATCAGGTGGTTGGCGCGGCGCAGTTCGCGTTGCAGGCGCGGGTTGAGTTGGCGTCCGCGCGGGCCGCGGGGAGGGCGGCGGCGCGGGCCCAGCGGGCGGCGGCCGAAGGGTCGGCGGGGTCTACGAGGTGGCATCCAATGACTCCTCAAACAGGCGGCGGGCGAAAATCAAAAATCCGGTGTGGGCATTCATCGTATCCGCGGGACGCAAGCGGTTGGCTACCGGCTTGTAATAACGGTGCAAAATCTCGGAGACTTCCACGAAGCCAAAGGGCGCGTGCTTGATGGCGTCCAGCAGAAGCGATACCTGGTTGGTGGTTGGCAGGATGCAGCCAAAAAAGCCGCCCGGCGACAGGGCGGCCGCCGCCTGTGACAGATAGGCTTCTGGATTGGGCAGGTCCAAGTAGACCGCCCGTAGGCCGCTTTCGTCAAAGCCCTCTGCGATGTCGCGCACTTTGAGCGTGACGCGCTCTTCCAGGCCGAACTGTGCCAAATTATTGCGCGCCAGCGTGCTAGTCTCCGGGCGGTGCTCGTAGCTGTAGATATGCCCCTCGGGGCCGACCGCGTGGGCCAGCGCAATCGTCAGCGCACCGGAGCCGCTGCCGGCTTCCAGCACCTGCTGTCCGGGGCCGATGCCCATGCTGACCAGGATATAGCCGACGTCTTTGGGGTAAATCACCTGGGTGCTGCGCCGCAAATCGCGCAACATATCGTCCAGCGCCGGTTGCAATAAGGTGAAGGGTTTGCCCAGGTGGCTCTCCACCTGGCTGCCGTAGGGCGCGCCGATTAAATCGTCGTGCTGGAGGATGCCGTGCATGGTCTCGAGCCGCTTGCCGGCTTCCAGTCGGAAGCTGCTGCTCTTGCCCTTAGGGCTAATCAATTGCACGATGTCACCCGCCTGGGCGCGGCCAGCCACCATCAGTAGCTTTCCACCAGGCTAAGCCAGTAGCCCAGCCCCAGCAGGGCCAATGCCCCCAGGCTGGCCATGCCGCCGTTTAGCGGGCCGATGTTGAAAAAGGTCCAGCCGAATTGGCTGCCCAGCCATTGCCCGACCCAGAAACCCAGCCAGGCAAGGAAGAGATAGAGCAGCAGGCGTCCACCGCTGCCGCCGCGCCACAGATGAAAGGCGGCGCCGTAGAGCGTTGCCAGCACCGCGCCGAGGAAGAAGGCCGGTACGGTCATACTGCGATTTGAATCAGGGATTCGCGGGCCGCTGGGGCGGGTGCGGCTTCGCCTTGAATCAGGCCGCCGCCCAATACTTCGCCCTCCAGGTTGTAGAACACCGCTGCCTGGCCGGGGGTGATGTCGCGCTGCGGTTCATCGAAGGCCACCTCGCTGCTGCCGTCAGGGAGGGGCGTCACCGTGGCGGCTGCCTTGCGCGCCGAATAACGAATCTTCACCTGGGCGGCGAAGGGTGCGCTGGGCGCCTGGCAGCTCTGCCAAATTACTGGACCAGTAACTAATGTGTCGCGGCCTAGTTCGGCGCGCGTGCCGATAATCAGCGCATTGCGGGCGATGTCCTTTTCCAAGACGTAGAGTGGCTCGGGGGCGGCGATGCCCAGGCCCTTGCGTTGGCCGATGGTGTAATGCGCTAGGCCGTCATGCTGGCCCATTTGGCGGCCAGTGCGGTCCAGGATGGGGCCGGGGCTGCCGGCCTGCGGCGAATAGCGGTCGAGGAAATCGCGGTAATCCTGGCCGGCCAGAAAGCACAGGTCCTGGCTTTCCTTGGATTGCGCCGCGGGCAAATCCAGCTCGGCGGCGATAGCGCGTACCTCGTCCTTGGTCAGGTCACCCAGTGGGAAGAGGGCGTGCTGTAATTGGGCTTGCTCCAGGACGTGCAGCACATACGACTGGTCCTTGTGCTGGTCGACCGCTTCGTAGAGGCGCACCGGCTGGTTTTCTTCGCGCACCAGGCGCACATAGTGGCCGGTGGCCATGAAATCTGCGCCCAGGGCCAGCGCGCGGTTGAGCAGGAACTCCCAACGGATATGGCGGTTGCAGGCCAGGCAGGGGTTGGGGGTGCCGCCTTGCGCATAGCCGTCAAGGAAATACTCAACTACGGTATCGCGGAAGGTGTCCTGCGCATTCACCGCATAGAAGGGGATGCCTATTTGGCCAGCCACACGGCGGGCGATACCCATCGCCTCTGGCGTGCAGCAGCGGTTACTCATTTCGCGGCCCGGTTCGCTCCACAGGCGCAGCATCATGCCGCTCACCTGGTAGCCCTGGCGCTGCAGCAGGGCGGCCGCTACCGAGCTATCCACGCCGCCGCTCATGGCGACAACCACGTGGCCCTTACTGGTCATCAGGCCACCTCCAGCGCGCGGCACCTGTCCACTAAATCCGGCAGGGTATTCAGAAAAGCATCTATTTCATCAGATGTAGTCTGCTGGCCGAGAGTAACCCGCAACGAACCGAGTCCCCACTCGTGGCTGAAGCCCAGCGCGTTGAGCACCTCGGAGGGTTCCGGGTCGCCGGTCTTGCAGGCCGAGCCGGAGGAGCAGGCGAAGCCAGCCGCATCCAGCAGCATCAGCAGCGCGTTGCCGTCCACACCCTTGAAGACAAAGCTGGCGTGGTTGGCCAGCCTCTCTCGGGGGTGGCCGGTCAGCTTGGCATCGGGGATAGAGTCCAATACGCGTTCAATAATCTTGTCCCGCCAATCGCTTAGTCGGTTAATCGATTGATGGATTTCGGCTTGCGTGATGTCGAATGCTTTCGCCATCCCGACGATGTAGGCCACATTGGGCGTACCCGCCCGCTGGCCGCCTTCGTGGCCGCCGCCAGTTTGGGTGGCAATAATTTCGACGCCCTCGCGCACATACAGGATGCCGACGCCTTTCGGGCCGCCAAACTTGTGTGCGCCCAGGGTCAACAGGTCGACGCCCAGCGTCTGCATATCCAGCGCCAGGTGTGCGCCGGCTTGGACTGCATCGGTATGGAAGGTCAGCCCGCGCTCGCGGCAGATGGCGGCCAGCTCGGCAATCGGATTGAGCGTGCCAATCTCGTTGTTGGCGTAAATGACGGACACCAAGGCGGTATCGGGCCGCAGGCGGGCCGCCAAATCGGCGGGGGCGACGCGGCCGTATTCGTCCACCGGCAGGTATTCCAACTCGAAATCATGTAGCGCGGCTAGTTGCTCGGCGGTCTGGCTGACCGCGTCGTGTTCCACGGGAGTGGTCAGGATATGGCGCGCGCCGCTTTGGCGGTAGGCGGCCCAGGCCGCGCCCCGAAGGGCCAAATTGTCGCTCTCGGTGGCGCCTGACGTGAAGACAACCTCACGCGGGCTGGCGTTCAGGTGGCGCGCCATTGTCTCCCGGGCGCTCTCCAGGGCGGCTTCTGCGCGCTGACCGTGACCGTGCACCGAGGATGGATTGCCGAATTCGGCCTCCAGGAAGGGCTGCATCGCCTCCCGCGCCTCGGGCAACAGCGGCGCGGTGGCAGCGTAATCCAGATAAATCGAGCGCTGGGTATTCATCCCGGCGATTATACTGTTTTGGCAGGCGCTTCAGACCGGCTGTAAGCAGCGAGCCTGTTATAATTTAGTTTGTACAAATTATCACTTTTTAGCACGGAAGGAAGCACATGGCCAAGGGCATAAAATTTGGCACCGATGGATGGCGCGGCCGCATTGCCGAAGATTACACCTTCGACAGTTTGCGACGAGCTGCCCAGGGTTTTGCCACGTACTTGATTAAAGAGGGGCGCGAGGAGGACGGCGCCGTCATCGGCTATGACAAGCGCTTCCATTCCGAGCATTTCGCCGCCGCCGCCGCCGAGGTTTTGGCCGGCAACGGCATTAAGGTATACCTGACCGATAAGGCGACCCCCACACCGGTGATTTCCTACGCGGTGGTGGCCCAAAAAGCCGCCGGCGCCATCAATATCACTGCCTCCCATAACCCGCCCTGGGATAATGGCTTCAAAGTGCGCGACGAGCACGGTGGCGCCGTGGCCCCCGAAGGCCTGGAGGTGATTGAAGCCGGCATCCCCGACGAAGTCGAAGACGTCAAACGCATGCCCTTGGAGGAAGCCAAGCAGAAGGGCATCGTCCAGCTGTTTGACGCCGACGTAGCCTATATCGCCCACCTGGATGACCTGATTGACCTGCAGCCGATTAAGGACGCCGGCTTCACCGTGCTGGTGGATGCCATGTGGGGCAACGGCGCGGGCTGGTTTACCAAGTTGCTGGAGGGTGGCAAGACTAAAGTGCTGGAAATTCACAACACGCGCAACCCGGTCTTCCCCGAGATGCAGCGCCCCGAGCCGATTCCGCCCAATGTGGATGCCGGCTTGCAAGCCACGCTTGACAACCAGGCCGATGTGTTGCTGATTACGGATGGCGACGCCGACCGCGTCGGCCTGGGCGATGAGCAGGGCCAATTTGTGGACCAGCTGCGCGTCTATGCCTTGCTGGCCTACTACCTGCTGGAAGTGCGCGGTGAACGCGGCCCGATTGTGAAGACCCTCTCCACCACCACGATGCTCAACAAGCTGGGGGAGATGTACGATATCCCCGTGCACGAGACTGGGGTGGGCTTCAAGTATGTCGCGCCCAAAATGATTGAAACCGACGCGATGATGGGCGGCGAGGAATCCGGCGGCTACGCCTTCCGCGGTAACGTGCCCGAGCGGGACGGCATTCTGGCCGGGCTCTATATCCTGGATGCGATGGTCAAGCTGGATAAGAAACCCACCGAATTGATTGAGTGGCTCTTCGATAAGGTCGGCGCGCACTACTACGACCGCATTGATACGCTTTTCAGCGGCGACCGCGCGGCGCGCGAGCAGCTGATTATGGACGCCAACCCGGAAACCATCGGCGGCCTCAAGGTCACGGGCCTGGAGACCATGGACGGCTATCAGTTCAAGCTGGAAGACGGCGGCTGGCTGCTGGTGCGTTTCTCCGGCACTGAGCCCAAGATTCGCGTCTACACCGAAACCACCCACAAAGATAAAGTACAAGCCATTCTGAAGGACGGCTTAAAAATCGCCGGCATCGAGTAATGCACCTGGTTGACAGCCACTGCCACCTGGATTGGGACAGCTTCGACGGCGAGCACGAAGCGGTGCTGGAACGTGCCGTCGCGGCCGGCGTCGGCATGCTGTTGAACCCAGGTACTGACCTGGCCCGCAGCCGCCGCGCCGTCGAGTTGGCCGAACGCTTTGAGATGGTCTATGCCGCGGTTGGCATTCATCCCAACGACGCCGGCGAGTGGAACGAAGCGACCGCCGACGAATTGCGCGAGTTAGCCGCCCATCCTAAGGTGCTGGCCATCGGCGAAATCGGCCTGGACTACTACTGGGACAAAGCTACGCCTGAGTTGCAGGCCGAAGTCTTTCGGGCCCAATTGGACCTGGCTACCGAATTGGAGTTGCCGGTGGTGATCCACAACCGGGAGGCCAACCAGGATGTGATGGCGATTTTGGCTGGATGGCAGGCCGGGCTCGAGGATGCCGGCCATCCGCTGGCCGAGCGCCCCGGTGTGCTGCACTCCTTCTCCGGCGATGCGGCCATGGCCCAGACGGCTATCAAACACTACTTCTATATCGGCATCACCGGCCCGGTGACCTTCAAGAACGCCCCTGATTTGCAGTCCCTGGTCACGGACATTCCTATGGAGCATTTGCTCATCGAGACCGACAGCCCCTTCCTGACGCCGCAAGCATATCGCGGTCAACGCAACGAACCGGCCTATGTCGCCCTTGTGGCTGAGAAGATTGCCGAACTCAAGGAGTTGGATGTGGAAGCAGTGGCGGGAGCCACCAGCGCCAACGTGGCAGCCTTGTTCCGGGTGGGGGTGCCGGTATGACCACGCTCAGTTTTGCCGCGCCCGTCCAGCACCTGATTCAACGCGTCGAAGAACGCATGGCTCAGCAAGCTGAGGGCTACAACGACCAGCTCTACCAGGCGCTGACCCAGCTGATGCGCGCCGGCGGCAAGCGCGTGCGCCCGACAGTTTCCCTGTTGGTAGGCGGCATGCTCGATGTTGACACCGAGCACACGATTACGGTGGCGGCGGCAGTTGAAATGCTGCACACGGCCACCCTGGTGCATGACGATTTGATTGACGGCGCCACCACCCGCCGCGGCAAAGCCACCCTCAATACCCAGTGGAATTCATCGGCCACCATCCTGGCGGGCGATTTCCTTTTCTCGCGCGCCGCTTCGCTGGGCGCCGAGGTGAATAATATCCAGGTGATGCAGCATTTTGCGCGGGCGCTATCCACCATCGTCAACGGCGAAATCAACCAGATTTTCAGCCGCAACCACATCGCCAGCCGCGAAGAGTATTACGAACGCATTTACGCCAAGACGGCTTCCATGTTCGAGCTGGCCGCGCGCGCCCCGGGTTACCTGTCCGAGGTCAACGAGCAACGCGGCGAGGCCCTGATGGCCTATGGCTACGGCATCGGCGTGGCTTTCCAACTGGTGGATGATGCGCTGGATTTCTCCTCCGACGCGGAGACGATGGGCAAACCGGTGGCAAGCGACCTGCGCATCGGTCTGATGACCATGCCCAGCCTGTGCTACCAGGATGAACACCCCGACGACGACCGCCTGCAGCGCCTACAGAACGCCGAAACCATGGGTGACGCCGAGATGGATGCACTGGTTGAGGATATCCGCTCCAGCGGCGCCGTGGATTACACCCTTGAGGCTGCCGATGGCCACATCCAGGATGCGATTGACGCCCTGCAGGGTCTGCCCGACGGCCCCGAACGACAGGCCTTGATTGAACTGGCTGAATACGTGGTTGAACGCAAGCACTAATCCGCGTTTGCGGTTAGAATTAATCAGATTTTCGCCTTAACCTAAAGGAGTACCATGTCCCTCAAATCCGCCCTAAACGAGCGCATTGCCCCGCGCAATCTGCTCCAACATCCCTTCTACCAGGCTTGGGAAGCCGGCGAATTGCCGCTGGAAGCCCTGCAGGCCTACGCCCGTGAATACGGCGCTTTCATCGCCCAGATGCCTTTGGGCTGGGAAACGCTGAACGACGCCGAGACGGCCGAGGAGGAGCGCGAGCACGCCGCCCTGTGGAGCGACTTTGCCGCCGGCCTCGACACCGCCGTGGGCTCGGCCCAGATGCCCGCGGTGGCCAAGTTGGTCAGCCAGTCCCAGGATTGGTTCCGCCAACCCGAGCAAGCCCTGGGCGCCCTGTACGCCTTCGAAGTGCAGCAGCCCGCCACCGCCAAGAGCAAATTGGAAGGCCTCAAGACCCACTACGATTTGCCCGCCAGCGTGGAGCCTTACTTCGAAGAGCACAGCCACAACGAGCACGAAGCCGAGAAGCTGCTGGCCCGCATGCAAGGCCTCAGCGCCGAGCAGCAGGCCAACGCCCTCGACGCCGCCGAAGGCATGAGCCAGGCGCTGTGGGATGCGCTTAGTGACATCTACGAAACACACTGTGAAATGTAAAAAAATTAGGCCGGTCGAATGACCGGCCTTTTTCTTTATCCGTCGGGGACAAATGCAACTAGGGGCTAGGCCCTCAATGTTTGACAATAAGGCTGTAACTTAGTCCGCAAGGAGACTGTAATGAAAACAGCCTATGTCAAAGATTGGATGAGCAGCCCGGCGATAACGATTGCGAGCAAGGGCTCTCTGGCCGCCGCCCACAAGTTGATGACCGAGAAGGGCATCCGCCGCTTGCCCGTGGTGGAGGCTGGCAAGCTGGTCGGTATCGTCACCCTCACGGATGTGTTGGAGGCGGAACCCTCAGATGCGACTAGCCTCAATATCTTTGAGTTGAATTACCTGCTGGATACGCTGACGGTCGACAAAATCATGACGCGCGAGGTCATTTCCGCGGCGCCGAATGAGGCCCTGCAGTCGGTGGCCCAGGAAATGCTGATGCATAAAATTGGCGGCCTGCCGGTCATGGAGGATGGCGAACTGGTGGGTGTCATCACCGAATCGGATATCTTCCGGGCATTTGTCGAACTGATAGAAATGCCCGCTCTAGCGGCCTGAATGCAAAAGCCCCTCACACGAGGGGCTTTTGCATTGCGTTGGGCGCCTACCAACGCTCCCAATGCACCACGTCTTCGAAGTCTTTGCGGCCGCGTTTGAGCGGTCCCAAGGTCAGGCGCTTCTTGTCCGCCGGATAGCCGAATGAAATCGCCATCAGTGGCTGCCATTCTTCGGGAATGTTGAGGATGCCGCGCACCTTGTCGCCCTTGTAAAGGGTCGCCAAACAGGATGCCACACCCAGCTCCCAGGCGGCCAACTGCATGTAGGCTGCCACCTGGCCGGCGTCAAACAGCGCGCCGTAGAACTCCTCGGGCGGCGGGGTCAGGATCAGGACACCCAGGGCCGCGCCCTTGAGGTGCCCGGCGAAGGCCCCGCACTTGGACAGCTTTTTGAGCGTGTCGCGCTCGCGTACAGCGACAAATTGCCAGGCCTGGCGGTTCTTGGAGGATTGCGAGCGCCGCCCGGCGTTCAGGATGGCGTGTACTATGTCTTCGGCCAGCGGTTCGTCGGCAAAGCTGCGCACCGCACGCTTGGTGCGAATGGCTTCCTGTACGTCCATAAAATGTCTCCTACTACCGTCATTGCGAGGGAGCGGCGTTTTCGTCGGCCAACCGATGGGTGGCCTCCTCGCGATGACGATTTAACTTTTCCAACGTTCGTGATGCACCACTTCATCATATGGCAAGCGGCCGCCCTTCTCGGGCGCGTCGGTCAGCTCGCCGGCATCCTGCGGATAGCCGAAACTAATCGCGATGCCGGCATGCCAATCGGCGGAGAAGCCCAGCACGTTACGGGCCTTTTCAGGCTCACGAATGCTGAAGATGCAGGAACCTACGCCCTCTTCCCAACCGGCTAGCTGCATGTATGCGGCCGCCTGCCCGGCATCGAACAGGATGCTGGGTTTATCCGTCGGGTCGGGGGTGAGAATCAGCACGCCCAGGGCGGCATCCGCAAAATGCGTGCGTTGTTCACCGCGGTAGCCCAGCTTTTCTAGGGTCTCGCGCTCCTGGATGGCGAGAAAGCGCCAGGGTTGGGTGTTCTTGGAGGACTGCGCCCGGCGGCCGGCGTTCAGTATCGCTTCGACGGCCTCAGCAGGCAGCGGCTTGTCGCTAAATTGGCGCACCGCACGTTTGGTGCGGATGGCGTCGTGTACTTGCATTGCCTAGCTCCCGTGCGCGGCGGGCAGCACGGCCTCGGCCATGGCCTGCAAGCCATCCAGGTCGTCCAAATCCAGCCATTGCAACATTACACGCTGCAGGCCAGCCGCACCCAGCGCCATCACCTGCTCGGTGAACTCATCTGCGGTGCCGACCACCACCCCGCGGTCGCGCAGCTCGTCCGCTTTAGCGCCGCGCGCCTCCAGCTTCTTGTCCAATTCGGCATCGCTTTGCGCGAACACCGTGCCGACCATCATGCTGCGGCGCACATCGGCAGGCTTGCGCCCGGCGTCGGCCATCAGTTGGTCCATGCGCTTGTTCTTCTCAGCGAAGGCGGCCGGAGTCAGGCCGATAGCGTTCCATTCGTCGGCGTGCTCAGCGGTCAGTGGCATGGTGCGCTGCGGGCCGTTACCGCCCACCACAATCGGCGGGCCGCCGGCGCGCTGGGGCCGCGGCAGCAGGATGGCTTCCTCCAGCTCATAGAACTGGCCGTCGAAGCTCACCGGTTCATCGCTGCGCAGCAGGCGCTTGGTGACCTTAAGATATTCCTCAAAGCGGTCCATCCGCTCGGGGATTTCCAGCAAATCCAGGCCGAAGAGGTCGTGTTCGCGCTCCTGCCAGCCGGCACCCAGACCCAGATGGAAGCGCCCGCCGGAGAGGTCGTCCACTGCAGCGGCCATGCGCGCGGTGATGCTGGGGTGGCGGAAGGCGGGCGGCGAAACCAGTTGGCCGAACTCCAGCTTGGTGGAATGGCTGGCCAGCCAGGTCATCGAAACCCACAACTCCAGCGACTCCTTATCCGGCGGCCGGGCGTTGGTGTAATGGTCGGAGCGGTACACGCCGACAAAGCCCAGCTCTTCGGCCTTCTGGGTGATGGCCTGCCAGCGTGGCCAGGTGAGGCCGTTCTGGCCTTCAATCATGATGGCGACTTCAATCATCGTCTCTCCTTAATCGTTCGGGTTCCAACCGGATAAATCCCGGTGGCAATCATTGCAACCGTCGCTGGTGGCAACGGAGGGGGTGAAATGCATCTCCGGCGTGGTGCCCTCGGTGTGCGCCAGGTGGCAGAAGGCACAGGTGCCGTAGGGGTCCGGGTCGCGGGCGGCCCACTCGTCCAGGTAATGGGCGAAGTGGTAGTGCTCACTGCTCGCAAATGGTACCGCATAGTCGCTGGCCGGGACGCCCCCCGGCGGCGTGTGGCATTTGAGGCAGCCCGCATCGCCGATGGGATTGGTGGTCTGCGCCGGTTGCTGGTAGATGCCGCTGAGATAGCGCACCAGGTCCCAGCCGCCCTGCGCCAGCGAGTGGGCGCGACCCAGCGCGCCGATGCCGCTGTGGCAATCGATGCAGCGCACCTCGGCGCTATCCACGAAGGCGTGCGCGGAAGCCAGGTCGCTGGGCAGCGTGAGTGAGCGCTGATAATAGGTGCTTTCGGGTTCAGTGTGGCAGGAGGCGCAGAAGGCGTCGCGGTTTTCCAGTTGGACGCCGGCGGTGGTGCCCGCCACGGCCAGCAGGAGTAGGGGAG
>OMJR01000109.1 GCA_900299355.1 Anaerolineaceae bacterium
GCCGAACGGCGGGTTTTCTTTTTCAGGATAAGCGCTCGCGGCGGGTGTAGAAGCGCTCCATGACCCAATCCACGATACCCGGAAAGAAATAGCTGGCCCAGAAAGATAGATAAAACAGGCGGGGGATGACCAGGTTGCGGCGCGGGCGGCGCGCCAGGCCGAGAGTGGCCCGGGCGACATCATCCGCGCTCAGCAGCAGCGCTGAGGGGGTGGTGAAGCCGGTCTTGCGTTGGATGCCGGCATGGTCGGCAAACTCGGTTTCGACTCCGCCGGGATAGAGCACCGAGACCTTGATGTTGTAGACGCTGACTTCGCGGCGCAACGCATCGCTGAAACCGCGCACGCCAAATTTGGTGGCGGCGTAAATGCTGTAGCTGGGGGTGGCCACAAAGCTGGACAGCGAGCCCATGCTGATAATCTGGCCTTGTTTGCGTTTTATCATGTGCGGCAGCACGGCGCGCGTGGTCCAAATTAAACCCAGCAAATTTACGTTCACCTGGGTGGCGATGTCTTTTAGTGGGTCGAGATCGTCCAACCATTTCAGGCGGCCCAAGCCGGCGTTGTTCACCAAGACATCAATGTGCCCGTATTTCTTCACGGTTTGGGCAACCAGGTTCTCGACCTGCTGCCAGTCACCTACATCGGTGGGCACTACCAGGGCTTCCCCGCCCGCGTCCTCAATCTCCAGCGCCAGGCTTTTGAGCTTATCCTGTGAGCGGGCGGCCAGCACGGTGCGGTAGCCGGCCGCGGCAAAGGCGCGCGCGGTGGCCTTGCCGATGCCGGAGGAGGCGCCGGTGACGATAGCGACGGGTTGGGTGTCTGCGCTCATGTTTAGGGATTGAGTTGAATGTTCACGCTAACCACGTGGATAAAGCCGCCATCACGCGGCGACGTCGCGAAGAGCACCAGGCGGGCGGGGGTGGCTTCACTGACTGAATAACTGATTTTCACCTGGAAAGGCCCAGGCTGGCCAATATCCGGCGATTGAATCATGACCGGGCCGCTGGCCAGGATATTGTCGTCGCTACCGCACAATTCATGCGGCTCACCGGAACCGCCCGGACCGCACAGCACCATGCCCAGCGTGCTTTCAAAATAGTAGTCGGAGTATCCGGTGAGAGTGATGACACCGCCGCTTACCTGAGCGCCGTTGGCGGGCAGCTCAATCTGAATGCTTTCGGCTTGCTGACTGGGGGTGGTGATTTGGGCTTCACCGCTGGGCATCAGCACCACATCCACGCTGTTCAAATGCACCAGGCCGCCATCCATAGCACTGGTGGAATACACGGCGATGCGACCAGCCTGCTGGCTACTTACCGAAAATTCAAGCTCAATGCTGAAGGAGCCGCGCTGGCCGACATCGGCCTGAATAGTGGTGGGCTCCAAAGCTAGTTGAGTACCCGACTCATCATATATGGCGACCACCAGGTTTTGCTCAAAGGTCGGGTTGGCCTGCCCGGTAATCGTCACCGGCGACACCAGCATTGAAGAGGGTCCGGGCGAAAAGATGTAGATGGCTTCGGGTGGCCCGGCACTCTCGTCGGTGGGCGTGGCAACCGGAGCGCTGGTCGCGACCTGGGCCGGCGTGGCACTGGGCACCGGTGTGGCCTGGAAGACCGGTAAATTACAGGCCGAAAGGCTGAACGCTATCAGGGTCAAATAGACAACGGAACGACGCATATTCATAGTTTCATTATTACATATCGCCCCAGTCCCAGCAATAAGGACAGCTTAATCTAAGATGTTAAGCACCTCTTCGGCCAAAAACACCGACCCGAAGACCAACAGTCCGAGCTGCTCTGTGGCCGCCAATTCGCGGCCAGCCTTGAGCGCTTCGGCCAAACGGGGTGCAGCCCTGGCTTCCAGCCCAGCAGCTCGTAAGCGCTGGGCCAGTTCGGCAGCGGGCATGGCGCGGGAATGGCTGGATTGGGTGGCCCAGGCAGCCTGCAGGCGGCCTTTCAAGGGCGCCAGCAAGCCGTCCAGATGTTTGTCCGCAGAGACGCCAACAAGGGCCAGCCAGCGTTGGTCGGGGAAATGGTCGTCCAGGGCGGCGGCCAGGGCGCGGGCCGCAGCCGGCGTGTGGGCGGCGTCAAGCAGGGTGGGCGGCTGCCCTTCAATCAACTGCAGGCGGCCGGGCCAGCGGGCGGCGGCAAAGCCGGCGCTGATAGCCTCACCGCTAACCGGCAGCGGAAAGGCTTTCAGCGCCGCGTAGGCCGCCGCGGCATTGGCGGCCTGGTGCGCGCCCAGGAGGCCCAGCCGCAGGTCCACAGCTTCGTCTGGACGCTCGGAGGCCCAGATGCGCACGTGCTGCCCCCGACGGTCCCAGGCTAGGCGCTCATAGAGCACATCTTGGCCAACTTCGGTAAGTGGTGCGTCCTGCTCGATTGCGGTCTTGCGCATTACGGCGGCGGCTTCCGTAGGCTGCGCGGCCATCACCACCTGGATACCCGGTTTGATGATGCCGGCTTTTTCGGCAGCGATGGCGGCCAGGCTGTCGCCCAGCACGCGGGTATGTTCCAAATCAATTGGCATAATCACTGATACCGCCGGGCTGAGCACATTGGTGGCATCCAGACGCCCGCCCAGGCCGACTTCGATGACCGCCGCATCCACCCCTACCCGGGCGAAGTGCTGGAAAGCCAGGGCGGTGACCACCTCAAACAGGGTCAACTGTGGCAGCCACGCCGCTTGTGGATACAGAGACTGCCAGCTTTGCTCAAGCTCACTTAACGGAACCGGCGCGCCATCCAGGCGGATGCCGGCCAGCTGGCCGCTGAGGTGCGGGGAAGTGTAGAGGCCGACGCGATAGCCCTGGGCGCCCAGAGCAGCGGCTAAAAGGGCAGATGTGGAGCCTTTGCCATTGCTGCCCGCCACATGTAGACTTGGATAGCGCTGCTGGGGCTGCCCCAAATCCTGCACCAGTTGCTGCATAGCATCCAGATTGAGGGTATCTGGCTGCCAGGCTTCCATCTGAGGTTTAAGACTCAGGTCGCGCAATTTGGACAGGAAGCCAAGCAGGTCGGGAATGTTGGTAGCCACGCTTAACTTTAGCATTGACTGGTAGAAATACTAATCTTTTTAAGGCTGTGCGAACTTGATGCCTGTCTAGATAGGCATTATGATTAACGTTACAGGCCCGTTCAGCCTGCGACAAACCCCATCCTTCGAAGGAGAAGATCTTATGAACAAGCGGTTCACTTTGCTGTTCATCGCGGTGGCAGCCATGCTTTTGGTTGCCTGCGGTGGCGGCGGTGCCTCGAATGTAGGCACTGAAGAAAACCCCCTGATCTGGGCGCTGGTTCCCTCTCAGGACACCGATGCTGTGCTCGCGGGCGCTGAAGAAATTGCCTCCTATGTCGAGGAACAGACCGGTTACGTGATCTAAGCGGTCGTCACCACTGACTTCACCGCCGCGGTCGAGGCCATGTGCAGTGGCGAGGCCCACATTGGCGCGCTCAACACCTTCAACTACATCGTGGCCCACGAACGTGGCTGCGCTGATGTTGAGCTGGCTTCCGTGCGCTTTGGCGCCAACTACTATGCTGGCCAGATCATCACCCAGGCCGGCTCCGGCATCGAAAGCGTTGCCGACCTGGCTGGCACCACCTTCTGCCGCCCTGACCCCACCTCCACCTCTGGCTGGATTATCCCCAGCATCGCCATGCAGGCCGAGGGCATCAACCCCGAGACCGACCTGGCTGAGATCGTGGACGCTGGTGGTCACGACGGTGTGGTGATTGCTGTGTACGAAGGCAATTGTGATGCCGGCTCCACCTTTGTGGATGCCCGCAGCAACATTGAAGAGACCTATCCGGATGTTCTGGACCAGGTCGTCGTGGTTGCCGAATCGGCCCCAATCCCCAACGACACGGTTAGCTTCCACCCCGACCTCGATGCCGAGATGGTGGATGCGATTGTGGCCGCCTTGCTGACCCTGAATGACAGCGAAGACGGCACGGCCCTCCTTAACGCTCTGTACAGCTGGAGCGGTCTGGATGCAGTCGACGACAGCTTCTACGATGGCTTCCGCCAGCAGCTTGAGGCTGCCGGCATGAGCGTCGAGGATCTGCTCGACTAATCTGTTTGCCTGTAAAAGGGAGGGACCCAGGCCCCTCCCTTTTCTCATTCCCCTTTAGTCCCCAGGTAGCTCTAGTTATGCTCAAAGTTGAAAACCTGACCATGGTATATCCCGACGGCACCGTCGCTTTGCGGGATGTAAGTTTTGAAGTAAACGAAGGCGAATTTCTCGGAATCATTGGCCTTAGCGGCTCCGGTAAATCGACATTATTACGCTGCATTAACCGCCTTCTGGAACCCACCGAGGGACGCATCCTGTGGAATGGCGAAGACATCACCCACCTGGACCAGAGTGACCTACGGCCCGTGCGGCGCGAAATGGGCATGATTTTCCAGAACTTCAACCTGGTGCGCCGCTCCTCCGTAATGGTTAACGTGTTGGCTGGGCGCCTAGGCTACACGCCGCCCAGTTGGAGCCTGATCAACCGCTTTAGCGCCGAAGACCGCCAAAAAGCCGTCCAGGCGCTGACCCGCGTTGGGATCCCCGATAAGGCGCAGAACCGCGCCGACGAGTTGAGCGGCGGCCAACAGCAGCGCGTCGGCATCGCCCGGGCGCTGATGCAGGAACCCAAGATGATTCTGGCCGACGAACCGGTGGCCAGCCTGGACCCGGTACTTGCGCATTCGATCCTTGGCCATTTGGAAGACCTGAATCAACAAGACGGCATCACCGTGCTATGCAGCCTGCACTTTCTGGATTTGGTGCAGCGCTATTCCACGCGCGTGATTGGCCTGCGCGCTGGCCAGGTGGTCTTCGAAGGCGGTAAAGAAGACATTCGCAAGATCAGTGATGAGCGCTTCAAGCAGATTTATGGCGAAGAAGCCCAACGCCTGGAAACCGATTAACTCTCAGCTTTTATAAGAGCAGCCTTCAATGATGGAACCTCAAGCCTCAACCAAGCAGCCTAGCTCCCCCCTTCACGCTTTCCTGTCCTTCCTGGTGCCTGGCCTGGGCCAACTGGTGGCCGGGCGGCGATCGCGGGGCACCACGATCCTGCTGTCGGTGTTGATTCTCGGTGCGCTCAGCGTGTGGACGATTGCCCAGCGCGCGCGCTTCCCGGATTACGGCGCCAGCCTGCTGATCTTCCTGAAAATCTTTGGGCAGACGCTGCTCCTGCTGATTTTCCTGATGGCGCTGCGGCGGCTCATGGCGCGCTATATCTTCCGTGATGCGGTGGCCGAAGCATTCAGCGGCTACGGCCTGGCGGTTGTCTACCTAATCCTGGTAGTAATGCTGACCAGCAACATCGTCACGCTGGCCGGCACCAGCCTGGATATTCGCGAGGTGCACGGTCTCACCGGCGTGTTAGCAGCCGCGATATTGTCGGGACTCTGGTTGTGGCAAGCCAGCGACGCAGGCCGCGTAGCCAGCCTGCCCGAAAAGTCCCCCGATCCGTCCATGACGCTAGCCATCATTTTGATTTGTCTGCTGATTTTCGCCTTGGGCTACAACATCACCAATGTTGATTTAGGTAAAGCGATCAGCGAGATCGATGATTTCTCGCGCCTCTTACCGGACATCCTGTGGCCCTGGGAACAGGCGTTTGAGTATGACCAACAGGTGGTTGAGGCCACGCAAAGGGTGCAGGCGCCCTGTCCACCCGGGGATGTTGGACCAGCGCCGAATGAACCCCATTCCACTGACCCCTGGCTCAGCGCCACGCCGACCTGTGGCGATCTGGGAGAACGTGAGATCGTCGGCGGCTTCATACCCGGCACGGAGATGACCCTCACCGGCGGCAATTTCCCGCCCGGCCAGGTGGTTGAAATCCTGTGGCGCAATCCGATTGGCAATCCTTTCACTCCGCGCGGCGTGGGTGAAACCGAGATCCTGGTCGACCAGAATGGGGAATTCACCAGCACACTCGCCATACCGGATGTAGTCATCTCGGAAAGCACCGCCCAGGGCGCCCAGATTCACACGATTGTGGCGCGCCAGTCCAGCGAAGAAGTCTTCACCGGTAACCTGAGCGAAGAGATGATCCTGGCTTTGCAACTGATGCTGGAAACGATCATGATCGGCCTGATGGCGACCTTCTTCGGTATCGTGCTGGCCTTCCCGGTGGCCTTCCTGGCCGCGCGCAACATCATGGCGCCGATTGTGAGCACCCTGCGCCGGATCACGGGCAACATCGTCGGCCTGGCGGCCGGTATCTGGCTGGCGGCCTTCGTCACTCGCCAGGTCAGCATTATGCTGGGCGGCCTCGAAGCAGCGCCGATTCTGATCTTTGTGGTGCTTTTGGTCACTGTTTTTGGCCTTGGTTCGTTGGGCTTTCAATTGGGCGGCACCCTTTTCGCACGGATCCTGCGCGCGTTGAGCCCGGGCTTGCAGAAGGCCTTCATCACGGGCTTGCTGGCCGCGATGGCGGCGGTACCGGGTTACTTTATCGGTCTGGCCTTCAGCCGCGGGATACGCAGTATTGTGCTCGGCGCCGAGGCAGCCGCAGCCGATGAAATGCTGTATGCCTATCTGGGCGCGGGGCTCTTTGCTCTCCTCGCAGCGGTCTACAGCCTGCGCCGTTCCGGGGATGAGTACATCTCCATCGGCATGATCATCTATGGCACAGTGCGCACCTTGATGAACATCGTGCGCTCGATTGAGCCAATCATCTGGGGCATCGTGGCCGTCATTTGGGTCGGGCTGGGCCCCTTCGCCGGTACCTTTGCATTGACGATCCATACAGTAGCCGCGTTGGGCAAGCTGTACTCAGAAGCGATCGAAAGCATTGATCCCGGGCCGCTGGAAGCGTTGCAGTCTACCGGTGCCAACCGCCTACAAACGGTAGTCTACGCAGTGATCCCCCAAATCCTGCCACCTTTCATTTCCTTCACGATTTATCGTTGGGATATCAATGTGCGCATGTCCACCATCCTCGGTCTGGTAGGAGGTGGCGGTATTGGCTTCATCCTAATCCAGTGGATTCGCCTGTACCAATGGGAATCGGTTGGTATCGCCGTGTGGCTAATTACCATCACCGTCGCTACCCTGGATTACGTGAGTTCCAACATCCGCGAACGCTTCGTCTAGTCTCACCAACAACACCCAAAAGGCCCCGCTTGACGGGGCCTTTTGCTTTTTCGTTCACAAAACCGCCATGCTACAATGGCACATTCCATGCAAGGACTTAGTACATGACTACCCGTGAAGAAGCCCTCGCCATCGTGCGCGAGCATGTCAAAAACGAAAATCTAGTCAACCACATGCTGGCGGTGGAGGCAGCGATGCGCTTCTACGCCCGCCAGCAGGGCGAGGACGAGGAACTGTGGGGCGTGACCGGGTTGCTGCATGATTTTGATTGGGAAGTGCACCCCACACTGGAGCAGCATCCCCAGGCAGGAGCGCCGATTCTGCGCGAGCGCGGTGTGCCTGAAGAGGTGGTACGAGCGGTGTTGAGCCACGCCAACCACACCGGCATCCCGCGCGAAACCAGCATGCAGAAGGCCCTGTTCGCCTGCGATGAGGTTACTGGCTTGATTACCGCGTGCGCGCTGGTGCGGCCCTCGAAATCATTGGAAGACCTGACCGCTAAATCGGTCAAAAAGAAATGGAAGGACAAGTCCTTCGCGGCCGGCGCCAACCGGGACGAGATGGAAGAAGGCGCCGAGGAGTTTGGCGTTGAGCTGTGGCAACATGTCAGTAACGTGATTGAGGCGATGCGCGGCGTGGCAGGCGACCTGGGATTGGACGGCTCGTTGGCCCAATAAGGGGAAATTCGGGGGCCACGGGGGGCTTTGGCATAGAAATTGCTACTCTCATAACAAGACGTTCGGCTCCACTACGGGGCCAGTAATTCCCCACGATAGTTGCTATGGGCAACCTCGGAGGCTGTTATGGCGATACTTCAAGGCAAAGGTATGTATTTATGGCGGATTGACCGTGTTGAAAACGGCAATCCGGATGCAATCGGGCGGGTAGCCAAGGAGGCCGGCCTGAGCCATGTGCTGCTCAAGGTAGCGGATGGCCGCGGACCCTACAACATCGATTGGGACACCAACACCGATTGGTGCCCGCCGGTGGTCGAGGCGCTGCGCGCACGCAGCATCGAAGTTTGGGGCTGGCAATATATTTATGGCCGCGATGCGGTCAAAGAAGCCCGCGAAGCGATTAAACGCGTTAAGCAATTCAACCTGGATGGCTTTGTAGTCAACGCCGAGAAGGAATTCAAGGTCAAAGGCATGGATGTGCCCGCCAAGACCTACATGAAAGAACTGCGCAGCGGCATCCCCAACACGCCGATTGGTTTCAGCACCTATCGTTATCCTTCCTATCATCGCCCCCTGCCCTTTGAAGTATTCCTCGAGTATTCAGATATCAACATGCCCCAGGTCTATTGGGTGCAGGCCAACAATCCCGGAGCGCAGCTGCTCAAGTCCTACCGCGAGTACCAGGGGCTTAGCGTGGTGCGCGAGTATTTCCCCACCGGCGCGGCCTACAAAGAACACGGCTGGACCGCCACGCCGCAACAGGTGACCGCCTTCCTGGAAGCAGTCAAAGAACAAGGGATGAAGGGCTGCAATTTCTGGGAATGGTCCTGGGCGCGGGCGAACAATTCGCAGCTGTGGGACCCGGTCAAAAATTTCAACTGGCCCGCACCGAGCGCCAACCAGCCGGCCGATATCACCATCCGCTTCCTGGATGCAGTCAACTCGCGCGATCCGGTAAAGGTGGCTTCCCTTTACAGCAACAATGCCGTACATGTCACCGGCCAGCGCACTATTCAAGGCTCCAGCCAAATCCTGGGTTGGTACAACGAGCTGTTGAAACAGAAGCTGCCCAATGCCAGTTTCCACATCACGGGCACTAATCAGCGCGACAACATTCGCACGGTGACCTGGACAGCCAATTCCAGCACCGGCCGCGTCCTGGATGGCAAGGATTCGCTGGGCATCAAGAACGACAAAATCGCCTACCACTACTCGTACTTCACGGTACAGCCCAGCTAAAAGCCGAACAGATATAATGCCTCGTTGTGGCAACGCAACGAGGCATTTTTGTTAAGCAAGTAGTCTGGTTCCTGGGCCTGGCATCCCTAGCCGCTCTTAGCGCCTGCAGCGCGCCCCAGCGCACTCCCGCCCCCACGCAAGCCGATAGCCCTACCCCAAGCGCCGCGACGCCCTCAGCGACCGCCAGCGCCCCAACGGTTACACCGACCGCCGGCCCCACCAGCGAGCCACCTGCCGGCTTCCACAGCGACATCCTGCGCAGCGGGGTATCCCCCACCAGCTATATCACCGACCAATGCCAGTACTACGCCCTGCGCTGGGATCCCGAACGCAGCCGCCCCGGCACCGTGGTCGCGCCAATCATGTTTCACAGTATTGTGCCGGCGGGCGATACACCCAGTGACGCCGCCCACATCGATGCGCCCACCTTCTACGCCATCATTGCCCTGGCCAAAGAACTGGGCTTTGAGACGATCACGAGCGAACAGCTGCTGGGCTTTCTGACCACCAACAAAAAGATCCCAGAACGTTCCCTGCTGATGATCCTGGATGACCGGCGACCGGGCACCGCTGAAGAGTACTTTCTGCCAGTCAATGAAGCCAATGACTGGACCACAACGCTGGCCTGGCCGATTGGGGATACAGACCAGCGCAGTGGTTTATGGGATTGGATTGAACGCATTGTGGAAAGTGGCTATTTTGACGTGCAATCGCACGGCCTGGAACACAATATTTACCTGAACGAAGCCATGACCTTGGAAGAAGTGCAGACTGAGATCGGCGGGTCCACACCGATTTTGGAAGCCCATTTCGGGCAAAGGCCGATCGTGTATGTCTGGCCGGGCGGCAACTATACTCAGACTGGAGTATATGTAGCCCGTGATGTGGGCTTCCGGTTAGGCTTTACGGTGCACTCGCGCGGCCCGCTGGCCTTCAACTGGATCCCACAGGGCGCAGAGGAACAAGCCTACGAAGATCCCTTATTGTTGCTGCCGCGCTTCTGGAGTTCGGCGGCGCTACTCAATTTGCAACAGACGGCCGATATCGGCGACGCGGCCTGGGACTTCGCCCAAGCGAATTACGCCAACGAGGCCGCGTGGTACGCGGACAACTGTGGCGGTGAGCTGCCGCCGCTGCCCTAGTTACTTCTTTTTACTTTTCGGTTTAGCCGTTTTTTTGCCCCGGCTGGCCTTTTTTTCCGCCGTGGGCTTTTTCTTGGCTGCCGCCTTCTTGCTGCTGGCTTTGGCCGAGGCTGCCTTTTTCGGGCGGGCCTTCTTGGCCGACGCGGCCACACTGCCCGGCACGGTCAGCGCCAGCACCTGATCATCCTCCCGCAAATCAACAAGTTCCTTGCCGTTGGCCTGGCGGCTGCCCACCGGCGGCTCATCCAGGCGGATGGATTTTGCTGCCAGCTTGTATAGGTGCAGCGTGGCACGGGTCGTGCCTTTCTGGTTGGCGGCGCCCGCCAGGGTTTGCTGGCCGTCAAATTTCCAAGCGATCACGCCCTGGCCATAGCGGCCCTGCAGCGGGAAGTCGGCCACTTTGACGTTCTTGGCGCGGCCATCCGATGCCACCAGGGTGACCGGTTCAGCAGGGTCGAGCACCATGGCGGCCACGACCTCATCCTTGGCTTTGAGCTTGACGCCGCTGACACCGCTGGCGGTGAGGCCCATCGCGCGCACTTCCTCTTCCTTGAAACGGATCGCCATGCCATCCCGAGTGGCAATAAAGAGTTCCTGCTGGCCATCGGTGAACATGGCCGCCACCAGCCGATCGTCTTTCTTGACGCCGGCCAGGCGTACGCTTTGGGCCACCGGCCCCGGCATTTCGCCGATCTCTGATTTCTTAACTACACCGGCGGCGCTGACCGTAACCAGATAGCCGTCTGGGCGCTGGTCTTCCGGCGGCAAAGCCAGCACGGCCGCCAGCGTCTCGCTGGGTTTAAGCGCCGTCACGCGCGAAACAGCTTCGCCATCAGACAGCGCTTCCGCTTCCGGCAGGGCGTGAACCGCAATTGCGGCAGCTTTGCCATTCTCGGCGATCAGCAGCAGCGTATCGCGGCTAGAGGCTTGCAGCATAAAGCGGGGAGCGTCCTTGCCGCTGGGTCGTGGGCTCTTGTTTTCGAGCGAGCGCGAAATCTGGCCTTTGTCGTTGATGCCCACCCAAACGGTCTTATCGGCCTCCAGCTCACTGGCGGTCAACGCGCCACCCTTGGCTGCGCCCTTGCCGACCTCTACGAGCTGGGTCAAGCGGCGGCCGCCATAAGCCTCCTTGACCTCGGTCAATTCGGTGGAAATCACTGCCAGCATTTTCTTGGGTGAAGCCAAGAGGTCTTCCAGCGACTTAATCAACGCCTGAGTCTCTTTGTATTCGGTCTCGATTTTCTTGCGTTCCAGGGTTGCCAGACGCCGCAGGGGCATATCCAGGATGGCGTTGGCCTGGATCTCACTCAACTTGTAGGATTTCATCAGCTTGCTGCGCGCTGAATCCACATCGCGCGAATCCCGGATCAATTGGATGACTTCATCCAGGTTTTCGAGGGCAATCCGCAAACCTTCCAGCACGTGGGCGCGCGCCTGGGCCTTGGCCAGGTCGTGTTCGCTGCGGCGGCGCACCACCTCCAGGCGGTGCTCAATAAAGACTTTGAGCGCTTGCTTCAGGCTCAGCAGGCGCGGTTCGCCGTTCACCAGTGCCAGGGTGATGATGCCGAAGGTGCCCTGCATCTGGGTGCGCTTGTAGAGCTTCGTGAGCACTTTGTTGGCGTCGGCCGATTTGCTCAGCTCAATCACGATACGCATGCCCTGGCGGTCGCTCTCGTCGCGCAGGTCGCTGATGCCCTCTATGGTGCCTTCGCGGGCCAGGCTGGCGATCTTCTCAATCAGGCTGGCCTTGTTGACCTGGAAGGGCAGCTCGGTGACCAGGATGCGTTGGCGGCCGCGGCCAATCGATTCCACGCGCGCCATCGCCTGCAGGGTAATGCGCCCGCGGCCGGTGCCGTAGGCGCTGGCGATGCCGTCCTTTTCCTTGTCCTTGAGGACCACGCCGCCGGTCGGGAAATCTGGACCCTGGACGTACTTCATCAACTCTTCAACATTGATATCGTCCAGGCGCTTCCAATTCTCAATCATGTAATTGAGCGCATCCACAATTTCGGCCAGATTGTGCGGGGGAATATTGGTGGACATACCCACGGCAATGCCGGTGGCGCCATTGACCAGCAAATTGGGCAGAATGGCGGGCAGCACGTGCGGTTCTTCCAGCGAAGAATCAAAGTTCTCGACGAAGTCAACCGTGTCTTTGCGGATGTCCTGCAGCATTTGCTCGGCGGGCGGCGCCAGGCGCGCTTCGGTGTAGCGCATGGCCGCCGGGGGGTCGCCATCCACGCTGCCGAAGTTGCCCTGGCCATCCACCAGCGGCACGCGCATGGAGAAATCCTGGGCCATGCGCGCCATCGCGTCGTAGACGGCCTGGTCGCTGTGTGGGTGATACTTACCCAGCACCTCGCCGACCACACGGGCGGATTTCTTGTAGGGCGAATCGGGGCGCAGGCCCATATCGTGCATCGCGTAGAGGATGCGGCGGTGCACCGGCTTGAGGCCGTCGCGGGCATCCGGCAGGGCGCGCGATACGATTACGCTCATCGCATAATCGAGATAGGCCTGCTGCATTTCCTGATCAATATCTATGGTGCGAACTTCGCTGGTGGCTGCCATTAAGACTCCTAATTAACAAGAACGCTTGAGCTAAATCGAGGCTACATAGTATAGGCACGCGCTGGGCCGCGTCAAGCAGCAACGCCTTAACAAAAAAGAGGCCCGGGGGTCCGAGCCTCTTTGCTTGCCTTTGGTTTACTCGGCTTCGCCTTCGGCCGCCTCGGCCATTTCAGCCACTGGCTCGTCGGAGTCGCCGTTGACTGCGCTGGCGACCAGCTCGAGTTCGTCCCGCGGCTCGGGTTCGGGCAGCAGGTGGGCGTTGGCCTCGTGGCCGGTGCCGGCCGGGATCAGCTTGCC
>OMJR01000110.1 GCA_900299355.1 Anaerolineaceae bacterium
AGGGCTTCATCGGCCCTCGCCAACAAACTTTCTACCCCTCTTTTATCATCTCCCTCAAAATCATCTGCGCAGGCTACCCCTAGGCTTGCCTCCAGATCAACCATGCCCCCATCGCTGGTTTGGATCTGACTTTCATTTATTGTCCTGAGCAACCTCGTTGCAACTTTTGTCGCCAGTTCCATACTCGTCTTTGGTAATACCACCAGGAATTCATCACCGCCCCAACGGCCCACCCCGTCATACCGGCGCATACTCTTTTGCAGCAGCTGTCCTACGCGCACTAATGCGTCGTCCCCCGTCAAATGGCCAAACTTGTCATTTATTTCCTTAAGCCTGTCCACATCCATCATAATCAGGCTCAAGGGCTGTGGCTCACGTTTCGCTCGGTGCCATTCCATTTCGAGTTGATCCATAATCGCCCGCCGGTTAAGCAATCCGGTCAGCGCGTCAGTCAGCGCTTGTTGTTCTATATCTCGCCGCAACCGTTCTTACTCATCAATGTCCCGGCCAACTGCCTGTACCTTAACCAACCACCCATCATCGTCGAAGATGCCTCGATCGGTCCACTCCTGACACCGCAGGCTGCCATCCGCATTTATATTTTGAGATTTGGTCGTAGCTGCGGGGCTCTCCGGGCTCAGAGAACTGATCTTCATCCGCAAGCGGTATCGGTTTTCGTCCGTCATTGTGTCCCAAATGTTTTTGCTAGCCAGCGTTTCCTCGTCCCACCCAAAATATTCCTTGAAGGCTTCATTGGCAAATGTAATTTGCCCATCCGGCTTAAACCGGCAAATAAGGTCAATCTGATCCCGCACAATCGCCCGGTAGCGCGCCTCACTTTGATTAAGCGCTTGCTCTGCGCGCTGGCGCTCAATGGCCGCACCCAGGATCCCCGCTGCCGCCCGCAAGGCATCTTGCTCTGCCGGCGACCATTCGCGTTCCCATTTCGTCTCGTCAAAACCCATGAAACCCCACCACTCGGTGCGGCTAAAAATAGGCACCACCAAAATAGAGCTAATGTCTTGTTCCCGCAGAAGTCCTTGCTCCTCATGGGGAAATTCGTTTACCTGACCCCGTACCATGGCGTTGCGACTCAAAAGCTCTACCCACCGACCAAAACCGCTCGCCCTGAAATCCAGATCCTGCAAATCCGGATTGTCAATTTGCGGCTCGATACCGTTGGCCACCCATTCAAAGCGCTGGCTGGTAAGCATAGGCTGGTCAGCCATATGACTATTCTCAAACACATACACGAGGTCCGCCCCGGTTGCCTTGCCCAAGGCTTCCAGCATCGCCGGCACACTCGCTTCCAACGTCTCCCCGCGGAACAGCTGCTCAGCAGCGCTGCCGACTGCCTTTAAGATCGCTTCCCGCCCCAGCAGGTCCTTTTCATTTCGTTCCAGCTTTGCCTGGGCTTGCCGTAAGTCTGAAACACGGTCTTTGAGCACTTGCTCATTCCATTGCGATTCTGAGAGTGCACTGCGTATGCTGCGCACCGCGGCCTGCATCAACCCCACGCCGATCAAGATGTAAACGCCCTGCACAATCCAACGGGATTGCAGGCTGTCGACCGCACGCGGGAAGGGTAACCCAACCCGTTGTTGGATCACCATCGCGCCATAATTCGCCCCAATGGTTAACAAGCCCAATAGGGTTCCCCAGCGCTCATTAATTAGCAAACCCGCCATGAAAATAATCAGCAATTGGCCCATCACCGCCGTGCCGTCCACGCCATCAAACGTATAAATCGCAATACTCAAGACACCCCACAGCAGGAACACGGTGATGCTGCCCGCCGCGCGGATAAAGCCTAGCCTCACCAACCACATGCAAACCATGGTTGTAACCAGGCTGATCGTCGCCAGATTCAGCGCAATCCTGGCTCCCTCTCCGACCAGCACAAACACCACAATCAAGGCAGATGAGGAGGTCAACAAAACCAACAGAATGTTATAAAGCAGGTAAGCCCGACGATTTAAATCACTACGCCCTAAGTCGGGGGGGGGAAAACCAGCTACGTATAGTCTTAATCACCGGGTTCATCGTGCAATTGAATTAAACAACCTGATACACCAAGCAATTTGGTTGCGTTTGGAACTCGAGCGTGACGAACGGGGTTAAAGTAATGCCGCATTATAACAAAGGCCCCGAGCCTAGCCCACCTCAAGACCGCCCAGAAAGCCAGCCACATGTTTCAGCACCGCCCGCGGCGCCTCTTGCATCATCATGTGCCCCGCTCCTTCAACCAGCGCATGCCGTCCCCGCGCCAAGCCCTCCGCCAGCCGCCGACCCTGGTACGCAGGCATCATCAGATCCTGGTCGCCGCTCGCCACTAAGGCTGGCTGCCGAATCTCGTCCAATCGCTCAACCACATCGAACTTGGCGCAAGCCTGAAAATCAGCGAGCAGCACGCCGGCTGGGTTGGCTTTCAGCAAGCGAACCAAAGAGGTTTTCTTATCCAGCCCGGCGCCCCGGCCAAACGACCATTGCCCAATCTGCTGAATAGAGCCATCAACATGCGCCGGTATCGCCAGCTGCCGCAGCAAGTCTAGATTGACCGGCATCCGCGCCCCCGCGCCCAAAAGAATCAGCGCCTCAACTTGCTCCCCGTAATCCAGCGCCATCTGCAATCCGATGGCTGCCCCCATCGAATGCCCGCCTACCACTACCCGCTCAATGCCAGCTTCAGCCAGCCAGGCGCTCAGGCCATCGGCATAAGCGGCCACCGTCCGGTGCGCACGGCCCTCGGAGCGTCCATGCCCCGGCAAATCTAGCGCCAGCACCCGCCAGCCCGCGATACGCCGCAAATGATAGGGCCACTGTTCGCTGGCGCCGCCCGCTCCATGCAGCCAGACCAGCACTCTGCTCTTATCCCCCCCTTCTCCATTTTCCCGGTAATAAATTCCGTTTTGCGTTGGCATATGCACCTCACGACCGTCTGCACCCCTGCCAGAACTCTAGTCTCCTTGTCTTGTGGCGAATCCAAATCTTCGTTCAATCAATAATCCAAGCACAACACCGCCCAACATCCAAACCGGAATCTGGGGCAGCACCGCGACCAATTTGATGAGCGGCAATTCAGGGAAACCGTGTCCGTGCGCTCCGCTTTTGAACACCAGCAGTATCACGGCCCCCACCGGTCCCACCAATCCCGCCGCCCCTGCACGCCACCACCAACTACCTTGAACGTCTTCATTCAACAATCGCCAGCGCCCGTAAAGCCAGGCCGCCCCACAGCCCGCCAAAAAAAACGCCGGCCACAGCGAGATATCTTCCACCGGCAGCCAAAATAAAAACAGGGTCACCCATGCGACCCCGCCCCAGCGTGTCCACTGTTTCTGCCGGCTTCCGCCACTTCCTGCTATCTCAACCATGTCGCAAGCGCTCCGCCGCCGCTTCGCTGAGCGGCGCCCACACCCGCACCCGCGCACCAGCTCCCTTGCTGCTATCCATCTGCATCAAACCGTTGATGAGTTCCACGCGCTCTCTCAACGTCAGCAAGCCCAGGCTTCCGTTGGCCTGTCGCTTGGCCTCCGCTTCCTGCAGATTAAAGCCCACCCCGTCATCCTCCACCTCCAGGAACACCACGTCCGGTTCCGCCAACTTTAGCCGCACCGTAACCGTATCCGCCTGGGCATGTTTGCGCGCATTGGTCACTCCCTCGGCTGCAATATAAAACAGCACCCCTTGCCGGCCGAGGTCCATCCGCGAGACAGCGCCCTTGTCCGCTTCTATCACGACTTTCTGCTCATACGAATCTTCCGTCTGGCGCGCCAGGTCTTCCAGCGCCGCCACCAGTCCCGCTTGTTCCAGGGCCTGCGGCCGTAGCGTGAACAGCATATGTCGGATTTCCTTGGTTGTCCGCCGCGCCAGGTCTTCGACCTTATACAATTCCTCGGCCGCCGCCGCCCCGTCGCGCGCTAACAACCGCCGCGCCAAATTCACCCGCATGGCAATTGCCGCCACCGATTGCGTCGGCCCATCATGCAGGTTGCGCGCTAGCTGGTGCCGGGCTTGCTCCTGGATTTCGGCAATCCTTTCCTTCTCCTCATTCAGCGCTTCATATAATTGTGCGTTCTGCAGCGCCACCATCACCTGCCGCGCCACGATATCCAGCAATTCGCGTCGCCCCTCATCAAAATAATCCGCCTTGCCATAGCCATACACCAGCATCCCGTACATCTCCAGGCCAAAGCGCAGCGGTGTGATATACACCGATTCAGCCCGTTGGAAACCGCTCAGCGCACGCAGCTCCGGGTCCTTGGTGACCCCATCCAAAACGCGCGCCTCGCCCGCTTCAATCACCTGCTTTAGTGCACCACGCTGACCCGCCAGTGTCCTTTCCAAGTCGCCCGCCGGCAGCCGCCGCGCTGCCGCCACCTGCAAACCGCCTTCATGGAACAGCAGGATGCAGCCCAACAAATGCGAGTAGGAGCCCGGTGAATCGGCCATCAAGTCACCGCTCAAATCCAGCGCCGTCTCCAACACCCGCTCCACCACCAGGCTCGAGTTTAGCGCCGAGGTAATCTCTGCCAACGCCTTGGCCCGGTCACGCTCCTGGCGGCGCTTCTCCACTTCTTCGCTCATTTCTAAATCATTGCTTTGCTTCAATTGAATGTAGAGCTGCTGGCCCAGGAAACCAACCAACCCGCCCATCCCCACAAAAGTAATAGCCGGAACCAGCATCCCCGTCATCACCCGACTGCTGTCAAAATCCAGGCTGGCCAGCGCCGCAAAGGCCACGCTCACCCCTACCCCGGCTGCCAGGCCGCCACTCAGCCGCCACGCCAGCGCGGCGCAAATCACCGGCAGCAGCCCCGCCCACACCATCGGGCTGGCCAGCGTGCCGCCAAACCAGAACAGCGCCAAGGCCAGCAGGCTGTCCAGTACCATGCAAAACAAAGCTTGTCTTGGAATACGGTGGCCCAGGCTAAGAAGTAAAGTCAGGCTTAAGTTCCATAAGGCCCCCATCCCCAGCAGCACAATCACCGGAGCCGCCACCATCCCCCGGCTATCCGCCAGCAAACCCAGCCCCATCAACACGCCCCAGCGCAGGGCGGCCAGGATGCGTTCTCCTATCAGGGCGGCTTCCGTCTGCTGCATCTATCCATAATAACGCAAAAGGCCCTTCGGCCCCTGCTGTATAATCGCCCCACTATGCCGCGCCTGACCAAAATTTACACCCGCACCGGCGACGATGGCAGCACCGCGCTGGGCAGCAAAACCCGCGTTCCTAAGGACCATTTGCGCGTGCGCGCCTACGGCGATGTGGACGAATTGAACGCCCTGCTCGGTCTCGCCTTGGCCCAGGGCCTCGACCCGCTGCTCCAAAAGCGCCTGGCCGGCATTCAAAACGAACTATTCCACCTCGGCTCCGACCTCTCATTTCCCCCCGAGGAAGCCGCCCAATATCAGGTGCCCCGCATCGAACAGCATCATGTCGATGCCCTGGAAGGCCTCATCGACCAGCTCAACGAATCCCTCAAACCGCTAGAAAATTTCATCCTGCCCGGCGGCTCCCCCGGCGCGGCCAGCCTGCAAGTCGCCCGCGCCGTCTGCCGCCGCGCCGAGCGCAGCCTGGTCAGCCTGGCCCGCGAGGACGCCGTGCGGCCCGAAAGCCTCACCTACCTCAACCGTCTTTCGGATGCCTTATTCGTTATGGCCCGTTTTGAAAATCTGCAGCGCGGCATTGATGAACCCCTGTGGGATTCGCGCGCCTAGTCCCCCAGCTTATACACCCACACGTAGTCAATCCCCGCTAACTCCACCACCTGCACCGGCTCCAGCTCATCCAGCAAAGCCAACAAATCCGCCGGCGTTTGCCGCTGATATTGGTGCACATACACCACCAGGTAATCTGTCTCCAGCAAGCGGTCCATTTGCTCCGGGCTGAGCTCGGCCGTAATCGGAATATGGTCGGCGTAGCCCTCATACAATAAATTGAAGCTGGTGCTGTACCAACTCGCCACGTCTTCCGCCCCCTGCTCATTCAGGTAAGCCGCCGCCAAGTCCAATCCCTCCCCCCAGCCTACCAGCATTACCTCTTGCGCCCGCTCAATCCCCCCCCAGCGCGTCGTTGTAATAAGTCAGGTAATACGGAAAATGCGGCAGCCCGCTCAGCGCCTGCAAGCCCAGCACACCCGCTGCCACGCCGCCTGCCAGCCAACGCCGTCCCCAGCGCGCCTCGACCCAAGCCGCCGCCTGCGCCCAGCCCCATCCCGCCACCAGCAGCAGTCCAAACATCGCCGGCAGCAAATACCGGTCAAACTTTTTCACACCCAGTGTCATCAGCAGCGCAAAGCCGAACACATACAAGCCAATCGTGCCCAAGATCAACTTTTCTTCCTTGGCGTGGCGCATCCACGTCATCGCCGCCAGGATGCCCAATACCGTCAGCGGCGTGCTGCGCCACAACCAGTTCAGTGCATAAAAAACCGCGCTATCGACCCCCATCTCGCCATCCGGATACACCTGCCCATTAAAGAACACCGACCCGCTGTAGCTGCCCTCCGCCGAGCTTAGGGCGTACTCGACCACCCCGCTAAAAATGTCACCTGGTCCTACCCAGGCGGCCGGAAACAGCAACACAAAGACCATCAATCCAGCACCCAGCCAGAACAAGCCGTCCAGCGCCGTCCGTTTCCAATCCCGCGTTCCACGCCAGCCCACCCAACCCAGCACCCCCGCGGCCAGCGGAACCAGCACCCAGGCGGGACTCTTAGTCAGCCAGCTCAACCCCGCCGCAATGCCGGATACCAGCAATGCCCCGCGGCTTCTCCTCTGCGCCCCATCCACCAGCGCCAATACGCTCAACAGCATGAAAGCGCTCATCAACCCATCCTGGTGCAACAAGCGTTGGTGCGCTATCGAGAACGGGTCCAGCGCCAGCAACCCCATCCCCAACAGCGCCGCCCGTCGCCCCAGCAATCGCACCGCAAACGGCCAGCTGGCCGCGAAAGCCGCTCCGCAAAACAGCACCACCATCGCCCGCCCCGCCGCCAGGATTTGCGCCGGGTTGTACCCCTGCACCCGCAGGAATTGCCGCCACTGCGCGTCGCTCATCTCTTCGTCGTCCACCTGGGCGTATTCCGGGAAAGTCGCCATGTAGCCCAAGGCGCCCGCCCAGGTGGTCGTCACCCCTGGATGCTGGCTGACCTCGGTCGCCGCCCAATCGCCCTGCGCCACTGCGCTCAGAAAACGCCCCGATTGCCGCAGCCACAGCCCCTCGTCCGCGGTCACAAAGCGTCCCAGACCCGGCAGTCGCACCGCTATAAAAACCAGCACCAGGCCAGTCGCCATCACAAAGCTTGCGCCTCGTTCACTGCGCAGCCAGCCAGTCATTCTCTTGAACGCGTTCACGCGCGCATTATAGCTTCACCTGTGCACTTGCTTGACTCCCCGATAAGCCCCTTGATTGCCGACTGGCTATCGCGTAAAATATAGAACAATTGTTCTATAACACAGGCTCGAATCGGGGACCAGATGATAAAGACCACTTTGCCGGCCAAAAAGGCCATCGCCCAAATCGTCGATGAATATCGCCGCTTGCTCGACCCTGCCCAACAGCGGCCCTTGCCCTTGCGCGCTTTCGCCCAGGCCTTATCCGACGCCTTGCAACCCATGCAGCGCTCCGTCTCTTACCAAACGGTCAAGAACTGGGGCGACCGCCGCTACCTGCCCGACCCCTACACCCTCATCACCCTGTCCCAATCCGCGCGCAACGATTGGCGCGCCGATTTCGCCGAGGACCTGCTGGCCATCATCCATCCCGAGACCTACCAGCCGGCCAGTGAAATCGGCCGCCGCGCCCGCCAGGAACACCTCCCCCACAATGGCAACGGCGCCCATGCCTGAACCCAACCCGGTCACTATCATCACTCACATCCAACAATACGCCTGCGGCTGCACCACCACCCGCGAAGAGCGCATCCTGCTCCCCGCGCCCGACCATCGTCAATGCGGCGCCCACCGCGCCCCCATCGTTCAAATCAATCACCAAACCCTATACCAAGCGCCAGCCGATGAGGCTTGGCAGTTGCGCCCCAACCCCTAAGCTTCTACAATAGTTTTTGCGGCGCAGGCCGCAAAACCACATGTGGACTCTTACCGTACGCGCCCCGGATGCGCGCCCCTTTGAATACCGCCTGAAGCTTGGCCTCACCACCATTGGGCGCCGTTCCAACAACCACGTCGTCGTCGCCGACGAGGCCGCGTCCCGCCAACACGCCCAGCTCAATCTCGACCCGCCCACCAACTCCATCACCATCCGTGACCTCGGCAGCAAAAACGGCACCTTCGTCAACCGCCGCCGCATCACCGAGAAGCACGATGTGCGCCAGGCCCCCAACG
>OMJR01000111.1 GCA_900299355.1 Anaerolineaceae bacterium
AGCAGGCCGGATTGCATCGCGTGGGTCGTGTTGCGCCCGATCGGGCCGGGCGGTCGCTGCAGATCCACGCGCATCAGCTTGGCCGCGCGCGAAAAGAGCGCCTCAGCAGCGATGCCGATCCCGGGGGCGATCGCCCCGCCCAGGTAGCCACCCTCAGCCGTGATTGCGTCGAAGGTGGTGCCGGTGCCGAAGTCGACCACGCAGGCCGGTCCGCCGTAAAGCTGCTGCACGGCGGCGGCATCCACGATGCGGTCGGCGCCGACCGCTTTGGGATCCTCGTAAAGCACGCGCACGCCGGTTTTGACTCCGGCGTCCACCACCAGCGGATCCTTCTGTAAATAATTGCGGCAGGCTTCGACGATATAACCAGTCAGCGGCGGCACCACGGAGGCCAGACAGATGCCCGTGAGGCTTTCGATTTCGATGCCAGCCTGGTTGAACATGCCCACAAATTGCAGGCCGTACTCATCCGGCATACGCTGGTGGTCGGTGGCGATGCGCCAGCGCGGGCCGAGTGTCTCGCCTTCGTAAAGGCCCAGGGTGATATTGGTATTGCCGACGTCAATCGTAGCTAGCATAGCTCTCCTTCGGAGAAGGTGAATAGTGATTTGTGAGCAGTGAACACGAAGCGCCTAACCACTTCTCACTCCTCACTTTTCACTTGTCAAAATAAGGTTATCAATCAAACGAGTTTTGCCCACATAGACCGCCATGGAGAGTAGCGCGCCGTCCGTGATTTCGTCCAGCTCTTCCAGGCTGGCGCGGTCGGCGCAGGATACGTACTGCGCTTCGGCCAGCGGTTCGGCGGCAATCGTTTCGCGCATGATCGCGCGCAGCCGATTGCCGGAGCGCTCGCCTGCTACGTAAGCCTCCCTGGCCGCATTCAGCGCGCGATACAGCACAGTCGCCGCCTGGCGCTGCTCGGCGCTCAAATAGCTGTTGCGGCTGGACATGGCCAGGCCTTCCGCCTCGCGCTGGGTGGCGCCCACCACAATCTCCAGCGGAAAGTTCAGGTCACGCACCATCTGCTGGATCACGGCCACCTGTTGGGCATCCTTCTGGCCAAAGTAGGCTTTATCGGGCGTGACGGCGTTGAAAAGCTTGGCGACCACCGTACTGACGCCACGAAAATGCCCGGCACGCTGAGCGCCTTCCAATGGTTGGCTGACCTGCTCAACCTCCACCCAGGTTTGGAAGCCGGGCGGATACATAATCTCCGGGGTGGGCAGCCAAACCAGATCGACACCGGCCGCCGCCAGCAATTTGAGATCGGCGGGGATGTCGCGGGGATAGGCAGCCAGGTCCTCACTGGGGCCGAACTGGGTCGGATTGACAAAAATGCTGACCACCACCGAGGCACAATCGCGCTTGGCTAGCTCGACCAGGGAGATATGCCCGGCGTGCAGGTAGCCCATAGTGGGCACGAAGCCTAGCGGCCCGGCGAGCTGAGCGCGCAGCTGGCGCAATTCAGTAATTTCTTCAACTGTCTGCATCTTGACCTTCCACCATCGCTTTGACCAATTTCAGCATGGCCGCATTCAGCGGCGTGGGCACCCCGGCCGCCTCGCCGGCGCGCAGCACCTCACCGCAAATCGCCTCGATTTCGGTCGGCGCACCGCGTTCGACATCCTGCAGCATCGAGTTGCGGTTGGCGGCGGTGCGCTCGGCCACGCCTTCGGCGGCCGCCACTGGGTCATCGCTGGTCAGCTCGATACCCTGGGCGGCAGCCACGGCAGCCACTTCGCGGGCCAATTCGCCCAGCAATTGGCGCGCGCTGGGCCGGGTGAGCAATTCGCCGTTGCGCACGCCCAACACAGCGGTCAGCGGATTGATTGCCGCATTGATCACCAGTTTGCTCCAGGCCAGCGATTCCACATTCTCGACTTCCTGCACCCGGAAACCGGCGCCTTTGAGCGCGGCCGCCAGCGGCGCCAGGCGCGGATGGGCGCCCAAACTGATCAAGCCCTCACCGCCGGCCCGCACCTGGCCGGGACCCAGGAGGTTGGCGCCTGTCGTGGTAACGCCAAAGGCGACGCGTTCCTCGCCCAGTTGGGCCGCCAGGGTCTCGTGGTTGCCCAGCCCGTTCTGCAGGTTCAGCGCAAGGCCTTGGGGGGCCAGGCAGGCCAACAATTGTTCGGCGACCCGCTCGGTTTGCCAGGCTTTGACCAGCACCAGGGCCAATTGGGCGCCGGCAAAATCGGCGGGGTCCTCGCTGACCTCCACCGGGTAGACCGTGGTGCCGCCATCCGCATCGTGCAGCAGCACGCCCTTGGTGCGCAGCGCGTCCAGCCCGGCGGGCCAGGAGCCCAGCATGGAGACCGGGTGGCCCGCGGCGCTTAGGCGCGCGGCAAACAGGTTGGCCAGCGCCCCGGTGCCAGCGATCAGGATCGGCGCAGGCTCAGCCAGCGTCGCCCACCTCTTTCAGGAAGGCGTCCCACTGTTCGTCCTTCATGCTTACGGTGTGTTCTTCCGCGGGGAAGCGCTTATCCTCAACATCCTCAATATAGCCGGTGAACGCCGCATTCATGACTTCATGGATTTGGGCGTATTGCTTGACGAAACTGGGTGTGAAGCGATCGAAGAGGCCCAGTAAATCGTGGGTCACCAGCACCTGGCCGTCGCAACCGACCCCGGCGCCGATGCCAATCGTGGGGATGCTTAATCGCTGCGAAATGTATTCGGCCAGGCGATCCGGCACCGATTCGAGCACCACGCTGAAAGCGCCGGCCGCTTCCAGGGCCAGGGCGTCATCCAGCAGCCGTTTGGCGGCCGAGGCGGTGCGCCCCTGACTGCGCCAGCCACCGAGTTGGTGCACGCTCTGCGGGGTGAGGCCCAGATGGCCCATCACCGGGATGCCGGCGGCCACGATCTGGCGCACGGCTTCCGCGCGCTCCACGCCGCCTTCCAGCTTCACGGCGTCCATACCGGCTTCCTGCAGGAAGCGGCCGGCGTTAGCCACCGCCTGTTCCACCGAGACCTGGTAGGACATGAAAGGCATATCGCCAATCAGCAACGCGTAGGACGCCCCGCGGGCGACGGCCTTGCAGTGGTGCAGCATGTCTTCCATGGTGACCGGCAGCGTATTCTGGTAGCCAAGCACGACCATGCCCAGCGAATCGCCAACCAGGATCGAGTCGACCCCGGCCTGGTCAACGGCCACCGCAGTGGGATAGTCGTAGGCAGTGAGCATGGTGATCGGCTCACCCTTGTTTTTCTTCAGGCGGAAACTACGTGTAGTGAACTTTTTGCGTTCGGCGGCGGGGGCCGCTTTGGCGGGCGCTTCGGTGGACAAGGTACCCTCCTCGTGGGTAGAGTCAAAATGCCGTCTCAGGCGAGACGGCACACAAGGAACCTTGGGTCCACGGTGTCTATTCGATTCCGTCTCGGCCGTTGCCGGTCCAAGCTGACTTAATTATGCCCTAATCCCCGCCGAGGCACAAGGCCATTGGATTCGCGACGGCCATGCTCTATAATTAAGCAAATGGACTAATTCAATCAGGCACGCCTGCTGCGTGCAGGGAGAACACGATGCGAAAACTTATGAGCTTTCTGGCCGGCGCAACGGTCGGCGCCCTGGTCGGGGCCACGCTTTCGGTGCTGATGGCGCCCCAATCTGGCGAGGAACTGCGCGGTGAAATCCGCGAGCGGGCCAACCGCTTCCGCGCTGAATTGGAAGAGGCCGCGCATGAACGCCGCACCGAGTTGGAGCACCAGCTCGAAATGATGCGCCGCCCCCAGGCCGAAATCAGCCTGGAATAAGCCTCATTCACCCCAATACGCTTGCGAAGGTGTCGCAGCTTCGCTGCGCTTAACCTTCGCAAGGGTAGAAAAAAAGAGCGCCCGAACGGGCGCTCTTTTGCTTTAACTCATCTGTCTTTAGGGCAGGAAGCTGAACCCGTAGCCAGCATCCTGCAAGGTGTAACGGGTGATCCCGGTCACCACCAGGGTGATGCGGTCCACGCCATCGCTGAAATCCAACGGGATGTCCACCAGGTTGTCGGCGGGCACCTCAATGAACTCAACGCGGTTGCTATCGCCTTCGTAAATCAGCGCTAGGCGGAAGGCTTGCGGCAGCACATTGGTCACACGCGCAAAGCCGGCCGCTTCCCAGCCGCCGTGATCGCTCTCGAAATCGGTGAAGTAGTCGATCGCCTCAATGGTGATATCGTCGACCATAAAGCCTTCGCCGTTCACCGAGGCATCCGTGACGTATTCGAAGCGCAGCATGACTTCCTCACCGGCAAAAGCCGAGAGGTCGACGTTGTGTTCAATCCATTCGCCCGGATCCCCACCACCCGAATAACCGGTGATGCCGGACCCATAGTTGTTGCCATTGGGGTTGCTGTCGGTTGAATCGGGCGTATCCAGCAGCGTCCAGTCCTCGCCGCCATTTTCCGAGACGCTCAGGTAGACATAATCCCAGTCGGCCTCGATATCAAACCAGGTCATATAGCTCAAGGTCAGCGGCCCTTCCACCTGGCTGAAATCGAAGCTGCGCGTCAGGGTCATATCCGACTCGTCGCCGCGGTTGCTCCAGTAAGCATAGCTGCCCGAATAGGCGTTGGCGGGCAATAACGGTACCACGGTGGAGCCTTCGAAGCGCAGCGTGGCCGCTTCGTCGCAGTTGAAGGCAATATAGTCCACACCATATTGGTTGACGCTGCGGGTGGTAGCCGGACCGGGGCTGCAGTCGTTCACAGTTTCAGTCGGGCGCGCCGGGGTCAACACTTCGGGATAGGTGTTGTAGTTAAAACGCCCCCCCTCCAGCACGCCGTCGGCCAGGTAGTTAGTGATCATCCAATCCAGCACGATGTCGTCCGCGGTCCAGGCCTGGCCGGTGATGGGATTGATTTCGCCCAGACCGGCCAGCACACGGTCGACGGATTCCAAGCCGTTGGCATCATCGGCGACCAGCGCCTGGGTGGCTTCGTCGCCAAAGCGTTCCAGGAAGTAAGTAAAGAACAGGAAGCTGGATCCGTAGTGCGGGGTGCTGTCACCGCCGCCGGGCCAATGATTGAGCTGCAAATCAGGGCGCGACGTGTACAGGTCCGCGAAGGAGCCTTCGCCGTAGCCGGTCAACAAGGAAGCCAATTCCGAGAGCCCCTCGTTGACCCAGCTTTCTTCGTTGCGGTCGCGATACCAGTGAATCATGTGCTGGAATTCATGCGCCAGCACGCCGTAGGCGTAGGGATCGGCCAGATCCTGGTTATCGGCATTCAACACGAAGAGTTCGGCCGAATTGGAATAGGGCGACACCATTGGATGCAGCTCATCGCTGGACGAGAAGTAACCAGCCGTGTTGAAACCGACCCCGCCGACATAGAGGATGTAGATGTGCGGGTCCTCGTCGATGCCGGGGTTCCACTCACTGCCGAAGAAAGCCCGTTCGACGGGCACCATCTCCTCTTCAAAGGCGCGCATCAAGGCGCGCAAGTCATCCTCATCGTAGGAGACGCCGTCCTCCACCCAGAAGTAGACCAAGTCGCTTTCGTAACGCAGTTCCATGGTGACTTCAAAGGAGAAATCATTGCCAGTATCGGTGACCCAGAATTGCTCCTGGTCGCCGATGTCATAATCGGGCGCCGGATCGGTAAGCGGCACATTGTGAATGCCCTGCAGGCGCGCGGCCAACTCGGTGGGATTGTTTTCCGGCACATAGGTGTTGGCCAGCACCTCCAGCGTTTCCGTGGAGGCCGGCTCGCCGCCGCGCACCACTTCCGCGGTGGGCTGCGCTTCCTGGCCGCCGGTGGGGATAAAGACCTCACCGCCCAAATCCTCAACGGTGCGCAAGGTAAAGAAGGCGCCGGTGCCGATGAGGGCCACGCAGGTTACGCACATGCAGGCCAGCAGCAGCACCGAGGCGACAATAATCAATAGATTGCGTTGGTTGTTAGTCATACATTCACTTTCTGTTGATGAGTTGTGGCCAGCCCGGCCAGCATGCCGAACATTACCCACATGATAGGGAAGGTTAATGAATCCTGGGTGAGATTACGCAAGGCAAAGCCAACCCAGGCGAAGACGCCCGCCACTGCCACATAGCGTAGAGCCAGGTCCGCGCTGTGCCACATGCGGCGCAGCATGGCCAAAAAGGAAAGCAGATAGGCCATGAAAGCCCAGAAGCCGGGCAGCCCGGTTTCAGCCAGCAGGCGCATGTAGAGGCTTTTGGTGTTGGGCACAATGTTGGCCTCAGGGGCCAATTGCTTGGCAATCTCGGGAATGGTATAGGACCACTCGGCAAAGTAATCGAAGAGGTAGAGCCCGCTGCCGCCAAAGCCGACGCCGGTCAGCGGCGCGCGCTCAAAGACCTGGTAGCCCGCCAAGGTGTAGGCAAGGCGCGGACCAGCGCTGATATCCACCAGGTATTCGACAAAGGTTTCGTCATGCTCAATATCGAAGAGATTGGTGATGTACTCGTAGCTGGACAGGAAGCGCACGGCGGCCACGGCGGCCAGCGCCAGGGCCAGCACGATGCCCAGGCGCAGGAGCAGCGCGGCATCCAGGCGGCGGTGGCGCAGCGGGCCGCGGAACCAGGCCCACAGGCGGCCCAGGCCCGCACGTCCTACCGTTAACAACGTTGCCGCCCCGGCCACCGCCGCAATCGCCAGACCGCTGCGCGAAAAAGTGAACAGCACCACCACCAGGCACAGGCCCAGCAGCAGACCCTCCACCCAGTTGCGCTTGAAGAGCGTGTAACCGGTGAGTAGCGCCGCCAGCAGCCAGGGCGTATAAAAGAGCAGCATCTGGTCCGACAGCCAGGCCGGTTCGTAGGCAAAGCCCACCACCCGGCGGGCCTGGACACCGATATCGGAAAAGAGGAATTGGATGCGGTCGATAAAGGCATGGCTGAGCAGCGGCGTATTAATCGCCAGAGCCTGCACCAAGCTCCACAGGATCGTCAGCGCCAAACCAGCGTACAGCCAGCGCAGCGAGCGGCGCAGATCGGCTTCGTTGCGGTTCATCAGGAAGGCAGCCGCGAAGAAAACCAGGCCAATCGCCAGCGAGATCCAGGCGCGCACCACGCGTTCCTCGTAGGCGAAGGCGCGCAAGGGAACCGGGGCCAGCAGCAAGCCCATCGCGCTGGACAGCGCCGCAATCAGCAGAAAGGCCAACAACGGCGCGCTGTTGGCGGGCAGCGGCAGGCGCCGGCGGCGCCAGACTAGCACGGTTAGGACGATGACCAACAGGCTGAGCGGATAAAAGGCAAGGGGTTTGACCTGAGTCTGCCCGAAAACGCGCGGCAGATAGCGGAAGGTGGTCACCGGCATGCTGAGCAGCACCAGCCCCCACAAACAATCCGCGCCACGCTGCAAGCGGGCTTCGCTAAACCAGGTGGGCATTTAACGCGTCCGCGGCCACAAACCCAGCAGGTTAAACAGCGCCAAACCCAGCGCGCCGATCAGCGAACCGGCGAGTAAATAGCTGGCCTGGCTGGGCGCGCGGCCGACCAAAATGCCTTCGCTCTGGCTGAGGTGTGGATCGGTGTAGAAGGAAATACCTTCACTATGTTCCAGCAGGAAATTGATCTCTTGGAAGACGCGCTGCAC
>OMJR01000112.1 GCA_900299355.1 Anaerolineaceae bacterium
GCGGCACGCCGACCGCCTTCGACCGCTGGCTGGCGACCCGCTATGGCGCGGCCGCGCTGCGCCTGGCGTTGCGCGGCGGTTTTGGGCGTATGGTCGCCTACCAGTGCGAAGCGGTTGTCGACATCCCGCTCGAGGAAGCATTGGCAACCCCCAAGCGGGTGGATCTGGCTGGAGATGCGCTGCGCAGTGCCCGCGATATGGGTATTGAATTCGGCGATTAGGCGCTTATAGCCAAAGAGCCCGAATGGGCTCTCTGGGGTTCACTTGCGCCGTGACAGGTTATCGCTTATCAGCGAGAAGGGCTGCCACGGCGCAAAGCTTAGGACTACAACTATCCATTGGCAACACCTCCTCTGCTATGGAATAGCGTGGGAGTGGAGGCTGTCTCGCCTCGCGGTTAGTATCACATACTCAATTGTGGCTGTCAAATGAATACGTTAGGAAACTGCTTTGCGCGCTTCGTCGTCGGTGCTATCGAATTCCAACAGCACGCCGGAGGTGATGAACAAGGTGCGCTCGCAGATGTTGGTGACGCGGTCGGCGAGGCGTTCCAGGTTGTGGCACGCCCACAGCAAGTGATTTACATCTTCGATTTCACTGGGTTGGTCATGCATGCCCGCCAGAAGTTCGGATTGCACGCGGTTAAACAAATCATCCACGCGGTCGTCGTCCTTGGGGATTTCGCGGGCCATGTCTTCGTCGCCGGTCACGAAGGCTTCCAGGGCGCGGTGCAACATATCGACGCCAGTTTCAGCCATTTCGATCAACTCAGCCGGGGGTTTCAAGCGGCTTTCAGGACCCAGGTTGATGTTGATGCGGCCAATGCCTTTGGCATAATCGCCCATGCGCTCCAACTCGGTAATCACTTCCAGGATGGAGGTGAGCAGGCGCAGGTCGCGGGCCATCGGCTGTTGAGTAGCGATCAGGGTGATGGTGCGTTCTTCCAACTGGAAGCGCAGATCGTTGATCTGCTTATCGCCATCGTAAATCTTTTGGGATTTGGCCAGGTCGCGTTCTTTCAGCGCCCGTACGGCGACCAGCGTGGCCTGTTCCACCATGCTGCCTAACAGCAATACTTCGTCAGACAGTTCTTGCAGTTTTCGGTCAAGTGTTTCGCGTGTCATACTAAGGCTTATTATATGCACAATTCGCTTGCATTGCCGCGGCAAATGGTTAAGGCTTGTGCAATTTCCCTTTAAGATATGGTTGCCGCTTGCCGTGAAAAGCAAGCCAGCTTGTGCCGGGCACTGAGCGCAATCTCAACCGGGGTGCCGGGCTGATAAATCACATCGTGGGGAGCAAAAGCGTGCAGCAAGCGCCCCGAAGGCAACCGCAGCCGATATACATTCAATGCGCCGGTGAAGCGCCGTGCCAGAACCAGGCTTGCAGCGCCAACTTTCGGCGTAATGCTGACATCGTCGGGACGCAAGGCTAACTCCACTGGCGTGCCTAGGGCAAAGCCAACCTCTTGTCTGACCAATCCAATTTCTGTTTGGATACCATCGGTTTTGACTTCGCCTTCCAAGAAATCGGTCTCTCCCATAAACTCTGCTACAAAGCGCGTCTCGGGTACATGAAAGATGGTCTCGGGCTCGCCAATTTGCTCGATGCGCCCGGCGTGCATGACGGCCAACTGGTCTCCCATAAACAGGGCTTCGTCCTGGTCGTGGGTAACGAAGATTGCAGGAGTCTGTATGCCTTTGAGGATAACCCGCACCTCCTCGCGCATTTTAAGGCGCAGGTCAGCATCCAGGTTGCTAAAGGGCTCATCCAGCAGCACCAGGGCGGGTTGGGGGACCAGAGCGCGGGCCAGGGCAACCCGCTGGCGTTCGCCGCCGGATAATTCGTGCGGGAAGCGGTGGGCCAGCGCTTCGAGGCCGACCAATGCCAGCATGAAGCGGACCCGCTCAGTCCGGCTGGCGTCACGGCGCCGCAGCCCAAAGGCCACGTTGTCCCCGACCGTTAGGTGGGGAAACAGCGCGTGCTCCTGGAAGACCATGCCAATCCCCCGCTGTTCAGGCGGTGTGGTCTGAAACGGATCGGCCACCAGCCGGTCGGATATATGAATGCTGCCCACATCTGGGCGCTCGAACCCGGCGATCAGGCGAAGCGTGGTGGTTTTGCCGCAACCACTTGGCCCCACGAGAGCCAAAATGTGATCCTGCGCCAATTCCAGGTTGAGGTTGTGGACGCCAATATCAACCCCGTAGGTTTTGCTTACATTGTTAAGTGCGAGGGCGTTGGCGGTCATCTGACTATTTTATCTTTTGCCTGCTGGCGGATCTCGATCAGGGCCAACGGCAATGAGGAAAGCAGCACCAGCAAGAGCGCTGGCGCCGCGGCGCGGGCAAAGAAGGCTTCGGAAACACTGGACCACACGCTGGTGGCCAGGGTGGGGAAGCCGCTTGGCGCCAGCAGCAGGGTGGCTGGCAATTCCTTCATCGCGGTGAGGAAAACCAAGGCCGCCCCAGAGATGATGCCAGGCCGAACCATAGGCAGGGTGATGCGGGCAAAGACCTCGATGGCCGATTTTCCGAGGCCGCGCCCAGCCTCTTCCATATTGGGATGGACTTGAAGCAGCGACGTGCGCACAGTGCCGACCACTTGGGGCAGGAAAAGGATCACGTAGGCCAGCACCAGCATAGACAAGGTTTGGTAGAGGGAAGGCACATAGTTGGCGCCGAAGAATACCAGTGCCAAAGCAATCACGATTCCGGGCAACGCAAAGGCCGCGTAGCTGATCCGTTCCAGCAGGCGGCTGGCCGCATTATGCCGGCGGACTTCAAGGATAGAGATGGGCAGAGCGCAGGTCAATGCGGCCAGCGCGGCCAGGCCGGAAGCCAGAAGTGAGTTGCCAGCCGTGGCCCAGAGATCACCCAACACTTCACCGGCGGCAAGGCCGCGAAGAAGCCAATAGGCCAATAGACCAGCTGGCAGAACCAGGGACACGGAAACAATTGCCAGGCAAAAAAGCAGCGCAGGCCAGCGCCAGCGGCCCAAAGGCAGCCGGGCGGGCCGGCGGCTGGGCCGATTGGGGCTGGCCAATCGGGCGCGCCCGCGCGCGCGCAACTCCAGGATCAGGACAATCAGGGACAACACAATCAAGACCAGGGCCAGCGAAGCGGCCGCCGATCGGTTAAAGCTGTTCTGGTATTGAATATAAATGACCCGGGTAAAGGTGTTGTAGCGCATGATCGCCACTGCGCCAAAATCACGCAACACATATAGGACCACCAGCAGGCTACCGGTGGTGATTGCCGGACGCAGTTGAGGGAGTGTGACCCGCCAAAAGGTCTGCCAGCGGTTCAGGCCGAGGCTTGCGGCGGCTTCTTCCAGGGCCGGATCTAGACGCAGCAGGGCTGCCCGCAACGTGAGCAGCAGAAAAGGATAGTTCAACAGGGTCAGCACCAGGAGTGCGCCGGGCAAGCCGTAGATATCGGGCAAGCGGGTAATGCCGAAGGGCGCTTCCAGCAGGGTTTGCAGTAGGCCGCGCGGCCCGAGCGCAGACACGAAAAGATAGGCGCCCACATAGCTGGGCACGACCAAAGGCAGCGGGGTCAGCACGGCCCACAGCCGCCGGCCGGGAAGATCACTGCGCGTGGTGAGCCAGGCCAAAGGCAAAGCGATGGCAATAGATAGCACGGTGACCCAAAAGGCCAGCCACACAGTGCGCCACAGAGTTTCCAGGGTTTGGGGGCGCAGCACGATTTCCCAGGAGGATTCACCGCCACCGAGTGCGCGTATGAGCAGATACAGGATGGGCAGCAGCACGGCGCCGGCGGCCAATCCGGATGGGATCCAGAGCAAAAAGAGGGCGCGCTGGCTGGGCAGCAAAAACCGCGCCTGGCGCGCCCTCAGCTGGCCGGTGGACCAGAGGTCTCTGACCGTCAGCCGTGACACGAGTTAGGGAAGCAGACCCACTTCCTGCAATAGCTCCACGGTGCCCTGCAGGTCGGCCAGGTCGCCCAAGGCGATATCCGGCGTGTTCAGTTCACTAAGCGGAGTAAGCAGGCTGGAGGTAACAACACCCTCGACGAGGGGATACTCGTAGGTCTGGCTGGCGAAGTATTGCTGCGCTACGGTGGAAAGCAAGAAATCCAGGAAGCGCTCAGCATTTTCCGGGTTCTGGCTGGAGGCCAGTTGGCCGGCGCCAGCGACCATCACCAGCGATGCCGGGCCGCCGTCGTTCAGGTAGAAATTGCGGGCGGGGTAGCTTTCGCCTTCTTCCGCCAGGAAGCGATAGAGATAGTAGTGGTTGACAAAACCTACTTCCACCTCACCGGCGCCTACGGCGGTCACGGTAGCCGTATTGTTCTCGTAGAGCGAAGGGCCGTTGGCAGCGATCCCGGCCAACCAATCGCGGGTGGCGTCCTCGCCCCAGGCCTCACGCATGCCGGTCACCATGGTTTGGAAGGATCCATTGGACGGCGCAAAGCCAATGCGGCCGGCCCATTCCGGATCAGTGAAGGCCACGATGTCGTCGGGCAAATCATCGGTGCTGAGCATTTCAGTGTTATACACGATAACACGTGCGCGTCCGGAAATGCCAACCCACAATCCTTCGGGAGAAGCAAAGCGGGGGTCTACGCGGCTCAGAAGGTTATCCGGCAAGGTGCTGAAGAGGCCGGCGTCGGCCACCGCACCAAGGCCGCCAGGATCCTGGGCCCAGAAGATATCAGCGGGCGAATTCTCGCCCTCTTCCAGCAGGATGGCGGCCATCTCGGATGTGCTACCGTAGCGTACTTCAACTTCGATGCCGGTCGCATTGGCAAACTGCTCGATGATGGGCGCCACCAGGGTCTCACTGCGCCCGGAATAGATCACCAGCGAACCTTCGCCCGCATCATCAGCGGAGGTTTCGTCGGCCGAGTCTTCCGTTTCGGCTTCCGGGTCGGTGGCGGCTGGCGTCTCCTGGGTTGCGTTGGGGCCGGCGCAAGCGCCCACAATGAGCGCGCCGAGCAAAAGCAGAGTTAACAGGTTAAAACGGTGGTGCATGTAAGAAATCTCCTACGGGGGTAATGGGTTTTGTGAAACATATCTCAATCTGCGGTAGTATAATGACGTGAATAATTTTTATCAATATACTCATATTAATTTGGTCTTCAACACGGTTGAGGATTTTGACGGAGTGTAATGACGGACTTACACGACAATTTAGATCTCGACGGTAGCCCCAGCCAGGCAATGCAGCGTTACGCGGCTGAGGTCTTTCGTTTGCAGCAGGACCACGAACAGGTGTCGCTATCCCATTTGGCGGAGCATGTTGATTCCTCGCCCCAGGCGATCTCGCGCATGATCAAGCGTCTGACGGATGGCGGCTATGCTGATTATGAGCCTTATCGTGGGGTGCGCCTGACCAAGGACGGTGAGCGCATCGCGATGCCCTCCCTGCGCCGCCATCGCCTGAGCGAAGTCTTCCTGGTGCAAGTGATGGGCTATGACTGGGCCTCGGCGCACGACCTCACCGATCTGTTCGAACGGGGGATCAACGAGGAGCTGGAAGACCGCATGTCGGAGCTGACCGGCCATCCCACGCGTTGCCCGCATGGCGAGCCGATCCCGAGCAAGGAAGGGGTGATCAGCTTCCCGGATGACAAACCATTGGTGGATCAGGAGATCGGGGAGAACTTCCGCCTGAGCCGCGTGCGCACCCACGATATGGATAAGTTGCGCTATATCGCCAAGCTGGGCCTGACCCCCGGCGTGGAATTCAGCCTGGTGAGCCGGGCGCCCTTCCGCGGCCCGCTGCGACTGCAGATGGATCGCAGCGACCAGGTGATTGGCTACGAGCTGGCGAGCAGTATGTGGGTGGAGAGTATTTAGAAGGATGAGGGAAGAGGGCGGAAGGATGAAGGCGGAAGCTTAACCAAAAAGCTCACAAAGTACACAGAGTTCACAAAGGAAATATTTAGTAGGCGCTTTATGAAAGCGCGGAGTCGAGGCTTTAGCCGAATTTGTAATCACCGGCTAAAGCCTCGACTCCGTTAATTAAAGAACTTTGTGCTCTTTGTGGTGAAGAAAGATGAAGCTACTTTTTCTTGCGCCCGGTATAGGGTGGGGCGGTGAGGGCAAAAATCGTGCACAGGCGGGTATCCAGCATGCGGCTGCGGATGCGCGGATCCACCTGATCCAGGGTATCGGCGGTGGTGATCACGGTGGGCAATTGCGCGTTGTAGCGATGGTTGAATAACTGATAGAGTTTCTCGCGCGCCCAGGGGGTGGCCGATTGGGTGCCAAGATCGTCTAGCACCAGCAATTCCGAACGGCGCACTTCCTCAAAGAGGCGGTCGTAGCTGACCGGGCTTTGAGGGTTAAAGGTGGCGCGCAAATGGTCGAGCAGGTCTGGCACCATTACATAAAGCGGCAGCGCGCCGCTATCCTGGGCTGCATTGGCAATGGCGGCCGCCAGATGCGATTTGCCGCTGGCGTGCGAGCCGGTGAGCACCAGCCAGCCTTGGGGGCGTTCGGCATACTTGGTCGCGGCGGCCAGCGCCTTCTTCAGGCTGCGTACATCGTCAGCGGGCAGGGCTTCATCCTCGCGGGTCTCAAAGCTGGCGAAGGTGCGGCTGCGCAGCGTGCCCAGCGAGGACAGGCTGTTCTGGGTGGTGTCGTCGGTTGGGCGGCGGTAATCAGGGGCGCTGACGCGCAGGCGGCTGACCAGTTGCGGGTCGCTGAGCCGGCTGCGGATGCGGCCTTCGATTTGGTCCAGTGATAGGTTGGTAGTTACCACCAGGGGCAGCTGATTGGTGTAGCGATAATTCAGGATTTGGAAGAGCTTTTCCTGGGCCCAGGCGGTGGCGTTCTGGGTGCCGAAGTCATCCAGGATCAGCAGCGGCGCCTGGCGAATTTCCTCGAAGCGTTCCTCGAAGCTGGCTTCCTGGCCGCCAAAGGAAAAGCGCAATGTATCCAGCAAGTCGGGCACGGTGATAAAGATCGTCGGGATGCCCAGGCTGACGGCGAAGTTGGCAATCGCGGCCGCCAGGTGGGTCTTGCCGCTGCCGTAACCACCTTCCAATAGCAGCCAGCCCTCCAATTCTTTGGCGAAGAGCTGGGCCTGGTTGAAGGCTTGCTCCACGGATTGGGCGTGCTTGGCGGGCAGCCCGATTTGGCCGCGCGGCTCGAAATTTTCAAAGGTCAGCCCCTTGAGCTCATTCAGGCGGCTGATCGCGTACAACTTGCGGCGCGAATTTTGGGCGACCTCTTCCTGGCGGCAGGTGCAGATTTCGATCTTGCCGAAATCGGGGTCGCCCAGCGGGCGGTCGGCGCGCAGGTAGCCCAAACCGCCGCAATGCGGGCAATCCGGGTCGCCGGCGAATTCCGGCTTGAGGTGGCTTTCCTCAGTGCTCGATGAAGTCACTGAACTCGCCTTCGACGTATTTGCGTCGATCTTTTTCAGTAGATCCTTGATGTCGCCCTTCATCGCGTCCTTCTTCCTGCCAGCGCCGCAAGATGGCTTGTACGTAACTCCACTTGCGGGCATTGTTTTCGACAGCAATGCGCAGCGCCTCTTCGATCCAGCCCTGCGGAAATTCCTTTTCGGCGTCGCCCAGCGCTTCGGCAATCATGGGCGTCAACGGGCCAATGTGCTGCTCGTAAAGCGCGAACCCGTTGGGCCGTTCCTGCGACAACTCAATCGGGAAGCGCTCGTCGCCAGAGGGTTGCCATTGGCCATCGGCGATTTCCTGCACGGCGGCGCGGCCACGCGGGGTGTTGAGAAAATAGAAGTGCCGCGCTTCGCCGCCCAATTCTAGCTCGGCGCGCAGCAGCGTGCCGCGTTTGACGGCAGCCGCCAGGGCGGAGTCCAGCGACTCCAGCGCCGTGGCGCCCCTGGTCGCCAGTCCGCCCATAAAGAGCGCGTCCTCGCTGAAATCCTGGGGCTGCAGATAGCGCAGCTCGCCCTCCATGCGCTCCAATTGCCACAAGGCATACAGGGTGACCTTCAACTCGTTCAGGTCGTCAATCTGGGGCAGCAACTCTTTAAAGAAGGGGCCGGGAATGCGGGTGAAGCTGACCTTGCCGCCCGGGAAGCCGTCGAAGGAGGCCACGGCTTAGAATTCCGAGAGGTCGACATGGCGGGTGGCGGCGTTCTCGAACTTGGCCAGGTTGTCGCGGAAGATCAATTCAATTTTGCCGGTGGGGCCGTTGCGGTGCTTGCTGACCATAATCTCGGCCACGTTCTTGCGCAGGCTGTCCTCTTCATAGAATTCGGGCCGGTAGATAAACATGACGATGTCGGCGTCCTGCTCCAGGGATCCGGATTCGCGCAAATCGGATAGCACCGGGCGCTTGTCGGCGCGCTGTTCCACCGCGCGGGATAGCTGGGCAGCGGCCAGCACCGGCACGTTAAGTTCACGCGCCAATACCTTGAGATTACGCGAAATATAGCTGACTTCCTGCACGCGGTTATCGGTGCGCGTGTCGCCCTGCATCAGCTGCAGGTAGTCGACAATGATCATGTCCAGGCCGAATTCCATGTGCAAGCGGCGGCACTTGGCGCGCATCTGGGTAGGCGTAATCGCGGGCGTGTCGTCCAGGAAAAAGTGGGTGTTGCCCAGCGTTTCGATCGCCTGGGCGAAGAGATCCCATTCGTTTTCTTCCAGCTTGCCGGTACGCAGGCGCTGCGAATTGATGCCGGTTTCCTGGGAGATCAGGCGCTGCACCAGCTGCTCGTTGGACATTTCCATGGAAAAGATGGCCACGTGCTTCTTATAGGTCTGGGCGGCGTTCTTAGCAGCCGACATCAGGAAGCTGGTTTTACCCTGGCCCGGGCGGCCGGCAATGATCAGCAAATCGGAAGGCTGCAACCCGCCCAGCAGCCGGTCCAAATCAATAAAGCCAGTTGGGACGCCGAAGATTTCTTCGTCGCGGCGGGCCAGTTGGTCCACCCGGTCGTAATAATCGCTGAGCACTTCTTTGATCGGCTGCAGGTCGGTGGCCAGGCGCTGCTCACTGACGCCGAAGACGGCCTTCTCGGCCTCGTCAATCGCGGCTTCAACGGTAAGGTCCTCCTGGTAGGCGGTCTTGGCGATCGCGTTGGCGGCCTGCAACAGGCGGCGGCGCACGGCGCTCTTTTGAATGAGGCGGCCGTAGGCCTCGGCGTGCAATGAGGTGGGTACGTTGTTGATCAGGCCGGTGAGGAAGGCCGCGCCGCCGACCTCGGCTAGGTGGCCTTGAGCCTCCAGGTCCTCAGTGACGGTCAGCAGGTCGATCGGTTCACGCTGCTCGTGCAGGCGGGTAAAGGCTTCCCAGACCCAGCGCAGACGGTGGGTGTAGAAATCATCAACAGAGAGGAATTCGGCGACATCGTAATAGGCTTCGGGATTAATCAGCACCGAACCGATCACGGCCTCCTCAGCCTCGCGGCTGTGGGGCAGGATCTGGGGAGCAGCACTTTGCTCTACGTCGGTGGAGTACGAGTCACTCATGGCTTAAATAGAAAAAGGAAGCTTAGTTTTGCGAGGCCTCATCATCCTCGTCGTCGTCGCTGCTGATTTTCAGATTGTCGAGAAAGTCCTGGAAGACTTCCAGGCGTTCCTGGCCTTCTTCACCCAGCGTGCCGTTGTTGCTTTCTTCATCCATGTCGTCCTCGGGGATGATCCCAGCGGCCTCCATGACTTCCTCGGAGACCAGGATGGGCACATGTGTGCGCACCGCCAAGGCCAGGGCATCCGAGGGCCGCGAGTCGATATCTATGGCCTTGCCGTCGGCTTCGACCACGATGTTGCCGTAGAAGACGTCGCCTTTCAGGCTGTGCACTTCCACGCGCGTCACGCGGGCGTCCATGGCGCGCAGCATTTCGCGGATCAGATCGTGGGTCATGGGGCGGGCCACTTCGACCTCTTGCAAGGCAAAGGTGATTTGTTCAGCCATGTAGGGATCAATCCAAATCGCCAGATAGCGGTCAGCATCCACCTCGCGCAGAATCACGACGCGTTGCTGGGACATCAATCCTACGCGGATGCTATCAATCACGACTTCGATCATTTGGGACATCGCTGGCGGACCTCGGCGCTGGTGGCTGGTTCAATCGCTCACGCCATGAGCATTGGTTGGCAATTCTATCATGCTGAATTTTAACTTTATGATTGGGTGAAAATAGATCGATGACAAGGCCCAACGAGTTCTTTAAGGTTGGGGCTATTCGTTAACGTTAATCGCCGATTTTGGATTTGTTAAGGTTGTGCGTTATAATGCCGCCACACCGGGAGGCAGCGTGGCCGTAAAAGACACACAATCCGTAGTGGGGACAGCATAAGTATGGCTGGCAAAGCATCCCGGGCCGCCGGCGCCAGCATCCTCTGGGTGGAAGGGCGCTGGAACAGCAACCCCGCTTTTGTGCCTGCATTACTGCAAAAGGGCTTTAAGGTTGACCGCGTGTCGACCGGCAAAGAAGCCGTCAACAAAGTCAAAGGCAAGAAGCACGACCTGGTGGTCGTGGATGCGGCTTCAATGCGCACCAGCGGTACGCGCATCTGCCAATCGCTGCGCGAGCGGGTCAACGGCATGCCGATTATTCTGATCTCCGATCCGGAGCGGGGCGTTGAAAAAGACTTTGATTGTGCCAACGAAATTCTGGAATTGCCTTTTACCCAGCGCAAATTGATCAACCGTATTGGCCCCTTGTTGCCGGAAGATGAAGACAGCTTGTTGAAGGCCGGGCCGATCTATTTGGATCTGGATGCCCACTTTGTGCGCGTGCGTGGCAAGAAGACGACGTTGACCCCACGCCTGGTGCGCCTGCTGAAAGAATTGATTGATCATTCTGGGGAAGTGGTCAAACGCAATGACCTGTTCAAGAAAGTGTGGCGTACTGATTACACGGGCGACACGCGCACACTGGACGTGCATATTAGTTGGTTGCGGCAGGCGATTGAGAAGGACCCCCGCGACCCAAAATTATTGATTACCCATCGGGGGGTGGGTTATCGTTTGGAAATCGAACCCGCCAAGAACTGAAAAGACCGGCCACGCCGGTCTTTTTGTTTAAGCAACTGGATAGGCTTCCAGCGTGAGGCATTTGGCGCCGCCGCCGGACTTGGCGAATTCACCCAGGTCGAGCGGGTGGGGCGTGAAGCCCGCGGCCACCAGCGCGGCCTGGAAGGCCGGGGCTTCGGTGGTGCTGAGGACCACATGGCCGTCGATAGTGATGCAGTTGCCTGCCAGGCGCAGGCCCTCATCGGCGTTGATTTCTATTAGATTGGCGCCTAGACCGCGGACGAGTTCCATGCTCTCGGCGGAGAGGGAACCGGCGACATAGGCCAGCGTATTCTCGTCGAGCGGGGTGATGCAGGTATCCACATGAAAGTGGGGCGCCTGGACATCCAGCGAAACGACCGGCAGCCCCAGCAGCGCTTCAAGTTCCTGGTGGGCTTCCAGGCTACTGCGCTGGTCGTAGCCGGCCAGTAGCCGACCGTTCCAATAAACGGTATCGCCGTTGCCTTCGTAATAGAGCGTCTCGGGTAGGCGCAAGACCTGATAGCCAAGAGCTTCGAATTCGGCCAGGATGGGTTCCACTTCTTCGGTGCGTTCCGCATAGCGGAAGCGACTGGCGACGGCCTTATCCCCAAAGAGAAAAACCGAGTCTCCGACAAAGACATGGTCGGGTTGCGGGTTGGCGATTTCGATTAAATCAACCTTTGCGCCCAGGTCTTCATAGGTTTGTTTTAAGGCTAGCCATTGCTGCATGGCCTTGCTTTGGTCTACTGGGCGGGCCGGGTCCATCCACTGGTTGATGGCATAGGTAACCCGAAACTGGGTCGGCGGCAGGAGGTAGAAGTGGCGTTGAGAGGGGGCCATAGTTGTATTGGTGGGAGAGAAAACTTACATCACGTCCGGCGCCTGAATGCCGAGCAGGCGCAGGCTGTTAGCCAGGGCCACCTTGGCGGCCGCTACCAGGCGCAGGCGGAAATTGCGCACCGCATCATCGGCTTGCAGGACGGGCGAATTGGCGTAGAAATCGTTGAAAGCCTTGGCCAATTCGAAGGCGTAATTGGTGATGTGCAAGGTCTTGTACTCGGTGGCGGCGCGCTGCACGATCTCCGGAAATTGGGAGATGCGGTCAATCAGCTCGATTTCGCTTTCAGAGTGCTCGTGCGAAGGGGCGGCGACTGAGTCGAGGTCAGCCTCGGCGCGGCGCAGTATGCTGTTGGCGCGCACGTGGGCGTACTGGATGTAGGGCGCGGCCTGGCCGTTAAAATCCAGGGCGGCTTCCCAATCGAAGGTGGCGACCTTGGTATTCTCGCGGGCCAGCATGGGGTACTTCATAGCGGCCAAGCCCACGGCGGTGGCCACCTCGGCGCGGGTGTCGGCGTCCAGCTCGGGATTCTTTTCGGCCACGATCTCACCGCTGCGGATGGTGGCTTCGCGGATCAATTCTTCCAGCAGTACGACCACGCCTTCGCGGGAGGAGAGCACCACGTTGCCGGGCAGGTTGACGACCTCATAGGGCAGGTGGAAGACATTGGCGACCTGGTCCTTATAGCCGGCCAATTCAAGGGTTTTGAAGACCTGCTCGAAGTGCAAGGACTGGCGCACATCCACCACGTAGATGGATTTATCCAGCTCGTATTCTTCGAACTTGGTCAGGGCCAGGGCCAAATCCCAGGCGCCGTAGAGGGCGCTGCCATCCGAGCGCAGCAATACCAGCACGCGATAGTGCTCCTGCTCGTTGCCGAGCAGTTCGTCGAGTTTGACAATCACCGGGCCATCCGGGCGTTCGTCGATGGCGATGCCGTCTTCGATTAACTTGGCCACGATTTGCTTGGAGGGCTTCTCCATTTCGCTTTCGTAATAGATACGGTCGAAGTGGATACCCATCACGTCGTAAATTTGGTTGAAGCCATCCAGCGACCACTGGCGGGTCTTGGCCCAGAGGGCGTGGACGTCGGAGTCGTCGGCTTCCCAGGCGGCGAAGAGCGCCTGGATCTCTTTTTCGGCCTGCTCGGGATTGGCGTCCAGCTGCTTGTTGGCTTCGGAATAGAGGTCGCCCATCCAGCGGGTGACATCCTCGGCGGGCGGCTCTTCGCCCAGGTGGCGTTCGCGGTAATTCCACATCCACTTGAGCACATCCTTGCCAAAGTCGCCAATGTAATTGGCGCGCACAATTTCGTGGCCGGCGAACTCAAGGATGTTGGCCAGCGCGGCGCCCAAAATCATGTTGCGCAGGTGGCCGACATGGAAAGCCTTGTGGGTGTTGGGCTGCGAGAATTCGACCATCATGCGCTGGCCGCTATCCGCACCCTGCCCGTAGTCCGCGCCCTGGCCGAGCGCTTCGGCAATCACGCGCGCGGCGTAATCGGGGGCGGCGAAGTAGAGGTTGAGGTAGCCCTTGACCGCTTCGACGCGGCTGAAGCCGGCGGGCAGGCCCAGGTGCGCTGCGGCGCCTTCGGCCAGCTCCGCGGCGCGTTGGGGCACGTTAACCTTTTTACCAGCGCGGGCTTCGTTCGCGGCCGCCTGGAAGAAGGAGGTGGATACGCCCCATTCCCCGGAAAAAGGAATCTGGCTCCACTGGATGTCGGCGAGGGCGGGAACGTCTTGTTCTTTTAGGAAGGCGCGCAGGGCGCTTTCGAGGTGGGCTTTTTCCTGCTCAAACATGGCGTGGGGATTATAAGCGAAGTGCTGGGGAAACAAGAAGCGGGAGCTTGCGCTCCCGCTTTGGCGTACAGGGTAGTTGGCTGCTTACTTGCCGCCGGATTCCAGTTGGGCCAACTTGGCCATCAGGGCGCCTTTGCGACGGCCGGCGTTGTTCTTGTGAATCACGCCTTTGCTGGAGGCGGTGTCCAGCGCGCTGGCGGCGTCCGCCGTCGCGGCGCGGGCCGCTTCCAGGTCGCCGCTTTCCAGGGCCAGATTGGCTTTCTTGACCGCCGAGCGGGCGCCGCCTCGGTACTGGCGGTTCTGCAGGCGTCGTTTTTCGTTTTGTCGATTGCGCTTGATGGCGGATTTCAGGTTTGCCAAAGCGTGCCTCCAATATCTTTCCTAAATTGCAAGCACTGATTGTACAGGATGGGCGTTCTTTTGTAAAGTAGAGGATTGCGGAGCAATCCGCTTTAAGGAGTTTGCCTACGGCAAACTCCACGCCGTTGGTGCGAATCGTGGTTAGCCCTGATAGAATGCCGCCATGGCAGAAAACGCTTTCAAATCTGGTTTCGTGGCCGTGGTGGGGCGGCCCAATGTGGGGAAGTCGACGCTGATGAACGCGCTGCTGGGCCAAAAGGTCGCCGCGGTGTCGTCTAAGCCGCAGACCACCCGCCGGCGCCAACTGGGCATCCTCAGCGAAGCGCGCGGGCAAATCGTGTTCACCGATACGCCTGGCCTGCACGAGGAACGCAACAAGCTGGGCGAACTGATGAACGATGAAGCGCTAGCCGCGCTGGAAGATGCCGACCTCATCCTGATGGTGGTCGACCTGGATACGCTGCCCGGCGGGGAGGACCGCCTGCTGGCCGAGCGCGTGAGCGCCAGCCGTGGCGAACGGCCGCTGATTCTGGCGCTGAACAAGACCGACCTGGTGGACCCGCTGCTGAAGGCCAAGCGCCAGGACGCCTACCTGGAGCTGGTGGACGCCGCCCAGCCCCTGAGCATCTCGGCCGCCCAGGGCGCTGGTTTGGGTGATTTGCTGGATGCGCTGTTTGCGGCACTGCCGGAAGGCGAGGCTTTCTTTCCCGAGGAGCAGGTGACCGACCTGGCCGAGCGCCAGATTGCGGCTGATCTGATTCGCGAGGCCGCGTTGAACTTGCTGCGCGACGAAGTGCCGCACGGGATTGCGGTGCGCATTGATGAATACATTGAGCGCGACGAGAGCGGGGCCAAGATTGAGGCCACGATTTTTGTGGAACGCGAATCGCACAAGGGCATTGTGATTGGGCAGGCTGGCCAGATGGTTAAAGAGATTGGCACCGCCGCCCGCAAGGAGATTGAACGCATGAGCGGCCGCAAGGTGTTCCTACGCCTGCGGGTCAAGGTGCGCCCCGGGTGGCGCGACAACGACGCCGTGCTGGACCGCTTCGGCTTCCAAAAGCGGGGCGGCGCCTGATGGGCTTGCTGCTGCTGGCTGCGGGCCTGATTGCGCTGAGCGCCTACGCGGCTCAACGCAGTCAGGCGGCTTGGCGCACATACGCGGCGGCTGGTGCCTATGCGGCCCTGATGGCCTGGCTGTACAGCCAAACGGGGGTGCAGATGTTTACCGGCGGCGGCGAAGAGCGTTTCCTGGCTTATTTCTTTGTGGCTTTATTGTTGGGATTGCTGGCCGAGTCGTTGGCGCAATTGGGGCAAGGGCGGCTGGCGGCCGGGCTGCCGCCGCTGATGGCGCTGCTGTATGCGCTGGGCCTGGATGTCTTCCGGCCGGATGCGTATGCCTACATTCCCGCGGCGATAGTGGCCGTGTTGGTCATGGCGCTAGCCATACAAGCCTTCCGGCGTTTTAGCGCGGGGCAAGGGCTGGCTAAATGGATGCTGGCCACGCAGGTGGCGGCCTACGGGCTGCTGCTGTATGCGGCGGTCTTCAAGCAAATCGACCGTACCTGGCCGCTGGCGGAGAGCTATCTATTGGATGCGGGAGCCTTCCTGTTCGTGGCCGCGACGCTATGGCACGGCTGGGAGCAGGTCTTCGGGGAACGGCGCGTGCCCGCCTGGGCGCAGGTGGCGGCCGGCTTGCTGGGGCAGGGGGCGATAGTGGTCGCGGCGTTCGTGCACTATTCGGTTTTTCTTTAGTTCGGCGTAAAGTTAGAAATTCTTATTGTGGGGCCGCTGGCCCCACGCCCCGCCGGGGGAAATGGCTTTCCCCCGGACCCCCAGCCAAATTGACGCTGTACAAATTAACGCCTGATATGGCACTAGAAGTGGGGTGCTAGCTGAGAAAGATAGTCATTGCGAGGGAGCAAAGCGACCGAAGCAATCTACCCCGCCATTTTGTTAGTTGAGTTGGTTTTTCCCTTAGGGTTGTAATAAAAATCCAGTTGTAGATTGCTTCGTTGGTCGACCTGCGGTCGCCCGCCTCGCAATGACGGATTAGCTTTGTGTCCTCTGTGCCTTTTGTGGTGAACTAATCCTCCAATAGCGTAGTCCCCGCCAGCTCCTCAATCACGCCCACCACGGCGGAGTTATCCAAATCGCGCATACCCAACTCCAGCATCTGGTCGAAGAGCGCCGCGTTGGCCTGCCCGGCAGGCAGCGGCATCCCGTAAGCCTCGGCCGTCTCGCGCACGATGGTCAGGTCCTTGGCTTGCATGTAGGCTTTGAAGCCCGGCTGGCGGTCGCCGGCGAAGAGCTTGACCGGCTTGTTGTCCAGCGCCCAACATTGGGCCGCGCCGCCCTGGATGGCGGCGACCACCTTCTGCGGGTCCACCCCGGCTTTGCGCGCAAAAATCAGCAGCTCGCCCATCGCGGCCATCTGGGCTACGACCATGATTTGGTTGCAGCACTTAGCGACTTGGCCCGCGCCGGGGCCGCCGATGTGGGTGATGTTGCGGCCCATGGCTTCCAGCGCCGGGCGGGCGGTCTCCAGCGCGGCTGCGTCGCCGCCGACCATGATGGTCAGCGTGCCTTGCTGGGCGCCGATGTCACCGCCGCTGACCGGGGCATCCAAGGCGCGCACGCCTTTGGCGGCCAGCGCCTCAGCTACCTGGCGGGCGGTCTCTGGTTTGATGGTCGAGTGGTCGATAAAAATCAGGCCCTCGTGGGCGCCCTCGATGATGCCGTCGGCGCCCAGGGCGACCAACTCTACATCGGGGGAGTCGGGCAGATTGGTGTAAACGATGTCGACCTGCTCTGCGACCTCTTTGGGGGAGTGGGCTTCAATGGCGCCCTGGGCGACTAATTCCTCCACGGCGGCGCGGCTGCGGTTGTGCACCACCACCTTGAAACCAGCCTTGAGCAGGTTGCGCGCCATGGGTTTGCCCATCAGGCCGAGGCCGATATATCCTAGAGTGAGATTCTGTGACATTGAAGCTCCTAAGCTAGACGTGTGATGAACTTTAGATTGCGCTTAAATAGTAACTGGTAATTCGTAATTGATAGCTGGCGTCGTGCCAATTACCATTTACGAATTACCAGTTGCTAAGTTCCCAGGCCAGTCTATAAGCCGCATTCTGTCCAGTGGACGGTCTTGGGTTTACATCATTGCTGACGTCGTCCCCGATCCCGGCCACCTGGGCGATCATCTATCTGGGCTGCCGCTCGCGCGCCAGCTCGGTGCAGCCTACCCGGAACTCAAATGCGACGAGCCGCCGCTTGTTCCTGCTTGGCCTTGCTCCTGGCGGGGGTTGCCTGGCCGCGGGCATTGCGGCCCGCGCCGGTGGTCTCTTACACCACCTTTTCAGCCTTACCGGTTTGCACCGGCGGTATGTCTCTGTGGCCCGATCCGGCAGGTTGCCCCGCCCCGGACCTTATCCGGCGCCATGCTCTGTGGAGTGCGGACTTTCCTAGAGCGGATGCCTGAGCATCCACCCGCGATCACCCGACCAGCCTGGGAGCTAGATGATACTATTGCGTATAGTCAGCGTCAATTAGAAGAATATAGGCGCGATTGCTCAGATTTTCCTCATCAACGCCCTTGACTTTCCTATCTGTGAACGTCTATAATAGCTGTTTGTGAAGTCGCCCACTTTCCCGTTGGAAAGCGGGCCGTTTTCGTGGCTATTACACGGCAGGAGTACATATGGCGCAAGCAGCCCCCACCAAGTCTTATTCCCAAATTTCCACTAAATTAGAGCTACCCGACCTGATCGAAGTTCAGCTCAGTTCCTTTGAGCGGCTCAAGGCCGAAGGGCTTTCCGATCTCTTCCACGAGATCTCTCCAATTGAATCCTACAACAAGGGCATGCGCCTGTATTTCCCCAGCCGCAGCCCCGAATCCGAGCAGTGGGGTCTGACCTACTGGTTCGAGGATCCCAAGTACAGCATCGAAGAATGCATCGAGCGCGACCTGACCTTTGCCAGCCCGATGTACGTATCCGTGCTGCTGGCCGGCGCCGATGTCCCCGAGCCGATCAAGCAGGACATCTTCCTGGGCGACTTCCCGGAGATGACCGAGAAGGGTACCTTCATTATTAATGGCACCGAGCGTGTCGTCGTCTCCCAGCTGATCCGCTCCCCAGGCGTGTACTTCGAAGCGCCGGTGGACCGCGCCACCAACCGCCCGCTGGCCACCGCCAAGCTGATCCCGGATCGCGGCGCCTGGATGGAATTTGAGACGCGCAAGACCGATTATCTGACGCTGAAGTTCAACCGCAAGCGCACCATTCCGATCACGATCCTGTTGCGCGCACTGGCCGCGGTGGACGACGGCACCAAGAACAACCCGCTGACCGAGGGCACCGACGAAGAAATCCTGGCCCTCTTTGCGGATATTGACACTAACGAAGATCGCCAGTTCATTCCGGCCACGCTGCGCCAGGAACCCGAATGGGATACCCAGGGCGGCAAGATCAGTGTTGCCGAAGCCGCGATCATTGAATTCTTCAAGCGCATGCGCCCCGGCGACCCGGCCACACTGGATAACGCCCGCGAATTCCTGGAGACCCAGCTCTTCGACCAGCGCCACTACGACCTGGAGCGGGTGGGGCGCTACAAGCTGAACCAGAAACTGGGGCTTAAGGAACAGGTGTCGCTGACGCATCGCACGATGACCAAGTGGGACATCATCAACCTGGCCCGCCGCATGATCCTGATTAACAACGGCGTTGAGAGCGCCGACGATATCGACCACCTGGGCAACCGCCGCCTGAAGACGGTGGGCGAATTGATCCAGAACAAGCTGCGCGTGGGTATGCGCCGCATGGAGCGCGTGATCAAGGAGCGCATGTCGATCCGCGACCAGGATCAGCTCTCCCCGGTCACCCTGATTAATATCCGCCCGGTGGTGGCCGCCCTGCGCGAGTTCTATGGCTCCAGCCAGCTCTCGCAGTTCATGGACCA
>OMJR01000113.1 GCA_900299355.1 Anaerolineaceae bacterium
AATTAATCTTACCAGTGGGCCGCATTTGCAGCCGCCAACTAACGGTGCGGATCGGTGGGCTGCGGCTGGTCGCTGAGCGTGACCAGGCCCTTCTCAATCATGGGGTCCACCACCGCGTTCACCTCGGCCAGGCTGCAATCCAGCTCGAAGGCGATGTCCGCCGCCGTGCGGGTGCCATCTATACGATCCATGATGCGGAAGTGGCGGCGGTGGCCTTCGGGATCCTGGCGGTAATCGACCCACAGGCCGAAGCCGGAGGCAAAGACCTCGCCCTTATAGTGGTTGACCAGATAGCGGGTTTGGTCAAAGGCGCGCAGTAGGGCCAGCACGGTGTCACACGAGTCAGCCAGGCGCGCCTGGCTAACGATCGCGGGGCTATCCAGGCTGCTGTGGTACTCAGGATAGGGACGGAAGCGCGACTCTTCGGTATGCGCGTCCACCACCCGGGAGAGCGAGAGCATCGGCACGCGTACGCCAGGCGCGTTGAACTGGCGCTCGTCGTTATCAATAATCGTGCGCAATGGCCCGATATGCACGTCGGGTTCCCGTTCGAGCAGGGCCAGCGCCAGGGCGCCATCCGCCGCGCTGGTCTCCTGATAGGACAACTGCAACGCATGCGGCGCATCGGTGCCAAGCATTTCCAGGAAGAGGCCGCCGCGCATGGATGGAATCAAATCTTCATGCTGGCTGAGATAGGCGATTGAGCCCTGGGTCTCAGGCAGAATCAGGAAGCGGTAGCTGTAGTGCGGCTGCGGCCCGGCCAGCAGTTGCCGCATCACTTCCAGGCCGACCACCACCCCACTCAAGTCATCGTTGACCATCGCCGGGTGGTCCAGGTGGGCGGCGAGCACAAAGCAATCGTCAATTTCGCCTTGCACAAAGACTTCGCCGACCTTCAACTCGCCGGACTCGAAGACCGTGTCAATCTTTACCCGGTAGCGCGCCTGGTCCAGGCTGTCAATCAACGCCTGCGGGGCGCACAGGCCCCAGTCCGCCTGGTAGTACTTGAAGACAAAGGGGATGGCCTCCGGTAGATGCGGGTGGCCGTGCAGGTGGGGCAGCAAATCCGTGCGGCTAATCTCGCCGTCAAAGGGCTGCGAATAGGACACAAGGTGCAAGGGGTGGTCGGCGTAATCAATCAGGCGTTGGCCATCCAGCGTTTCCAGCCAGGCTTCGCGGCAGGTCCACTTATCAGGCACGGTCCAGGTCCAAATCTTGGCGCCGCTGGGCATGCTGTGCACCGTCATCGGCACTTCTTTACCCAGGCGCGCCAGCGCACGGTCATAGTCATCCGAGACCAAATCCCGCTTGAGGAACCACAGCTCCTCGATTAGTTCCATCATGGAGGCCATGCGCTAATCCCCCGCCTGGATGTCCGCCCGGTTGGTGACGAAGACCCAGGGGTCGGCGGCCAGTAGTTCATCCGCCGCGGCCACGAAATCCGCCAGCCGGCATTGGACAATATCCCCGTAATTGAGCTTTCGGCTGTGCCACTGGCCGCGCGCTTCCAGCTCGCGCTGGATGGCCGAGATTTCCAATTGCGGGTCGCTCTCCAAATCGCGCACAAACATACGGTAAGTGTGTTCCCTCCACTCGCCATCGCGGCGGATACGGCCGCTGAAATCCTTCCAGTAACGGTAGGGCACCTCGGCGCGCTGCTCGCTGTAATGCAGCATGGAGGCGGCGTTCACGCTGGCGCCCAGCAACAGCAACTTGAAATCCAGTTCCAGCATGCGCGCGAAGGCCGAGCCATCATCAAAGGCCGAGGGGGTATCCAGCGCCGCCAGTTCCGCGGCGTGGCGGCCTACAAGCGCCAGCGATTGCATGGGGTGCGTGGTGCGCTGCGCGCCAGGCTGCTGGCGCACAAATTCCGACAAGGCGCCCATGCCGACCGCAGGTACAGTGGCCGGGTCGTAGCCCTCCCCGCGCGCGAAGCAAAAGTTGAAGGTCGGCACGGCAAGCGTGCCTGCGGGGCCGACCGCTGCTTGCAGCGCCTCAAAATAGGTGGCGGGGCCGTTTTCGGGCTGGCCCAGAAACTGCAGCGCCGAATGCACCAGCAGGCCATCCCCGGCCTGCACGCCAATCTCGCCCAGCAGGGCGAGCACGTCTTGTTTGCTAACGGTGGGCAGGGCCATGGCTCAGTCCGCCGGCGGCCCCGGGTCCTGGTAATCGTCCATCAACATGCGCCCCTGGCGCAGTTCCAAATAAAACCCCATCTTTTCGTAGAGCCGCCAGGAGCCTTCGTTGCCATCCACGACTTGGATTTCCACCGAGTGCACACCCTGGTCACGCAGCCAGTTAATCGCCAGGCGCGACAACTCATGGCCGATGCCCATGCGGCGCGCCTGGGGGTCGATATACATATCGGTCAATTCGCCGACCAGCACGCCGCCGTAATGGGGCGGCACACGCAGCACGCGCGAAAGCATAAAGCCGACCACCTCGCCATCCACTTCAGCGATATGCAACATGCTGAACTTGCCCAGCGTGCGCTCAAAGCTATCCAGCCAGACCTGGCCGACATACTCCGGCAAGGGCAGCTTGACGGTCAGCCCACGTAAATACTCGTCTAAATGGGCGTACATGTCCTTGAGTACCGGGAAATCTTCGGGGCGGTACTCGCGGTAGCTTACAGCGCTCATGCCATCCGTTCCCGCATGGCGGCCGGCCACAGCTTGGGGTCCAGGCCGTATTGGGCCAGGAAGGCATAGGCCATGCGCTCCAGGCCGAAGGCAACGCAGCCGGTGTGCACCGGACCGCCCTCATCCGGCAGACTGATATTCAAATGGCGCCCAAAGAAATCCTGGTGGTAGTTGTAGGAACCCACCGCCAGGGTGCTGTCCTTGAAGGGCAGCCGGGCGCGGATTTCGTACTTCAATTGGAAAGCGTTCTGGAAGGCCGCCTGGCGGCGGAACTCGCCCACGAAGAAGGGGTCGTTGGCGCTTTCTACCATATAGGCCAGACCCATCTCCGCCAGGGCCTCGCGCATGTGTAGGCGCGCCTTTTCGCGGTTCTCCAGCACGAAATCGGCGGAGCCGACGAAGATGACTTCGCGCATGGTGAAGTTCCACAGGCGTTCCAGCGAACTCAGATTGGTGGATTCGTAGCGGAAGCAGTTGCCCACCGCGGTGGCGGTCAACTGGCCGCCGGGCAGCTCGCGGTCGGCCAGCGCAAAGTAGAGGTGGTAGCAC
>OMJR01000114.1 GCA_900299355.1 Anaerolineaceae bacterium
CCGCAGCATCCAGTAGATCCGGCAATTCAGCCAGCCAGGCTTCACCGGCTGCGCCGCACATCGTCGTTATGGTTTGTTTGAATTCGGAGGGAAGTTTAATCGTGGCCAAAGAAAGACTTCATTGGCTCAAAGTAGGAGCTAATCCAGCCCTGTTCATAAATTTCGCCGTGCGGTGGCAGCTGGCTGTGATGGATCGTCACACGTGTGCCGTCCTCCTCAGCTTCAAAACGAATCTCCAGCAGGGAATCCTCTTCATCGTCGGCAAACTCGCTGGTACGCCAGCGCTGCAGGATGCGGGCGCCGGGTTCCAGTTCCAGATTGGTGCCTTGAATATAGCCGTCCCAGGCGCTAAAGGACGCACCAACATCGCCGTTCACATCCGCATGGCCGCCAGTCATCATCGAATGCTGGTGGGAATCCAACCAGGCTGCGTAGACTTGCGCGGGGCTGGCGTTTAGATGGGTGGAAACCTCAAATTCCAACATCGCGCTATTGGGCCGCCTGGGCGATGCCCACAAAGCTTGGCGCTGTGAGGCTGGCGCCGCCCACCAGCGCGCCGTCAATCTCGTCCTGCTGGAAGAAAGCGGCGGCGTTATCGGGCTTCACCGAACCGCCATAGAGAACGCGCATGCCACCGGCGATCTCATCGCCGAAGAGGCCCGCCAGGGTCGGCCGCACTACATTACGCAGCAAGGTATTAGTGTCTTCGGGGGTGGCGGCCTTGCCGGTGCCGATCGCCCAGATCGGTTCATAAGCCACCACCAGCGCGCCGGGCTTGTTTAGCGTCACCCCGCTGAGGGCAGCGCGCAGTTGGCTGGTGAGTACCTCGGCGGCCCGGCCGGCTTCGTTCTCCTGCAGGCTTTCGCCCACGCACAGAATCGGCGCCAAGCCGGCATCCAGGGCAGCGGCCAATTTGCGCTGGACAGCCTGGTCGCTCTCGCCAAAAATGGCACGGCGCTCCGAGTGACCGATAATCACGTAGCTGCAAAATTCGGCAATCATCTGCGGCGCCAGTTCGCCGGTAAAGGCCCCCTCCGCTTCCCAATGCAGGTTCTGGGCACCCAGGGCCACACCACTGCCATCCAGCAAAGCCGACATGGGCATCAGCGCTGTGGCGGGCGGACAGATCAGGCTCTCGACCCCATCCAGGGCTTGCAGGCCGGGCAGCATGGCCTTGGCCAGTTGCAGGCCTTCGGCCACAGTTTTGTGCATTTTCCAGTTGCCAGCCACGAGTGGGGTGCGTTGCATATTTACTCCTTGTCCTGCAGGGCGGCCAGGCCGGGCAGCACTTTGCCTTCTAGCATTTCCAATGAGGCGCCGCCGCCGGTTGAGATGTGGGTAATTTGGTCCGCCAATCCGGATTGCTGCAGCGCGGCGGCCGAATCGCCCCCGCCCACGATGCTGTCAGCCGACGAAGCCGCCAGCGCTTGGGCCAGGGCAAAGGTGCCCTGGGCGAAGGCTTCCATTTCAAAAACGCCCATCGGTCCGTTCCATACGACGGTACCGGCGGTCACAATTTGCTGGCTGAAGCTAGCCACCGTGTCGGGGCCAATATCCAGGATACGCCAGCCAGCCGGCACATCGCCGACCGGCATGGTCTTGTGGGCCGCCTCGGCGTCAAATGCATGCGCGATCACTACATCCACGGGCAACAATAATTTATCGCCGCCTTTGGCCAACAGGTCTTTAGCGGTGTCCAAGGCTTCTTCTTCGACCAATGAATCGCCCATGGCATGGCCCTGCGCAGCAAAGAAGGTATTGGCCATCCCACCGCCAATCAGCAGCTTGTCGGCTTGGCCCAGTAAATTCTCAATCACGGCGATCTTGTCGCTGACCTTAGCGCCGCCCAGGATGGCGACAAAGGGCCTCCGCGGGTCCGCCAAAGCCGCGCCGAGATAGCGGATTTCCTTCTCCATCAGGTAACCGGCCACCGCCGGCAGGTGCCGAGCCACACCTTCGGTGGAGGCGTGCGCGCGGTGCGCCGAGCCAAAGGCATCGTTAACGTAGACATCCGCCAGTTTGGCCAACTGTTCAGCCATCTTGGGATCATTCTGGGTCTCACCGGCGTGGAAGCGCGTATTCTCCAGCACCAATACTTCACCGGGCTCCAGTTCGGACGCCGCCGCCTCAGCTTTGGCGCCAATGCAATCCTCCGTAAAGGCCACCGGGGCCGAAATCAAGTCAGCCAGGTGTTCAGCCACCGGCGCCAGGGAATATTGCGGATCGGGTTCGCCTTTAGGGCGGTCCAGATGGGAACACAAAATCACCGCCGCACCATGCTCCAGCAGGTACTTGATCGTGGGCAGCGCCGCCTGGATGCGCGTATCGTCGGCTATCTGGCCGTGCTCCAGGGGCACATTGAAATCCACGCGCACCAGTACGCGTTGACCTTTGACGTCGATATCTTCGATGGTCTTTTTGTTGAAGGCGTTCATACGGCGAGGGGACCGGTCCGTTCTTGGAAGAGGTCAATGATCGTTTGGGCCAGGGCCGGGGCGTCATGCCGCCCGGCGGCTTCCTGGTCGGCAATCGGCGCGCGGTAGACCGCGTAATCGCGGTCGAGCTCCGGCTCGGCTTTGACCCAGCTGGCGCCATCGGGCAACTTGCCCTGCCCGCCCTCGGCGCTGATCACGATATCAAAAAAGCCGCTGCCCACGTGGGCTTCCAGCGCGCGAATATGGTCGCCACAGGAATAGTTGTCGGTCTCGCCGGGTTGGGTGGCCACGTTACAGATAAACATCTTGACCGCCTGGCTGTTACGGATCGCGGCCGCCAGATCGGGTACCAGTAGATTGGGAATAATGCTGGTGTACAGGCTGCCCGGCCCCAGCACGATCACATCCGCGTTCAACAATGCACTGACGGCAGCCGGGTAAGCTGGCGGATTGTCCGGGTCGAGATAAATACGCCGCACCACCCCGGCCGTCTCCGGGATGGCGCTCTCGCCCTCCACGCGCACCTGGCTGGCCAGATGAGGCACCGCCAAATCGGCCACGAGCTTCACATCGTGCAGGGTGGCAGGTAGCACGCGGCCATGCACCGACAGCACCCGGCCCGATTCGGCCACGGCTTCCTCGAAGCTGCCGGTAATCTCACTGAGCACACTTATAAACAGGTTGCCGAAGGAATGACCTTCCAGACCATTTTGCCCGGTCGAGAAGCGATACTGGAACAATTCGGTAATCAGGCTTTCATCATTGGAGAGCGCCGCCAGACAGTTGCGAATGTCGCCCGGCGGCAGTAAGCCCAGGTCGCTGCGCAGGCGGCCGCTGGAACCGCCATCATCAGCCACGGTCACAATCGCAGTCAGGTTGGCCGTGTGCTCCTTGAGGCCGCGCAGCAGGGTCGAAAGTCCATGTCCGCCGCCAATGACGACCAAGCGTGGGCCGCGTCCCCGCTTGCGGAAGCCCGCCAGGGTATCAACCATATCGCGACCCGGGCGCACATAGGGCGCTAACAGAGCGCGGTTGAGGCCCAGCACGCCACTGACCAACAAGCCCAATCCGAGACCGCCAAAGACCAGCGCCCGTAGCGGGCGGGCCAGCGTACGCAACGACAATGCCGATAAATAAGGAAGCCACCAGGTATCCGGTGCGGTGCGGTAAAAATCCAGCACCAGGACCGCTACCCCTAAGCCAATCAGGGTCGTACCGGCCAGAATTAAAAGCAACCAGCGTTTAACGCCCAGCCCGGGGGTCAGCCAGCGGCGCACCCGCCGCACCTGGTCCATGAAACGCTGCCCCCAGCTCTTGTTTTTGGCCTGCATGCGGGCATGATAACCGTCTTTATAGGGGTCGTCAACGTGAGCGCGGATAAGGCTGGTATCATCAAGCGCGACCGCAACCACCTGCTCAGAATGCAGCCCATGCTCGAAAAACACTGGCAAATCGCCGCCAAAATTTCCGCCGAAGCCGACGCCAATCTGGGCAAATACCCGCCCTTCCTGCGCCAAATTCTCTTCAATCGCGGCTATGCCGACGAGGCCGCGGCAACCCGCTTTCTGGCTGGGCTCTCGCTGGAGGAGCAGGATCCGCTGCAGCTCAGCGGTATGCCGGCCGCCGTAGAGCGCCTGGCCCATGCCATCCACAGCGGCGAGCACGTGGTTGTGTATGGCGACTACGACGCCGACGGTGTGACCGCCACGGCCCTACTGGTGGAGTGCCTGCGCGCCTTGGGCGCCAATGTGCGCCCCTACATTCCCGACCGCTTCGAGGAAGGCTACGGCCTCAACACCGCCGCGCTGCAGCAACTGGCCGAGGAGGGCGCCCAGGTAGTGGTCACTGTGGACTGCGGTATCCGCGCCCTGGAGGAAGCGGCCGCCGCCCAGGCGCTGGGGCTGGACCTGATCATTACCGACCACCACAGCGTGGGCCCAGAGCTGCCCACCGCCGTAGCGATCATCAACAGCAAGCTGCCCGGCGACGAGTATCCTGAAAAAATGCTGGCCGGGGTGGGCACCGCCTACAAGCTGGCCCAGGCCTTGGCGACCCACTTTGAGGGCAGTGCCTACGACCCGCAGAGCGCCCTCGACCTGGTGGCCGTGGGTACGGTCGCCGACCTGGTTCCGCTGACCGGTGAAAACCGCTGGCTGGTGCGCCAGGGCCTGCGCCGCCTGCAGCAGCCTGCGCGCCAGGGCTTTATGTCGCTGATGGGTGTAGCCGGCATCAAACCCAATAAAGTCACTGCCGGGGATATCGGCTTCGTGCTCGGGCCGCGCCTCAACGCCGCCGGGCGCCTCGATTCGGCGCTGGAAGCTTACAAATTGCTCACCACCCGCGACGTGTTCGAGGCTGGCAAGCTGGCCCAGGACCTGGATAACCGCAACCGCGAACGCCAACGCATGACCCGCGAGATGGCCGAACTGGCCGAAGAACTGGCCATCCGCGAAGGCGAAGACCAGCGCCTGCTGACCGCCGTGCATGCTGATTTCAATTCGGGGGTGGTGGGTTTGGTGGCCTCGCGGCTCACCGAGAATTATTATCGACCGGCGATTGTCGGCCAACACGAGGGTGACTATGTGCGCGCCTCCTGCCGCAGTATTGCCGAATTCCATATCACCGACGCTTTGCAGGAGTGCGCCGACTACTTCGAGAATTTTGGCGGCCACGCCGCTGCGGCTGGCTTCACCGTGCGCGCCGAGCGCTGGCCGGAGGTGGAAACGCGCCTGCAAGCCATCGCCAGCGAGCAACTGGACGGCCTGGATTTGCGCCCCACCCTACATGCCGACCTGGAAATCCCGCTAGTCGACCTCAAGGCTGATTTGCTCAACCAGTTAGCGCTGCTGGAACCAACCGGCTACGGCAACCCGGGCATCAAGCTGGTCAGCCGCAACCTGGAGGTGCGCAGCCACCGCACCGTCGGCAAGGACAGCAGCCACCTCAAGCTGGCTGTATCGGATGGTTGGGTTACTTATGACGCGATCGCCTTCCGCCTGGGGCACTTGGCCCAGGACATGCCCAAGAAGGTCGACCTGCTATATCAATTTGAAATGAATGAGTTTAACGGTCGCCAAAGCCTGCAATTGAATGTGCGCGACCTGAAGCCTGCCGCCGGCTAATCCACAAAACGGTACTTCAACAGCGTCCACACCGCCTGGAAGGCATCCTTGATGCCGATCTTCTTGCCCTCGGTGTAGTCGCGCGGATTGAAGGTAATCGGCACCTCAAAGATACGCACCTTGCGCTTAAGCAGTTTGGCCGTGATTTCAGGTTCGAAATCGAAGCTATTGGCATGGATCGGAATGTTCTTGATGATTTCCGCGCGAAACAGCTTGTAGCCGGTTTCCATATCCGTGAGGATATTGTTGTAGAGGATATTGGTCATTAGAGTCAGCAAGCGGTTAGCGACCATATTCCAGAACAGGATTGGGCGGCGGGCAGCCCCCAAGAAGCGCGAACCATAGACCACATCCGCCTGGCCCTCCTCAATCGGTTTGAGCAATGCGGGATAGTCTCGCGGATCATATTCCAGGTCAGCATCCTGGATCAGGATCAGGTCCATTGCGGCGGCCTCAATTCCGGTGCGCACCGCGGCGCCTTTGCCGCGATTGCGCTCATGCTCAATCAGTCGGATGTGCTTGGCCTTGGCCAGCTCGCGCAGGATCGCCGGGGTGCCGTCTTTCGAACCGTCATCCACCAGCACGATCTCATCTGCCAGGCCAACCTTCTCCACCCGGCTGACCAATTCGCGAATGGTGTTCTCTTCGTTGTATACAGGCACAATTACACTTAACGTCATAGCCCTGATTATATGCGATTCGCTCAAATAGCTTGAATGGCCCGCATGCTATAATCGCCATGATTCACTTGGGGGCCATCATTTGCGGCGCGCATCATGCGATATCGAGCTTTGTTTTCCGCACCTACCTGCCTGTCAGCCCGAATGGGAGCCACATGATGAGCTTCCGGCCGGGATTAAGTCGTATCCGCGCACATCTGTTTGCCGCATTATTAATTGCCGCCCTGCTGCTGCAAACCGGAATAGCGGCTGCGCTGCCGCTGCGCCAAGGGACCGCCGCTGAGCAGGCCCAACAGTTACTTGATACACTCACTCCCCAACAACGGGTGGGGCAGTTGTTTTTGGTAACCTTTGAAGGGCCGACCATTACGACCGAAAGCACAATCTACGACCTGATCACCCAGTATCACATTGGCGGAGTGATGCTTACCCGCGAAGACAACAACTTCGTGCTGCCGCCCAATACTCTCGACAACACATACACCTTGATCAGCAACCTGCAACGTGCTTCGTCGCAAGCCTCAGAAGCTGTGTTCGAAGACCCACTGACCGGGGAGGATTACACACCAGCCTACATCCCCCTGCTGGTGGGCATCTCCCAGGAAGGCGGCGGTTATCCTAACGACCAGATCCTGGGCATGCTCAGTGCCCAACCCAACGCCATGACGTTGGGAGCAACCTGGAACCCAATTTATGCCGAGCAGGCCGGCGAGCTATTAGGCCAGGAGTTATCTGCCCTTGGCTTCAACCTGCTCATGGGGCCTTCACTGGATGTACTTGAGAGTCCCGAACTTAGCCGCCCCGGCGATTTGGGCGTGCGCAGTTTTGGTGGCGATCCTTACTGGGTCGGTGAAATGGGCCAGGCTTATGTCACGGGCATACACAGCGGCAGCGACGATCAGATGGCGGTTATTGCCAAACACCTGCCCGGCTACGGCTCATCCGACCGCTTGTTGAGCGAGGAAATCCCCACCATTCGCAAATCCTTGGAGCAGCTCAGCCAGATCGAACTCGCGCCTTTCTTCGCGGTCACCGGCGACGCACCCGACGCAGCCAGCCAGGTTGATGGCATGCTGCTTTCCCATATCCGTTACCTGGGTTTCCAGGGGAACATCCGCGCCAGCACTCGCCCAGTGAGCTTTGATCCGCAAGCCTTTACCGAGTTGATGGGATTGCCGGCCTTTGAAGTCTGGCGCGACGAAGGCGGCGTAATCATCAGCGACTCTTTGGGCACCCGTGCCGTGCGCCGCAACTACGACGCCAGCGAGGCGACCTTCAACGGTCCCATCGTGGCCCGGGATGCCCTGCTGGCTGGCAATGACATGCTTTATCTGGGCCAGTTCGTTTCGCACGATGATCCGAACAGCTACACCACCATTGTCGAAACGGCTGAGTTCTTCGCCCAGAAATACCGCGAGGATAGCGCTTTTGCCGAATTGGTGGATGCCGCCGCCTTGCGCATCCTGACCCTGAAGTATGAACTGTATCCCAACTTCAACTTGCTCCAGGTGATCCCCTCGCCCAGCCGGTTGAGCGATATCGGCGACAACAACTCGCTGGTCTTCGAAGTCGGCCGGCAGGCAGCCACCCTGCTGAGCCCGGATGCCAACGATCTGGCTGATGTGTTGCCCGCCGCGCCAGCCGGCAACGACCGGATCATCTTCATTTCGGATAGTTACGCCGCGACGCAGTGTGATGATTGCATTCCACAAACGGTCTTCGCGACCCACTCGGTGCATGATGCCGTCATGAATCTTTATGGGCCTAATGGCGGCAACCAGATTATTGCCAGCTATCTCAGTTCCTTCTCCTTCGAACATCTCATTACCGCACTTAATGCGCCCCCGGAATCCGAGAACGCCCTGTTGATTAATCTGTCGCGAGCAAACTGGGTCGTATTCAGTATGCTGGATGTCAACCAGCAACGGCAGTCGTCCCAGGCGCTGGAAATGCTGCTTAGCGAACGCCCCGATTTGATTCAAAACAAACGCGTTGTCGTCTTTGCTTTTGGCGCTCCCTTCTACCTGGATGCCACCGATATCACCAAGATCAGCGCGTACTATGGGCTATATAACCAAAACAGCCGCATGGCCGACGTGGCGGCCCGGCTGCTCTTCAGGGAAATCTCAGCGCCGGGGGCCTCGCCAGTGACCGTCACCGGCACCGGTTATGACCTGATCGAGGCTACCTCGCCGGATCCCAATCGGGTGATCCCGCTCAGTCTCTCCCAGGTACAGATGCAGCTGGACGCCGCCCAAGCGCAGGGCACGCTGGATACCTTTGATACCACCCCAACCCCGGGCGCACCTGAAAGTCCAACCTATCGCGCTGGCGATGTGCTGAGTATGCGCGCCGGGCCGATCCTGGACCGCAATGGATACCGCGTTCCGGATGGCACGCCGGTGACTTTCAATATCTCGCTTAACAATGAAGGCAATTTCCTAACGCAGCAGATTGCGGCCATCTCCAACCAGGGCTATGCCTCGGCTACCTATTCAATTGCCACCGAAGGTTCACTGGATATTTACGCCAGCAGCGGGGATCCGGCTTCCCGCTCCCAAACACGGCATTTCGATATTGTGGGCATCAATCCTGAAGGTATTGCGCTTCAGGCCACGCAAACTGCTTTTGCCGTGATGCAGCTGACACCCCAGGCCCCGGGTACGAATAACACGGCTGAAGCGGCCATCCATGACCGCACGACCGTCAGTGATTGGTTCGTAATCGGCTTGATATCCATACTGGCCGCGCTGTTTGCCTACCAGGTCGGCCTCAGCCACCAATCGGTCCGCTGGGCGATCCGTTGGAGCCTGACCACCCTGTTGGGTGGCGTGATCGGCGGTACGTACCTATCACTGACGCTTCCGGGCAGCCAAAGCCTATTATTTAATTGGGGATCCTGGGGGGTTATGAGCGTAGTGCTACTTGGGGCGGCCCTGGGCTGGCTGCTTGGATGGCGCTGGCAGCAGGTAAACGCCAGCAAGCCGCCCACTAATGATTTATCGTCGCCACCAGGCTCAAAATAAATAGCGCTGCTGCGGCCCAGGCCAATTGGCGTTCCGGGCCGGAGGACAAGATATCGGCCAGACTGGGCGCCGGCAAGCGCCCGCTGCTGCGGCCCGCCGGTTCGCGCCGCCCCAACAAAGCTTCCTGAAACAACTCCACGCTCTGGGGACGGTCCTCCGGATGCAGGTTCATTGCCCACAGCACGGCCCGATCGGTGCGCGGGCTGATCTCCGGGTTGTGCTGGCGCAGCGGCGGCATGGCATCCGGATCCAGATAGCGCTCGCGCGCTTCGAGCGGGGCCGTGTTGGTCAGCAAATGATAGAGCGTGGCTCCAAAGGCGTACACGTCACTGCGCACATCGGTGTGACCGGTATCGCCGCCATATTGCTCCAGAGGTGTATACAAGGCCGTGCCGCGCCCCTGCACAATCGTGATTGTGGCTTCCTGGGCGGCCAGGACTTTAACCAGACCAAAATCGACCAGCTTCACCACCCCGCCCGGCGTCAGCTTGATGTTGCTGGGTTTGATATCACGATGCAGGATCGGCGGATCCTGGCTATGCAGGTAAACCAGGGCATCCGCAATCTGCGCGCCCCAGGCGAGCACATCCGCCTCGGGCAGGAACTTGCCAGCCTGGCGCGCCTCCACCATCAGGGTGCGCAAATCTTCGCCAGGAATGTAATCCATCACCAGATAATCACTGGTGTCTTCGGAAAAGAAATCGGATACCTTGGGCAGATTAGGGTGATCCATGCGCGCCAACACGGTGGCTTCGCGCATGAACTGTGCGCGGGTTTGGCTGAGGGTTTCTTCGGATAGCGAGGGATCCAGGCGCACTTCTTTGACCGCACATTGGCGGCCTTCCAGGCGCAGATCCTCGGCGAGGTAGATGCTGCCCATGCCGCCGCGGCTGATGAAGCTGGAAATTTTATAGCGCTCGCGCAGGATGTCGCCGGATTGCAGCGGCATGGTTCTTCGTCGCTCCTTGGCGCCCCCCTTCCGGTACAAATGTCGTGGCGGTCGGTAAGGGGAACTTTGGTATTATACCTGCGGCCTATGACGAAAATCAGCAGCGAAACTCATCCCCTTTTGATCGCCCAATCCGGCCCCCTCAACGGAGAGCGCTGGGTCATACGAGAGCCGCTAGTGGTCGGCCGCGACGAAAGCGCCGACATCGTAATCCCCGATCGAAAAATATCACGCCAGCATGCTCGCTTCAGTCCCACCCAGGAGGGCATCCTGCTGGAAGACCTGGGCAGTAAAAACGGCACCCACCACAACGGCAACGTGCTTAAGGGTTCCGTGATCCTGCATGATGGCGATACGGTGCAGATTGCCCTGGCCCAGAAATTCACCTACTTGAGCTCGGACGCGACGCTGCCGCTGGATTTTGAGCCGCCGGCCGCTTTGGAGAGCGACGACAAGCGCCTCAACCTGGATCCGCGCTCGCGCCGCGTAGTCGTCAATGGCGTCGAGCTAAACCCGCCACTCTCGGTGGCCCAGTTCACCATGCTGGAGCTGCTTTACCAACGCGATGGCCTGGTCGTCTCCCGCGAGGAGTTGGTGCGATCCATCTGGAGCGAAGAGGAAGCCTACGGCGTATCCGACCAGGCGCTGGACGCCTTGGTGCGCCGCCTGCGCGACCGGCTGGCCGAAGTTGATAAGCTCCACAGCTATGTGATTACCGTGCGCGGCCACGGCTTGCGGCTGGAAAATCCCCCCAAATAAAGCAAAAGCCCGCCGATTGGTGGGCTTCTTTTTAGGCTTCGGCGTCGGGCGCCTGCATGCCGCGCTGCATGGAGGCTTTGAGCACCGCACGGTAGGCCGCTTTGACCTTATCGGCCAATTCCTTGTCTTCACTGTCTTCCATCTGCATCATCATCGCCGACAGGGATTCAACAAACTGCGGGCTGATTTCATCGGCGTGCTCGTCCACAATCTGTTTGCGGGCAGCATCATCCGGGGCATCCATCAGGGCTTCCAACAATTCCGGGTTGTAGCCAGGGGTGACCAGCTGCTGGATCAGTTGCACAATTGGGGTCAGCTTAGCCATGCGCTCCTGGTCTTGCTCCTGCTGGGCCTTGGCCAGCGCCTGATTGAGCACCTGGATAAAGAAATCATCCAGCAGGCCCGGGTTCTGGGCCAAAGCTTCCGCCGGATTATCGGTTTCCAAAAGGGCTTCCAGGTTTTGCTGGGCCATGCCCAGGCGGGCCTGCAACTGCTCATCAATGCCCTTGGTGATTTCCAGCAGGTCTTCGCGCAGCTTACTGAGTTTTTGCTGCTCCTCGCCTTCAGCCGCCTCAATCCGGCCGCTAAGGATTTGAAAGAACTCATAATCCAGGCCCCCGCGGGCCAGGCTGACCAGGGCATTCAAGCGAACCTCTTTGTCGGCCGCCTCCACCAGGATGTCAAGCAGCTTTTCGCGGGTGAGCTGGTCACCGGCCTCACTGAGCGCTTCGCGGGCGGCTTCGATCTCTTCGGCCTGTTGGCGTAATTGCTGGCCGAATTCAGTGTGCTCCAGCAAGACATCCTGGATCGCTGCCAGCTTTTGGGTGCCCTCTTCGTCCTGGGCGCCCAGCGTGCTTTGCAAAATGCGGTTGAAGAGCGTAAAGAATTCGGCGTCGACCAGCTCTGCCTCTTGCTTGACTACCTCTTCCAGGGAATCTTCAGTCGTCGCCACCAGGCGACGGATCAAGTCCATGCGCTTTTCCTGCGCTTCAATCATGTCTTTGGTGATGCCGTCAGCCTGCAGGATGGTTTCCACCAGCGTCTGGTAGGTGAACATCTGCTGGGGTTTAAGCAAGTAGGCTTTGCGCTGCTCCTGCGGCAGGCTGTCCATCACGCGCTGGATCATCGGCCCGATGGCGCGTTCCTGCTCCTCCATCGGTCGGTTCATTTCCGGCGGAAAGTAGGTCAGCAATAATTCCTTGGCCGGGTCGTGATAGACAATCGGGGTGCCCAGGCTGCCCTGGAAACCGCAGTGCGGGCATTGCAGCACGTTAACTGCGCCGCCCAGCAGGCGTTGCTTATCTTGGGGGTTCTGTCCGACATCAAACAGCTGCTGCACCTCGGCGGTGACCGGCTGCTTGCAGTTGGGGCATTGGGTTTGCGTTTGGGGCATGAAACTCTCTATTCTTGGTTGATTGCAGTCATTATTCAGGGCGCGGCAAGGCAAAACAAATCATCGCGCCTCGGGCCTGAGGTTCCACCCAGATCGAACCCTTGTGGGCTTCCAGGATGGCGCGGGTCAGATAGAGGCCCAGGCCGGTGCCTTTGGTCTGGCGTTGAGCTTCTTCGGCGCGGTAGAAGCGGTCGAAGATGTGCGGGATATCAGCCGGCGCAATGCCGGGGCCTTCATCCTGTACGCAGACCACCACCTGTTCCGGGCGCACCTCGCCAAAAATGCGGATGATGCCGCCCTTCGGCGAATATTTTACGGCATTGGAGAGCAGATTTTGCAGCACCTGGGTAATGCGCGCTTCGTCGGCCAGGATCACCGGGTAATCTTCGGAGAATTCAACAATAAACTTATGCTTGTCGGTTTGGGTGCGAAAGCGCTCAACAATCCGTTCGACCAGGCGCGGCAGGCTCAGGTCGGTAGCGTTGATCGCCAGCGCGCCCGCTTCCAAGCGCGAGGCATCCAGCAAGTTCTCAATCAGTTCGGCCAGGTGGTCAGCCTCTTCTTCAATCACTTCCAGGCTATCCTGCACCGTCGTGCTATCCCAGGACACATCTTTGCGGCGCAGGGTGCCGACATAACCCTTGATCAGCGCCACCGGGGTCTTGAGTTCGTGGCTAATCACCGAAATAAAGGTGCTTTGCAATTCTTCCGCTTTGCGGAAGCGGGTCACGTCGCGCACCGAGGCGATCACGTTCAGCAATTGCCCTTCCTGGGTCAGCAGCGGGGCGTAGGTCACCCCCACTGGGAGCGCCGAGCCGTCGGCGCGCAACATATCGCCCTCCACGTACAAGGTCGCATTGGGCGTCAGCGGCCAGCCACCGGCCACCGCATCCTCCAACTCCGGTCCGTGGGCGATCTCCGCCCAGCGAATCACATCGCTGTGGGATGCGCCGATAATCTCGCCCGCCGGTCGGCCATACATGCGCGCGAAGGCTGGATTGCTGCGTTCGATGTGATGGTCGTTGGAGAGGATCAAAATGCCATCGGCCACCGAGTCCAGGATCGCATCCAGGCGGCGCTTCTCATGGCTGGTTTGTTCATAAAGCTGGGCATTCTGCACCGCCACCGCGGCCTGGTGGGCAAAGGATTGCAACAAGGAACGGTCATTGCGCGAGAAAGAGCCGCGATAATTGCGGAAGATAAAGATCACGCCCACCACGCGGTTCTGGGCGATCAGTGGCAAGCCCACCCCGGTTAGCAGCCCCAGGCTGACTTCGCGCGCCAGGGTGCCTAGTACGCGGTTGACTTCCGGGATCTCGAAGCGGGCCGGATCCTCGTGATCGGGCACCTCTGCCAATAGTGGGTCGAGATATTTAATCAAGGGTTCGGGGATGCCGTGGGTGGTGCCCAATTTCCAGCCGCCGGTCTCATCGCGCAGCGCCACCAGGCCGGCCTGGCCAGCCAGCAGACTGGCCGCCGAGCGCAGGATGCGCGCCAGCACTTTGCCAAGATCGAGCTCCTGGCTGATCGCGCGGGCGATCTCCAACAGATAATCCCGTTGGCGGACTCGGAAATCTGGCAACATGGCTAGCTCCCCCTGGAAGACCGGCCTAAATTAGGCAGCCGGCACACTCTGTTCAACCATGTCCAGCGCCTTATCAATAATCTCGGCCGGGGTATCCAGCATGGCGCGGAAGCGGATCGCGCGGTTGCCCGACTTGAGCGCATACAGGCCCTTGTCCTTTAGCGCCTCGATCATCGTATCGCGGGCGGCTTGATCAGGCAGGTCGAAGGCCACCATCATGCCGCGCCCGCGCACATTGTTGACAGTGCCTTTGGACGCCTCGGCAATACTGCGCAGGCCATCCAGGACGCGCTCACCCATCTGCGCGGTGTGATCCAGCAACTTGTCTTCTTCCATAATCTCCAGGAAGCGGGTCGAGCGCACCATATCGGTGAGATCGCCACCCCAGGTGGAATTAATCCGGCTGGCTTCCTCGAACACATTGCCGGAGACTTCGCGCACCCGCGGGCCAGCGATGATGCCGCACACCTGGGCTTTCTTGCCGAAAGCGATCACGTCCGGTTCCACACCCATGTGCTCCACGCACCACATCTTGCCAGTGATGCCCATCCCGGATTGCACCTCGTCCACCATCAACAGGAATTCGTGCTCATCCGCCAGCCGGCGCAGTTCCTGGAAGAATTCGGAGCGGAAGTGGTTGTCGCCGCCCTCACCCTGAATCGGCTCAATAATCAAGCCAGCCACTTCGCCAGGGTATTGCTTGACCACTGTCTCGATTTGGGCAACAGCGATTTCCTCGACTCGGCGCACATCAGCCAACACATCATCGGTGACGGGGAAGCGCAGCTTGGGGTTGACCACCCGCGGCCAATCAAACTTGGGAAAGTACAAATACTTGCGCGGGTCATCGGTGTTGGTCATCGTCATCGTGTAACCGGAGCGCCCGTGGAAGGCCTCCTGGAAATGGATGATTTTGCCGCCCAGCCCCTCAATCCGCAACTGGCCGTTACCTGGCTTGTGCGCGGCGATCGCGCCGAAATTGCGGCGCGCCTTCCAATCGAAAGCCACCTTGAGCGCATTTTCCACCGCCAGGGCGCCGCCGCTGATCAGGAACAAATTCTGCATGTTCTTGGGCATGGCTACCCGTGCAAAGGTATCCACGAAATCAGCCATATAGGTCGTATAAAAATCCGATGAAGAGACTTTGGTGATCGCCACTGAGAGCAACTTCTCAATGAAATCAGCATCATGCATCTTGGGATGGTTATGCCCTACCGGGGCGCTCGCGAAATAGCTGAAGAAATCTATGTAATCGCGCCCGGAAACAGCATCATGCAGGTAGGCGCCCTGCGACTTTTCCAAATCAACGACGATCGAATCGGCGCCGACCGGCAAATGCTTACCAATCGTGCTATGTACCTGGTTGGCTTTCATTAAAAGAGGCTCTCCATAGGGGAATTTTACAGCTGCCGGATTATAACATTCAGGCCCGCTCAAACCCCAGGGGTATAATCCCGAAAGCTATGCCTTTTTCGCCTCGCAAAGCCTCCATTCAGTGCCGTACACTGCGGAAATCATGACCACCCCGATTGCAATAACGCTGGGTGTACTGGCCGTGGCGGTGCTGCTACTGGTCTGGGAGCGCTTGCGGGTAGATCTGGTGGCGCTGCTGGTGCTGGTGACGTTGGCGGTCGCTGGACAGGTGAGCGCCGCCGAAGCGCTCTCTGGCTTCAGCAATCCCGCGGTCGTCACCATTTGGGCCGTTTTCATCCTCAGCGCCGGGCTGGCCCGCACCGGGGTAGCCAACAAGGTCGGCCGTGTGATCCTGCGCATCGGCGAGGGCAGCGAGGCGCGCTTACTGATCGTGATCATGGCGATCGCCTGCGGCCTGTCAGCCTTCATGAATAACGTTGGCGTGGCCGCCATGCTGTTGCCGGTGATTGGCCACGTTGCCCGCCGCACGCGACGAGCGCCTTCTACATTGTTAATGCCGCTTGCCTTTGGCAGCCTGCTGGGTGGCCTGCTAACCCTAATCGCCACCCCCACCAATATCCTGGTCAGCGACGCACTGCAAAGCCTGGGCTTAGACGGCTTCGGTTTCTTCGATTTCGCCCGGGTGGGCCTGCCATTGACCGCGCTCGGCATCCTCTACATCGCCCTGATTGGCCGCCGCAGCCTGCCCACCCGCGACGCGGCCGGCGCCTTCCGGCCGGGCGGCGCGGAAGCCGGCGCCTTCTTTGCCCTGGAGGAACGCTTCTTTACCTTGCGGCTGCCGGATGACAGTGCCCTTGCCGGGCGCACCCTGGCCGAAAGCCGCCTGGGCTCGGCACTCAAACTCAATGTGATTTCGATTACCCGTGACGGGCGGAGCTGGCTGGCGCCGGACGCCGATTACAAGCTACAGGGCGGCGACCAGCTGATGGTGGTCGGCAAAACTGATTGGCTGGACGAATTCACCCACAGCCAACCCTTCACGCTGGAAGGCAGCATAGAACCAGACGCAAATGGTGCGGGCGCCCTGAGTGTGCGCGATCTGGTCTCCACCCAAATCAAGGTTTTGGAAGCCGGCATCCCCGCCAATTCGCCCCTGATTGGCCAGACCCTGGCGGATTGCAATTTCCGCCAGAAATACCAAGCCAACGTGCTCGCGATTTGGCGCGGCGACAAGCCGATTCGCACCAACCTGCAAACCCTGCGCCTGCAGGCCGGTGACACCTTGCTGGTGCAGGCCGGCACCAAGCAGCTCAACGCGATGCGCACCAGCGGCGAATTCGATGTCAGCGGTTACGACGCCCTGGGCGTCTATCATATTGAAGAACGCCTGCTGCTGATGGGCGTGCCGGAGGACTCGCACCTGGTTGGCACCAGCCTGGCCGAGAGCCAGTTGGCGGATGCCTTTGGCCTAAGCGTGCTGGGCATCATTCGCAATGGCGGCACGCAACTGATTCCCAAGGCCAACAGCAAGCTGCGCGCGGGCGACAAATTGCTGGTCGAGGGCAAGCTGGACAACATCGAAGTGCTACGCGCCCTGCAACAATTGGAGGTGCAGGACGCCAGCGCACCCGACATGGAAAGCCTCGAATCGGAACGCATCGGGTTGGTCGAGGCGGTGATTTCGCCCCACTCCACCCTGGATGGCAAGACTCTGCGCCAGGTCAATTTCCGCGAGAAGTTCGGGCTTAGTGTGTTGGCCATCTGGCGCGGCGGGCGGGCTTACCGCTCGAACCTGCGCGAACTGACGCTGCGCTTCGGCGACTCGCTGCTTATTTACGGCCATCGGGACCGCATTCGATTATTAGCCGACGAGGAGGATTTCCTGGTACTGGCCGACGAAATCGAAGCGGCTCCACGTGAAACCAAAGCCGGCCTGGCCACCCTGATTATGGGCGGCGTGGTGCTAAGCGCCGGCTTGGGCTGGCTGCCGATTGAGATTGCCGCCATCGCCGGCGCAGCCCTGATGGTGCTCAGCGATTGCATCAGCATGGAGGAGGCTTACCGCGCCATTCAATGGCAAGCCATCTTCCTCATCGCGGGCATGCTACCGCTGGGATTGGCCCTGCAAAACAGCGGCGCCGCGCAATTCCTGGCCCAGCAGGTCGTCGGCCTCGTCGGCCCGCTGGGACCGCTGGCGCTGCTGGCCGGCCTGCTGCTGCTGACCGTGCTGGCCACCCAAATCATGCCCAACCCGGTGGTGGCAGTCCTGATGGCGCCGATTGCGCTGAGCACCGCGCTGGATATGGGCCTGGCGCCCAAGGCCATGGCCATGCTGATTGCCATCGGCGCCTCGCTGACCTTCCTCAGCCCGGTCGGCCACCCGGCCAACGTGCTGGTCATGGGTCCGGGCGGCTACCGCTTTGGCGATTACCCCAAGCTAGGCCTGCCGCTGACGCTCTTGTTGATTGTCGCCACACTGATATTGCTGCCCATTCTGTGGCCTTTGTTCTAAGCCGATGAATACTCCATTCCAATTCACGCTTGAGGGCCGCCAGGGCCGCGCCCGGGCCGGTACCTTCAGCACGCCCCACGGCGACCTGCAAACCCCGGTCTTTGCCCCGGTGGGCACCCAGGCTACCGTCAAAGCGATTACCCCGGCCCAACTCGGCGAGATGGGCGCCAGCCTGGTGTTGGCCAACACCTACCATCTCTACCTGCGCCCCGGCGATGAATTGGTGGCGCGCATGGGCGGCCTGCACAACTTCATGCAGTGGCCCGGCCCGATGCTGACCGATTCGGGCGGCTTCCAGGTCTTTTCGCTGTCCGAGCGGCGCGAAGTGGACGCCGACGGGGTCAACTTCCGCAGTCACCTGGATGGTAGCCGCCACCGCTTCACCCCCGAGAAGGCGGTCCAGATCCAGGAAAACCTGGGCGCCGACATCATCATGGTGCTGGATGAATGCCCCGAACCGCATGACCGCGCCTATAACGAGGAAGCCCTGGCGCGCACCCACGCCTGGGCCGAGCGCTGTAAGGCCGCCCAAACACGGGATGACCAGGCGCTCTTCGGCATCGTGCAGGGCGGGGTCTTCCCCGAATTGCGTGCCCAGTCGGCCGAATTCATCGCCGCATTGGATTTCCCGGGCAACGCCATCGGCGGCCTGTCGGTGGGCGAGAGCAAAGAAGATATGCACAAAGTGCTGGAAGTGGTTGACCCGCTGTTGCCGGATGACAAGCCGCGTTATCTGATGGGCGTTGGCACGCCCGAAGACCTGCTGCAGGGCGTGAAGCGTGGGGTAGATATCTTTGATTGCGTGCTGCCCACCCGCCTGGGGCGCAACAACGCCGCCTTCCTGCGCCGCGGCGGGCGGCTAAACATCAAGAACGCCGAGTTCGCCGAAGCCCAGGAACCGATTGACGTGGCCTGCCAGTGCTACACCTGCCGCACCTTCACGCGCGCCTACCTACGCCACCTGTGCCAGACTAAGGAAATGCTAGCTGGTACGCTGCTTTCCATCCATAATTTGCACACCCTGATTCAGCTGGCGAAAGACATGCGCGCCGCCATCCTGGCCGGCGAATTCGAACGCTTCGCCGCCGACCTGGAAGCCGCGCACCAGGCCGCCTGAGCCACATCGGAGTTTCATGACTATCTGGCAAGCCATCCTCCTCGGCATCGTACAGGGCCTCACCGAGTTCCTGCCGATTTCGTCTTCGGCTCACCTGGTGCTGGTGCCGGAAGCCTTGGGCTGGTCCTTCGCGCCCGAGCAAGCTTTCCCGTTCTTTGTGTTGGTGCAATGGGGCACCCTGCTGGCCGTGCTGGCCTACTTTTGGAGCGAGTTGCTGCCCATCGGCCGCGGCATGCTCGCCAGTTTGTTTCTAAGATATGAAGGCGTCAACGAGGAGGGTCGCCTGGGTTGGCTGCTGATTCTGGCCACCCTGCCGGTGATTGTCTTCGGCTTTCTTTTGCGCGAGCATATTCGCGCCGCCTTCAATAGCCCACAGGCCACCGGATACTTTCTGCTGGTCACCGCCGCCCTGCTGCTGATTGCCGAATTCGCCGGCCGCCGCCAGCGCCACACGGTGGGCAAGATCGGCGTCGTGACCGCGCTCACAGTTGGCTTCTTCCAGGTGCTGGCCCTGCTGCCCGGCGTGTCGCGCTCTGGGGCGACCATTAGCGGCGGCATGCTGCGCAAACTGGACCGGCCGGCCGCGGCGCGCTTCTCCTTCCTGATGGCGGTGCCGGCCATGATTGCTGCCGGTGCGTTGGAACTCTACGAACTCATCCAACTTCCCGGCAGCCTGGCCCATCTCGGCCCGCTGTTGGCCGGCACGCTGGCCGCCGCGTTGGTCGGCTATTTCTCGATTCGCTGGCTGCTGAACTTTATCGCGCACAACTCTTACCGCCCCTTTGCGCTGTATTGCAGCCTTGTGGGCCTGCTGGCGATTTGGTTGGCCTGAATTGATGCGGCGCCTTCAGCTACTTCTGGGTATGAGCCTGGCGCTGCTGGTCAGCGCCTGCGGCAACGCGGCCCCCAGCGCCGCCCCGCAGCCGGACCTGCGCATCGGCCTCAGCCCAGCGGCTGGCGCTCTGCGCCCGGCCCTGCTGGCCTGCATCCATGCTGACGCAGCTGACCAATTCAGCATTGAAAGCACACTACCGGGTAACGCAGACCTGGCCGATTACGCCGTCCTGATTCAACTGGACCAAGGCGGCAGCCTACCGACCTTTGCGGTGCAGCTCGGCAGCCAGCGCCTGGTGGCGATCGTCAATGCAGCCAACAATCTGCGCCAACTATCCCGCGAGCAGTTGGCGGCCGTTTTCTCCGGACGAATCACTGATTGGGCCGAACTGGATGGCCCCGCCGGTCCAATTGAAGTTTGGATACCCCTGGATGGCGATGAAGCCCGCGACATCTTCCGCGCCGAAGTTTTGTTGGGCAGCGAGTACCGCGGGGATGCGCACCTGGCCGCGGATACCGCCAGTATGCAGGCCGCCACTGCTGGCGACAGCGGCGCCATCGGCTTGCTGCCCGCCTCGCTAGTGACTGAGGCCTTGCGCGGGATTGAGACCGGGGTCGAGGCGCCCGTGCTAGCCCTAGCGACCGACACGCCGGATGACGCCCTGCAAGCCACACTGGCCTGCTTGCAAGCCCGGGAGGATTAGATGCATGTCTTTGAGTTGCGGGAACTACTGGAGCAGGCCGCCAGGGAAGAGCAACGCTACCTGGAATTCCTGCGCGTGCCCGATTTATCCGTGGGCCTGTACCAACTGGCCGCCGGTGAAGCCGACCCGCAGTCGCCCCACCAGGAAGACGAGGTCTATTACGTCATCAGCGGTCGCGCCCAGATACAGGTCGGCGACGAAATTCGACTGGTGCAGGCTGGTTCAATTGTCTATGTCGCGGCCGAGGTGCCGCATAAATTTGTGAATATCGAGGAAGACTTACAGATTTTGGTTTTCTTCGCGCCAGCGGAAACGCACTAGTCGGCGCGATTTTCCAAGCGGCGTTCCAGCCGCTGCTGGCGGTGTTCCAGCAACGGTTCCCAATGCAGGCGCTCAAAACGTGGCGTCTGTTTTTTCTTGACGATTTTCAGCGCGGTGCGGGTGTATTCCAGCGCGCGGCCGTACTCCCCCACTTTATGTTCATAGTACTTGGCGATTTCCACATGGGCATACACATGCCCGTCGCTGGCTGCCGCTTCCCATAATTCCAGGGCCTGTTCGTATTCGCCGCGGCGGCGATGCAGGCAGGCTAAATTCTCGACCAGTTGGTACTGCGTATCGGCGGGCAGCTCCTGGGCCATCGTGCTGCGAAAGACCTCGATGGCTTCATCGGCGAAGCCCAGGTCGGCGAACAGGCGCCCAATCGCGTACAGTTCAGCATGGTGACCCGCGCCGCCATCCAGGGGTGCTTCCAGCATCAGCGCCATGTGCTCCAGCAGCGACGCCATGCTGAGCACATCGACCTCGTTGTGATAGAAGATGCCCGCCATCGGCCGCGCATCTTCAGTGTGCAGGTAGTCCATGTACATCTGCGGAATCAGGTAGCCGGGGATGTCCTCGCTGCCGCGTTCGATGCCCAGGATGTCACGCTCCAGGTCGCCGAGGGTGCGGCTGGGCAGCCTTTCGCGCCACAGGCGGCGGGCCAGGTGCAGCAAGTCCAGGTGGGGCATATCGCTAAAGGGCGCCGGTGCAGCGTTGGTCAGGTAGCGCGCGGTCAGCAGCGGGATGTCGAAGGATTTACCGTTAAAGGTCACCAGCGCATCGCAGGGCGCGGCAAAGGACTCCAGCGCGGCCAGCATGGCCGGCTCCTCGGCCGGGTCGCGCAGGAAGAATTGCACCTGGCGAAAGCCGCCCTCCTCAAAGCGTCCGGCGCCAACCAGGAAGGCGAAGGTGCCGCTGCCGCTGGCCAGCCCGGTGGTCTCGGTATCCAGGAAGAGGAAGCCGCCCGGCTCAATGCCCGCCAGGCGGGCGTCGCGCGCCCAGGCGGCCACCTTGTCCAGCCCAGGCGGAAAGCGCAGCGGACCCTGGCCGTGCTGGTAGTCCAGCGCATAGGTGCGGTCAACTACGAAGGCCTCGCCGAAATCGGTCTGCCAGGTCTCGCCGTCAACCACGTCTTGGATGGGGGTTGGCTTGACGCGTTGCGAGGTGGGCAAACTGGTGGTGCCCACCGATACCCCCAACGCTTTCAGACGGTCCGCTATCGAAGCCATGCTTAATTATAGTATCCGCTAAGCTTCACCACAAAGGGCACAAAGCACACAAAGGTTTTTACTTTGTGCCCTCTGTGTACTTTGTGGTGAATATCACTTGCCCAGCCCGGTCAGCGCGCTCAATATCGCCAGGGCCTCCTTCTTGCTGCCCTCGCCTTGCTCGCCGCCGGGGCCGACGCAGGCCGGGCAGCCGTCCGCGCAGGGGCAGGCCGTCACCAAATCATAGGCGCGCTGCATCAGTTCGTCGTGCACTTCATAGAGTCGCTGGCTGAGCCCGATGCCATCCGGCACATTGTCATAGAAAGCCACCACCGGCGCGCCCTCCGCCAGATTGGATTGTGGATCGCTATGCGCGCCGATATCGTGCGGGTCGCACATCAGGAACAGCGGCGCCAGGTGGCCCAGCACGAAGGTCAGCCCACCCAGCCCGGTGCGCACCCGCACCATATTCTCCGCCTGGCGATGGCATTTGGGGCACAGCGTGACCAGGTTATCCAGCTGGTTGGCTTCCTTATAGGAAGTAAAGGAGCGGAAAGGTTGCCGATGGTGCACATTGTGGGCGCGCCCGTCCTCGGGGGCGCCGCAGTGTCGGCAGCGGTACTCGTCGCTCTCACGGGTAGCTAGTTTGACCTCGTCCCAGTTGGGGCCGTAGTCGTTGGGGTCGCTGCGCCACAAGCCTTGTTCGCGCAAACTGTTGGCGGTGTCCTCATCAAAGGCGAACCAATAGCCGACCGTGTTCAATTCGGTGGGCGGCAGGTCCAGATCGCCGCCGCCCGGCCCCTCAATCTCAGTCCAGCTCACCCGTTCATAGCGCGTGATTTGGTCGGTAGCCAGCAGGCGGCCATAATGCTTCACGCCGCCCGGCGCGGCCAGCTCGTAGAAATCCTCGACCAGGTCCAACGCGGTTTTGTGTACCGGATAGGTGTAGTAATCCACCTCCACCGGGTGCAGCCTGGCCAGGCCCTGCTCCAGATTAAGTTCATCCACAAAATAGGTGCGACCCTCATGGATATAAATCGCCTCGGGGTGGGTCAGCGACATAGCGCCCACCCGGTCCACTTGGCCGATCAGTTTCCAGCCGTCTTCCTCCTGGGATTGCAGCGCCACATCGCCGGGCCCCATGCCGCGCAGGTTCAACTCCCGCGCCGGATACTGATCCGACATCCAGAAGTATTTGCCGCCGGATTGATGTACCAGCCGCTGTTCAGCCAGCACCTGCAGCAATTCCTCCACCTGGCCAGCGTCTATCGCCCCGAAGGCGTCGCCCTGCTTGAAGGGCAGCTCAAAGGCTGCGCAGCGCACATGATCCAGCAGGATCAGCAAGTTATCAGGGTTGATCAGGGCGTGCTCCGGGGTGCGATTGAACAGATAATCCGGCTCACGCGCCAGGAATTGCTCGAGCGGGTTGGAATAAACCAGCAGCACCACCAGCGCCCGCTCGCTGCCGCGCCCCGCCCGCCCCGCCTGTTGGCGGGTGCTAGCCAGTGTACCCGGGTAGCCGGCCAACACGGCCGCATCCAATCCACCGATATCTACGCCCAATTCCAGCGCCGTGGTGGAGACCACCCCCCGCACCGCCCCGGAGCGCAGCCCCTCCTCAATCTCGCGGCGTTCCTGGCGCAGATAGCCGCTGCGATAGCCGCGAATCTGTTGCGGATCCTGCAGCGGGGCGGCCGCCCGCAGGTTGGTCAGCATGATCTCAATCGTGCGCCGCGTGCGGCCAAACACAATGGTTTGGATATCCTGGGCCAGGATATCGGAGGCCAGCTGCACCGCTTCCTGGGTCACCTTTTGGCGGATACCCAGATCGGGATTAATAATCGGGGGGTTGTAAATCAGAAAGGTGCGCGGGCCGTGCGGCGAGCCATCCTGGTTGATCAGGGCCACCGGCGCCTCAACCAGGCGCTGGGCCAATTCCTGGGGATTGCCAATCGTGGCCGAAGTGAGAATAAATTGCGGTTCGGAACCGTAGAAAGCGCAGATGCGCTTGAGCCGCCGCAGCACGTTGGCGACATGCGAGCCAAACAGCCCGCGGTAGGCGTGCATCTCGTCCAGCACCACATAGCGCAGGTTGCCGAAGAACTCGGCCCAGCGGGTGTGATAGGGCAGGATGCCTACGTTCAACATATCCGGATTGGTGAAGATCAGGCGTGCGCGCTTGCGGATCTGCGGCCGGTCGCCGCTGGGCGTGTCGCCATCGTACACCGCCCCAGCCAGTTCGGGACCGGCGCCGACCGCCGCCAGCCAAGCCTGCAGATTGGCGTACTGGTCGTTGCCCAGCGCCTTGGTCGGAAAGAGATAGAGCGCCCGCGCCTGCGGGTCGCGCAGGCCGGCATCCAGCACCGGCAGCGTGTAGCACAGCGTTTTGCCGCTGGCCGTGCCCGCCACCACCGCCACGTTCTTACCCGCCTGCAGCAAATCCCAGGCCTGGCGCTGGTGCGCGTAGAGTTGGTTGAAACCTAGCCGGCGGAAAGCGGCCGCCAGGCGCGGCTCCAGCGCCTCGGGCAGCGGGGCGAAGTCGCCCGCTTTGGCCGCTTCCTCGTGCCATTTGGCGATATTGCCGCCAATGCTGGGCTCTGCCCGCCACTGGGATAGCAGTTTTTCAAGAGGGGAAGTCATCGCAAAGTGATGGTTTAGATTGGTGACGAGTGATTGGTGATTAGTGATTGGTGATTAGTGATTAGTGATTAGTGATTAGTGATTAGTGATTAG
>OMJR01000115.1 GCA_900299355.1 Anaerolineaceae bacterium
CCCCTCCGTGGATTTGTCATCTATGTTCTCAACCGGCGATAGCGAATCGTTGGGAGGGGGGCTTCTTAACTCCCAGCGGCGATGTCGTCCTGGGCGCGGCGGATGAAGTCGTCCACGCTGATGGCGCCGAGGTCCTCGCCGCTGCGCAGGCGCAGGGCGACCTGTCCGGCTTCGGCTTCCTTGTCGCCCATAACCAGCATGTAGGGCACCTTCTGCGTTTGGGCGCTGCGGATCTTGCCGCCCATGCGGTCGTTGCTGTCATCCACCTCCACGCGCAGGCCGTTGTCCTTCAGCAGCGTGGCTACATTCTGGGCGTACTCCACATGGCGGTCGGCGATGGGGATCAGGACCGCTTGCACCGGGGCCAGCCAGACCGGGAAGGCGCCGGCGAAGTGCTCGATCATGACACCCATGAAGCGCTCGGTGGAGCCGGTGACGGCGCGATGAATTACTACCGGGGTGTGCTCCTGGTTGTCTTCACCGACGTAGCTGAGGCCAAGGCGTTCGGGTTGGATGAAATCGACCTGGATGGTGGAGAGCTGCCATTCACGGCCGAGCACATCGCGGGCGATGATGTCGGCCTTGGGGCCGTAGAAGGCGGCCTCGCCATAGGCTTCCTGGTATTCCACGCCGTTTTTGTCCAGGGCGGAACGCAGGGCAGCCTCGGCGCGCGACCATTTCTCCGGGTCGTCCACGAATTTGCCTTCGTCGCCGCGCAGACTGAGGTCGACGCGGTAGTCGTCGAAGTGGTAGCGGCCGAGCACTTCGCGGATCAATTGCAGCGCCAGAGTGAATTCCTGTTCGATTTGGTCCGGCGTGCAGAAGATGTGACAGTCGTCCTGCGTGAGGGCGCGCACGCGGGTGAGGCCGGTCAGTTCGCCGGTCTTCTCGTAGCGGTAGAGCGTGGCGAATTCGCCGAAGCGCATTGGCAGTTCGCGGTAGCTGTGTTTGCCCATTTCTTTGTAGAGCGTCATGTGGCTGGGGCAGTTCATCGGCTTGAGCCGGTAGTTGACGTTGTCATCCTCCAGCGCTGGGAACATCGATTCGATGTAGTTCTCCAGATGGCCGGATTTGGCGTAGAGCTGCTCCTTGACCAGGTGGCCGGTCCAGACGTGCTGGTAGCCGTAGCGCGTTTGCGTCTCGCGCACATAGTCTTCCATGATGTGGCGCATGATCTCGCCCTTGGGCGTGAAGAGCGGCAGGCCGGGGCCGACATCGTCGGAGAAATAGAAGAGACCCAGTTCCTTGCCTAGCTTGCGGTGATCGCGCTTCTTGGCTTCCTCCAGCCGCCAGAGGTAGTCCTCCAGCTGTTCGGCGCTTTCCCAGGCGGTGCCGTAGACGCGCTGCAGCTGGGGATTGTTCTCGTCGCCGCGCCAGTAGGCGCCGGCAATGCTCATCAGCTTGAAGGCATCCGGATTGATCTGGCCGGTGCTGGCGACATGCGGCCCGCGGCAGAGATCGGTGAAGGAGTCGTGGGTGTAGAAGCTGATCTCGGGCGCTTCGTCCAGCGGTTCGCCGTTCTCGTCCACGGCGCCGGCTTCCAGCCCCTCGACCAGTTCCAGCTTGTAGGGCTGGCCCTTGAATTCGGCTTTGGCTTCCTGAGCGGAGACGACCTGTTTGTTGAACTGGTGGTCTTCGTTGATGATCTCGCGCATGCGCTGCTCGATGGCCTCGAAGTCCTCGGGGGTGAGCTGGCGCGGCAGTTCGAAATCGTAGTAGAAGCCGTCCTCGATGGGCGGGCCGATGGCGATCTTGGCCGCGCCATCTGGGAAGAGCTCGGTGACGGCCTGGGCCATCACATGCGCGGCGCTATGGCGGACCTTGTAGAGGTCCGATTGTTCGTAGGGTTGGGATGATTTGTTGCCCATGTTGCTCTCCTTATTACGTCCAATGTCCTACGTCCTACGTCGTCGCCTATGGGAGACGTGGGACGGCCAGGCGTTGGACTTAAAAACAAAAACGCTTGCCTGATTGGGTTCTCAGGGCAAGCGTCGCTCGCGGTTCCACCTGAGTTAATCCACTAATCGTTTAATCTGTTAATCGATTAAGTAATTAATCGATTGGTGGACCATCTCGTGCGGCCGGTAACGGGGCCAGACGTTCGCCTTAATTGCTTTTGGCTTTCAGGATTCCGCTCGCGGGGGGTTTTGGCTGGCTGCTGGCCGAGCGGACTTGCAGTCGGTGATCCGCTCTCCCTGGGGCCGCCGGGCCAGCTACTCGTCCCGGTCGTGGCGTGTGTGTATGCGATTGCCCTTCCATTATAGTGAGCGGCGGGGGGATGTCAAGCGTGGCGGCGGGGCGCGAAATTTTTCAGTGTATGATTATTTACCGCCCTGTGAGGAGGATGAGATGGCTGAAATTGCTGTGGCGGTGCATGATCCAGGGGGCAACCGCTTTGCCCAGCTGGTGCATGACAATCTATCGGTGCGCGAGGTAACTCTGATCCTGGCCGACCGGCTGGATTTACCCACCAAGCTGAATTATCAATTATTGGATATGGGCAGCGGCGATGTGCTCAAACCGACCCTGAGCTTGAGCAAAGCGGGCGTGGCGGCCGGCGCCGAGCTGCAGCTGCGCCCGGTGCGCGATAAAGCCTTTGACACCTTTGTGGACGTGCTGCAAGATGAGATCAAGGGCGAATTGAAGGGCGAAGCGCGCCGGCGCGCCAAGGATATCTTGGGCCGATTGCTGGCCGGCGAGGTGATCACTGAAGCCCGTTCCGCGGCAGGGGAAGCCGTCAGCGATACGGCCGCCTCGGCCGCCGGGCAGGCCGCCGCTGAGCAGGTGGTGGCGCAGGCCACGAATCCGGCCGCGGATGCGGGCTCGGGCGCGGCGCAGAGTGACGGCGGCCAGGCCAGCCAGGCAGGGCAGCAGGCAGCGCGCTCACGGCCCGGCTGCCTGAAGGTCGGCTGCATTGGCGTAACCCTGCTGAGCGTGGCGGCGCTGGCGACCGGCTTTGTATTTTACGACGAGGTGGTGGTGCCGCTGGCGCGCGATGTGGAAGCGATGATTGGCGAGCTGGCGCCGGGGCTGGTGGGCGAGCATAACGCGGCGCTGGAACCGCAGCTGGGCAGCGGCGATGTGCAGGTAACGTTGCGCTGGGACAACCCGGTGGATCTGGACCTGCACGTCTTCGACCCCAGCGGCGAAGAAATCTGGTTTGGCAATACGTCGTCCGCCAGCGGCGGGCAGCTGGATGTGGATGCCAACGCGCAATGCGACAGCAGCTATTTGGTGGAGAACACCCATTGGCCGACCGGCGCGGCGCCCTTCGGGACCTATGAAGTCTATGTGCGCTACTATCAGGATTGTGATTACGTGGGCGCCTCAGCCTACAACTTGACACTGTTGGTTGACGGAGTCAGCTACGGCCCCTATGAAGGCGTGTTTTCGGGCGAACCGGGCGAAGCCCAGTTTGTGACCAGTTTTGAGCGGTGAGCCGAAATCGATAAACGGCAAAATTTAGTATTCGCTTGAATACAAGGAGCAACGCATGAGCAAAGTCAGAGTGTTAGTTGGCACCGCCAAAGGCGCCTTCATTATTACTTCGGATGCCAAACGCCAAAAGTGGAACATTGACGGGCCGCATTTCGGCGGGCTGGAGATGTATCACCTCAAGGGCAGCCCGGTCAACCCGGACCGCATCTATGCCTCGCAGGCGGGCGATTGGTTCGGCCAGGTGGTGCACCGCAGCGATGACGGCGGCAAGACCTGGGAGACAGTCAACAACGAATTCACCTACGAGGGCAAGACCGAGCCGCACCAATGGTACGACGGCACGCCGCATCCCTGGGAGTTTAAGCGCGTGTGGCATTTTGAGCCCTCGCTGCACGATGTGGATACGGTTTACGCCGGCGTAGAAGACGCAGCGCTGTTCAAGTCCACGGATGGCGGGCAGACTTGGAAAGAACTGGCTGGCCTGCGCACCCACGAGACCGGCAACCAGTGGGCGCCGGGCGCCGGTGGGCTGTGCCTGCACACGATTTTGCTGGACCCCAATGACCCCGACCGGATCTTCACCGCGATTTCGGCGGCGGGCGCCTTCCGCAGCGATGACGGCGGCGAGACCTGGAAGCCGATTACAGAGGGCCTGCATTCCGACTTCCTGCCGGAGCCGGAGGCCGAGATCGGCCACTGCGTGCACCGCATCGCGATGCACCCGGCTAACCCGAATGTGCTCTACATGCAGAAGCACTGGGACGTGATGCGCAGCGACAACGCCGGCGATGAGTGGTACGAGATCAGCGGCGACCTGCCCAGCGATTTCGGCTTCGTGGTGGATATGCACGCCCACGACCCCAATACGGTCTACGTGCTGCCAATTAAGAGTGACGGTGAGCACTACCCGCCGGAAGGCAAGCTGCGCGTCTACCGCAGCCGCGATGGCGGCAAAGCCTGGGAGCCGCTGACCAAGGGCCTGCCCCAGGAGAATTTCTATAACAATGTGCTGCGCGACGCGATGTGCGTGGATAAGGCCGAGCCCTGCGGGATTTACTTCGGGACCACTGGCGGCCAGGTGTATGCCTCCAATGACGAGGGCGACAACTGGACCGCGATTGCCGAGAACTTGCCGCGGGTCTTTTCGGTTGAGGTGCAGACGCTGGAGTGACGTCAGGACGTCCTACGTCCAACGTCAGACGTGTGAAACTCTGTGGTTGACTGGTTATGGCGATGATACGTGTGAAGCTGCCACAGCACCTGCGCACGCTGGCCGGGATCGAAGGCAGCGAAGTCGAGGTGGCGGTGGAAGGCGCGGTGAGCGCCGCCACGGTGCTGGACGCCCTGGAGGCGGAGTACCCGATGCTTAAAGGCACGATCCGCGACCACGGCAGCAAGCAGCGCCGGGCCTACATCCGTTACTTCGCCTGCCAGGAAGACATCTCGCACGACGCGCCGGAGGAGGCGCTGCCGGCGGCGGTGGCCAAGGGACGCGAGCCGTTTATGGTGGTGGGGGCGATTTCGGGCGGGTAGGGTCTTGGGGTAGCGGTACGAGATTCACCACCGAGGGCACAAAGCGCCCAAAGAGATTTGTGCGCTTTTTTTGTTTAGTTGTCCTTGCGAGGAGGCCGGAACGGAGTTCCGGACGACGCGGCAATCTGCTAGTCGAATGCTAAGCCGGCGTGGTTTACGTTTCGGTGCCGGTTCCGTTACCGGCCAGTAGATTGCCGCGGTCGCTGCGCTCCCTCGCAATGACGTAATGGCGTAGCTGCGCACCGCAGTGTGCCGCTAGGGGGTGCTGGATGACCCGAGCAGCATTAAGACGACCGTGACTACTCCTCGTTCAGGCGGTCGAGGATGCGTTCCATGATGGCGATCTCTTCCTCCTGGGTCTGCACGATATCGTCGCACAGTTCAATGATTTCCTCGTCTTCCAGATCGGCCTGGTTGCACATCAGGATCGCGCTGGAGTGATGCGGAATCATTGATCGCAGGAAGGGCTTGTCGCTCACGAAGGTCTGCTGGCGGATAAAGGTGAAGGCGGCCACCAGGGCGACCGCGCTGAGGGCCATGATCCACTTGAGGGCGCGCTTGTCGTTGTACATTTGGCCCATCATCCAAATTTCCAGCATCAGCATTGGGGCGGTCATCACGGCCGCCATGTAGACCTTATTGATATTCAGATGGATGTGGTCCAGGGTGGCGACCATGCTGTACATCAGGGCGAACATGATCACAAAGTGCAAGCCCGCCATGATTAATAGTTTCCTGGGACTCATTGATTTCATCGAGACTCTTTCGGTGGTGTGTCTGCAAGAGCAAACGCAACCAGGCGCACAGCGTTATTGGTGCAAATCGAGATCGGGCGAATAGAAGGGAAATTCCTCTCTGGTTGCCTGGGGTGGATTGGCTACAATAGCCACATGCCTGCCACAATCCTCGTTCAATCTCGCGCCGCCCATGGCTAAGCTGGACTCTTTCTTCCGGCCTAAATCGGTGGCCGTGATCGGCGCCTCCACC
>OMJR01000116.1 GCA_900299355.1 Anaerolineaceae bacterium
AGTTAAATACAATTCTTTTGTAGGGGAGGGTCTTAGACCCTCCCCTAAGTGTTCGTTGTGGAAGTACGCGTAATTTGGATAAATGGATAGCTAAGCAGATTAAACAAAAAAGGACTGCCCGGGCAGTCCTTTTGCTTTTAGATGGGGTGGCTTAGACGGCGGCCTGGGCTTGCTCGACCACGGCCTTGAAGGCGTTGGGGTCGCGCACGGCGATATCGGCCAGCATCTTGCGGTTCAGGTCAATGTTGGCTTGCTTCAAGCCATGGATCAGGCGGCTGTAGGTGGTGCCGTTCAGGCGCGCCGCGGCATTGATGCGCGCGATCCACAGCTTGCGCAGCTCGCGGCGGCGTACCCGGCGATCACGATAGGAATACCACAGGCTCTTCAGCATCGCCTCGTTGGCGCGGCGGAACAGCTTGGATTTGGTGCCGTACTGGCCCTTGGTGATCTTCAGGATCTTCTTGTGCCGGCGGCGGCGGGTGAAACCGGTTTTAACTCGTGCCATCAGATAATGCCTCTTTGCTAATGCTTATTTCGCCGTGCGGGCGTTGGGGTTGTATTTGTGTTTGCCCAGGTAGGGAGCCAGGCGGCGGATGCGCTTCTGCATGCCCTTGCCCTGCACGGGCACCATCTTGCTGAGCAGCAGCTTGGTGCGCTTGGAGGTGCGGCGGCGGAAGTGGCTTTTGCCACCCTTGGTGCGCACCAGCTTGCCCGACCCCGTCAAGCGAAAGCGCTTGGAGGTCGCCTTATGTGTCTTCATCCGAAATTTCTTAACTGCCACAACGTACTCCCATCATGCAAATCCGCAGCCCTGGGCCGCGGATTTGAAATTCAATTGTATGCTGCCCGGAGGCTTAGCCGCCCTGCGGGGCCAGTACCATCAGCAGCGTGCGCCCCTCAAAGGCGGGCGCTTGCTCAATAACCGATATGTCTTGCAATTCCTCGGCGATCTCGCGCAAATCCTCAATTGCGATTTCGGGATAATCCCGTTCACGCCCGCGGAAGCGAATGCGAACCTTGACCTTTTTGCCCTCTTCCAACCAACGGCGGGCATCGCGCACCTTGAAACCGCGGTGGTGCTCGGTGGGCTTGGGGCGCAGACGGATCTCCTTGATCTCGATCTTCTTCTGCGCCTTGCGCGCTTCACGCTCTTTCTTTGTGCGCTCGTAAGTGAACTTGCCGTAATCAATCACCCGGCATACTGGCGGGTTTGCGCCTGGGGATACTTCCACCAAGTCCAATTGAGCGGCTTCGGCAATCCGCAGGGCTTCGTCCAAGGGGACCACCCCGCGGTTTTCGCCTTCAGCGTCGATCAGGCGGACTTCCTTGGCGCGGATTGCTCTGTTTACGCGATAGTCAGATGCGCTTATTTCGGTGTTCTCCTTTGGCAAATTCGGCCGTTTCCGGCCTCTTTATCGAGCGGGTGGGATAATACCATACCCCGGATATACCCGTCAACGTTGGCAATTATTTCAAGGGCTGTTCTCGTCCACGCATGGCGGCACGGCACGAATACCCCCTATATATGGGAGGTGGGCTGAAATTGGGTGAAGCGATTTCGCCTAGCCGGCGTAGCTCCAGCCCAGGTCTGGAAGGCTCAACGTGTCGGCGGGTTCGCCCGCTTTGCGCACCTCGGCGTTGACCACTTCGCCCAGGATGATGTCGTGGTCGCCGCCGGTCTCCAGTTTGCCGACCATCTTGCATTCGATGAAGGCGGCTGCCTGGGGCAGCACCGGGCATTGGGTCTGGGGGGCGCGCTCGAAGTCCACGCCGCTCATTTTCTCGGGGTTCTTGGCGCGGCTCTTGGTGAAGGGTTTGACGGCATCCTGGTCTTCGGCCCGAAAGATGTTGACGGTGAAGGTCTTGCTTTGCTCAATCAGGCCATAGGTGTGGCTGGTCTTCTGTAAGCCAACCGCTACCAGCTGCGGTTCGAAAGAAGCCTGGGTGAACCAATTGAAGACCATAATGTTGTCATCGTCCTCGGTGTGGCTGGTGAGGGCGTAGAAGCCATAGGGCACCATTTTGAGGGCGTCGGTGATGGGGTTTTCGGACATGGGTCTCCTTTCGTGGAGGGTGTGGGCTTTAGACGTTGACGTGATGGGAAGTATTACGTGGGCTGGATTGCGGCGCCCATCCCAACAATTGTGAAAGGTCTCGGGCGGGGTGCAATTTTTTGCGCTTTTTTGTGTTGATTCAGGTGTGGGCGGGCTTACGCCAAGCAAACCGCCATCACCACAGGAGCAGAAGATGAATACTGTCAGGGGGCTGGCCCCTTATGCGCTGGTCGTGGAAGACGACCGGGATGTCGCCCATATATTCTCGCAGGCGCTGCAGGATGCCGGCTATCAGACCGAAGTCGTGGCCACCGGCCACAAGGCCCAGGCACGGCTGGCCTTTAACAATCCAGATTTAATTGTGCTGGAATTGCACTTGCCCCAGATATCCGGCGAGGTGGTTTTGCGCCAATTGCGCGGCCAGCGCCGGCTGCACCGTGCGCATGTGGTGGTCGCCACCGGGGATGCGCAGGCCGCTCAGGGCTACGGCGAATTTGCCGACCAGGTGCTGGTGAAGCCGGTGGGCTATGAACAAGTACGTCAATTGGCCGAGAGCTTGATTGCGGTATCGGCTTAATTCTTAACCTCCGTATGGTCGGGGAGGGCCTTGGCTCTCCCCGACACATTTAAGCAGCACACAAAAAAGAGCCCCGATTCGGGCTCTTTCGCGTTCAGTTGTAGTCGTTTAGAGATTGACGGTAATCGAGTGGATACCAGTGGCGCCGTCCGGGCGCGTGGAAGTCGTCTCCAGCACCTGCAACTGACCTTCGCCATCGTAGGCGCGCACGCGCACCGTGTGACGGCCGACTTCATAGGGCCAGGCATAGCGCCACAGCACCCAGCTCAGCGGGCTCATCGGCGGGGCAATCAGTTCGGCGGATTGCCAGTCGCTGTCGTCTACCTGTACTTCTACACTGCTGATGCCGCGGCCGCCAGCCCAGGCGATGCCGCCGGCCATGGCGCTGCCGTTGTCGCCCTCGTCCGGATCAACCACCACGGTGTCAACCACCGAGACAGTTTTTGGAATTGCTTCGGCATCCCAGCCGCGCACCACCCAGTAGCCGTCCACGCGGGCTTCGGTCAGTTCAATGGTCTCAATCCATTTTGGCTGCTTCATGCCGTAGCGGTTGGGGATATAGATCCGCAGCGGAAAACCATGCTCGGAGGGCAGGTCTTCGCCATTCATGGCATAGACCAGCAGTGTGCGGTCGTCCATGATATCGTCCATCACCACGAATTCAAAGAAACCATCGATGGCTTCGATGTAAGCGCCGGCGACACCGTCCTGGATGCCCGCCTGGGCGAGCACGTCTTTGAACCGCACCCCGGTCCAGCGGGTGGACGAAGTCAGGTCGCCGCCGATTTGGTTGGAAATGCACTGCATTGTCAGAATCTGGGTTTGCGAGGGCATGGCTTTGAGTTCGTCCAGCGTCAGGCGGAGTTCTTCTTCAACCATCCCGGCGATGGTCAGCGCCCAATTCTCTTCGGCGACGCTCAGGGCGCGGGTGTTGATATCAATGCGGTAGAAATCTTCATTGCTGGTCAGTTCCGGGCGGGTGCCATCCACTGGTGCCGGGCGGGCGGCCAACTCCTCGGCGCTGGGCGAAGCCGCCGGGCCGGAGGTCAGATTGGCGCCAAAGGGGTCGTCAGCGCTGGCCGCCTGCGCGCCGTTCGCGGTGGCGTCGACTGCGTCGTCGCCAAACAGGGCGGCGATGCCCCAGGCACCCAGAGCCACGGCGGACAAGCCCGCGCCGCTGACGGTCAGGAATTGGCGCCGGGAGAGGCCGGCTTCGGGTTCCTCGGCCAGGGCGGGCATGGAATATTGGACCAGCCGGGCCAGTACCCAGCCCCAGGCCAGGAAGACGGCGCCCAGCCAAATCACCGATTCGGCATCCAGCATGGTGGTGCTTAGCGCGTTGATGATGAACAGGGTGACAGCCAACAGAATCAGGCCGCCAATCAGCCCGTCCGTGGTCAGGTCGCGGTCACCTTTGCGGTTCAGCCAGGCCAGGATCAGGCCAAAGATGGCGCCGCCGCCAACCACTTGCAGAATCGCGATGGTCTGCTCGGCCGCTTTGGCCACGGTGGATGTGTCACCAATCGGCAGGAAGCCTTGCACGAAGGAAATGATCGATACCATCGTGCTGATCACAAAAGCGATCAGGCCACCCGGCAAGACGCGCGACATCCAATCAAAAATATCAAAGGGAACAAAGGGGAGTTCAAAAAGCTGTTCGCCGGCGTAGAAGAGGGCGATCACGGCGATGCTGGATAGCAGGCCCAGCCCGGCCCCCACCCACAGCGCGCGGCGTCCACGCTGTGCGGTGTTCTGTGTTTGAGAAGATTCCATGCTTCTGCCTCCTAAAAGCATTATAGGAGTGTGAATCAGGCCGACTAATTAGCAGTTGATAAGAGGCCCTAGCTTCGCGGCGAGTCCAGCCCCCAGCTGTGCACGCTACGCGGCTTAATCCGCAGGTATTCCTTTTCTCCGGCATAGCCGTCGCGCACTACGAAATCCACATCGCCAAAGATCTTGATGCCGCGCGGCCGCCAGGGCTTTTCACTGGCCAGGTCATCCAGGGCCAGCGAAGCGACCGGGTTCTGCTTGGTGTATTTGTATTTCAAGGTTTGCTTGTTGCGCATGCCGCTGACATAAAAATACTCACCGTCAAAATCGAAGGCCACCGGCGCCACATCCGGGCGGCCATCCGGGGAAGCGGTACCAATGCGCAGCAGGCGCTGGGATTTAATGAAGGCGTTTTCGGCGGGATCGAACATAGGGCTCCTAATTCAATCAATAATGAAGCAATGGGCGATAAAAAGCATCTACTCTTCGGACGATGGCGGCCCCGGTCCCCTTACGCTGCCATCTTGAACGCGCCAATGTATAATGCCGAACCTGTGCACAAAAGGAGTTTAGGATGAAGACAATCATGCGAATAAGCGTATTGCTTTTGTTGGCGGTCGCGCTGGTAGCCTGTGGTGGCGCCGAAGCCGACGCTGGTGACAGTGGGGCGGACAGCGGCGCCGATAACGGTGACGCTGGTTCCGGGAGCGGCGGCGCGCTCGACCTCGGGCCTGGCCCCAGCAGCCTGGACCTGGCCGATATGAGTGAGTTTGACCAAGTGCCGGGTGACTACAGTATGCGGATGGATTTTAGTTTCACCGGCGTGGATGTATCCGGTAATCCGATTGAGAGCCTGCTGACCATCGATGGCCTTTTCGACGAAGACCCCGAGGCGACCCGCATCGACATGATGATTACCGGCGCCGGCGACCTGGGCGGCGTGGATAGCATCGTGTGGGTGGATACTGGCGACAACTTGTATTTCTATAACGCGGTCAACGGCTGCGCCGTGTTGCCTGGGCAGAGCGATAGCCCCTACGAAGATTTCGTGGACACCGGCGGTTTCCTGACCGGCGAGTTGCAACGCCTCCAGCCCGATAAAGACATCAATGGCATTCCCAGTTACGTCTTTGAGATCACCAATGACAACCTGGATCCCAGCGATCCGACATCTATGGAGGTGACCGAGATCACGAACGGGCGCCTGTATATGGCCAAGGATGGCGGCTATGTCACCCGCATTCTGTTGGAAGGTGTGGGCGTTAGCGAAGTCCTGACCCAGGATCCCTCGCTGGAAGGCGATGTGCGCTACCAACTGGACTTCGCCCCGGCCACAGACCTGGAGATCCTGCTCCCCGAGGGCTGCGAAGGCGCTGGGACGGTCGAGAGCGATTATCCGATGATGGATGACGCCATGATTGTGGCCGCCTTTGGCGATTATGTGCAATACACTACCGAGTATGACTTTGCCACGGTGCTGGAATTTTACAAAACTGAGCTGGCCAATCTGGACTGGACCCTGGACGATGAGCTTGTGGCCGGCAGTACCGCCTTTCTTAGTTTCTCGATGGACGACCAGAACCTGGCAGTTGTGATCTCGGACCAAACTGACGACGGCAGCCTATCGGTCACCATTGGCGGCGAATGACACCATAGATTTGAGAATCAAAAAGAGGACGCCGCGGCGTCCTCTTTTTTTTGTGTGTAGTGCTGGCCTAGATCTGGCTGATGGCCAGGCTAAGGGTTGGGGCCAGATAGAAAGCGCCGTCGCCAGTGACGGTGGCGCAGACCGGATCGCTGGTGGAGATTGCCAAGGGCACCCAGGCGCCGCTCACAAAGCGGTAGAGGGTGACCAGGGTGCGATTCGGGTTAGCCAAACAAACGGTGTAGGTGTCGTTGCTGGGGTTTCCGTCGCTATCGCGCACCTGGACATACAGGGTTTGCAGCGCACCAGGGGGCAGATGGTTGGCTGCGTCTTTCGGCAGGCTGGAGCTGACGACACAGTTGCCCGAGCAGGCGCTGGCGGCCGGCAACCGGGCTGCGATCTGGTCGGCCGGTACGTCTTCCAAGTGGGTGGCGTTGGTGGGCAGATGCGGGGGCGGGTCAGCCGCTTCGGGGCTGGTGGCGATCAGGGAGCGCGGTGCGTGGCCCGCCATGTGGGCGCTCAGGTCGCCCAGGCCGACGCTGAAATCAATGATGTCGGCGCCGGGGATCAGTTCCGGCGGCACCAGGTTCTCCACTAGGTAATAGACCAGATAGCGCACGGTTTCCCAGCGGCGCTGCAGTTCCCAGGTGGACATCTCAGGCTTTGCTTTTGTGGGGTTTGAACTGGGTTTCGTAGAGCGTGGCGTAGAGCCCGCCGCGGGCCAGCAGCTCGTCGTGGCTGCCCTGCTCCACCAGGCGCCCATCCTGCAGCACCAGGATTTTGTCAGCGGCCAGGATCGTGCTCAGGCGGTGGGCGATCACCAGGCTGGTGCGCCCCTGCATCAGCGGCTCCAGCGCAGCCTGGATCAGGGCCTCGGATTGTGAATCGAGGTGGGCGGTGGCCTCGTCGAGCACCAGGATGTTTGGGTCTTTGAGGATCACGCGCGCGATCGCCAGGCGCTGTTTCTCGCCGCCGCTAAGGCGGTAGCCACGCTCGCCGACCAGCGTATCGTAGCCGTTGGGCAGGCTGGCGATGAAATCATGGATGTTGGCGGCGCGGGCGGCGGCTTCCAGCTGCTGCTGGTCGGCATCCGGCCGGGCATAGAGCAGGTTAGCGCGGATCGTATCGTGGAACAGATAGCTTTCCTGGGTGACCATGCCGATCTGCTGGGCCAATGATTCCTGGGTCAGCGCGCGCAGGTCGTGGCCATCCAGGGTAATGCGCCCCTGGGTGGGATCGTAGAGCCGCGGCAGCAAATAGGTGACGGTGGTTTTGCCGGCCCCGCTGGGGCCGACCAGGGCGGCCAGTTCGCCGGGCGCGATGTCAAAACTCAGATTTTGCAGGGCGCGCTCACGCGTGGGGCGGATCACGGTTTCGCTGTTTTCCTCGCGGCCGTTATCGTGCCCGTGGGCGGGCACGCGGGATTGCGGCGCTTCGCCATAGGCAAAGCTGACGTCCTCGAACACAATGTGCCCTCTGACGTTCTCTAGCGCGACCGCATCCGGGCGGTCCTGAATTTCCAGCAGCATATCCAGATATTCGAAGACGCGCTCGAAGCTGACCATTGAGGTGGCGAATTCGACCTGCACGTTGGAAAGCGAAGAAATCGGGCCGTAGAGCCGGGTGAGATAGGCCACGAAGGCCACAATCGTACCGGTGGTTAGCGCGCCATCCAGCACCAGGCGCCCGCCATACCAATAAATGAGCGCCATGCCGATCGCGCCGGCAATGCCCAGGCCCATAAAGAACCAGCGGCCGATCAGTGCGCGGCGGATGCCGATATCGTGCACCTTGCGGTTGGAGCCGCGGTAGCGCTCGCGTTCCTGCTTGAGGCGCCCAAAGGTCTTGGCCAGGATCGCGCCGTTGATGCTCAGCGTTTCTCCGATGGTGGCCGACATATCGGCGTTGTACTCCATCGCGTCGCGGCGGATTTCGCGCAGGATCTCGCCCACGCGCCGCGCGGGCAGCAGGAAGAGCGGCAGCACCGCCACGGAAAGCAGGGTCAGCCGCCACTCAATAGAGAGCATCACCGCCAGGGTGGTCAGCAGGGTCAACCCGTTGGTGACGATGCTGGGCACCGTGCTGGTGATTGCCGACTGGGCGCCGACCACATCGTTATTGAAGCGCGAGATGATCTCGCCTGATTTGGTGTGGGTAAAGAAGCGCAAGCCCATATGCTGCAGATGTTCGTACATGGATTGGCGCAAATCGAAGATGATGCCTTCGCCCACGCGGGCGCCCAGGTAGCGCTCGCCAACGCCGATCAGGTTGCTGATGATCGGGATGGCGACCATGCCCAGGCCCAGCCAATTGAGGCGCGCATAATCCTGGTTGGGGATCACAGTATCGAAGAGGTCGCGATAGAGGAGCGGGGGCAGCAGCTCGATCAGTGAGATGGCGATGATCGCGACAAGGTTAATGATGATCAGGGGCAGATAGGGCCGGCCGTAGCTCCACACACGGAACAATAAAGCTCGGTCCACCTGGGCCTTGCCCTTGCTCTCGTCATAGGAGAGGAAACGCCACCAACCGCCACCGCCGCGACCATGCATAAGGGCTGTATTCTACTTGCTGGGTGTAGGAAGGGCGTTAACGTTTGCGGGCTGCAATATCGCGTTGTCTGAAAATATAGGCGCCTCTTGTGCCTGCTGAACGGGAGGATACAACGAACGGTGTAGGGGAGGGTCTTAGACCCTCCCCTACGAATGACGGACGGATCAATCTGCCAGTCGGCAGGCGGTCTATCCGATAGCTGCAGGCTGAAGCTGGCCTCGCCTAGGGGTATGGACATGCAATCGAAGAGTAAGTCCAGCCGGTCAACCGGCGTCCTCATTATTGACCGCATGTTACAATTTTGCATCCAGCCGGTTTAGCCCGGCTGTTTCTTTAAATGACTGCATACAAGGAGTTGCCCGATGGCAGCAGATAGCAATATTGATAGCGTCGCCAACAACCGCGTGGTGGCGCTAGCTTACAAGCTCACCGTGGATGGCGAAGTGATTGACGAGGCCGATGACAAGGATGCGATTGTCTTCCTGCAGGGCCACAAGAACATCATCCCCGGCCTGGAGAGTGAACTGAACGGCATGAAAATCGGTGAGACCAAACAGGTCACCGTCAGCCCCGAGGGCGGCTATGGCGAGGTGGATGAGGACCAGGTCGAGGAAGTAGACCTGGAGGATTTCCCCGAGGGCGTGGAGCCGGAGGTGGGCCTGGAGCTGCAGATGGCCGACGAGCACGGCCACCCGGTCTACGGCAAGGTGCTAGAGGTCGGTGAGGACAGCGTGACGGTGGACTTCAACCATCCGCTGGCCGGCAAAGAACTGAACTTCGAGGTCAAAGTGGTCTCGGTGCGCAATGCCACGCCGGATGAACTGTCCCACGGGCATGTGCATGGGCCGGGGGGGCACCATTAGGATTTTGCGGAGCAAAATCTTTTAAGAGAATGCTACGCATTCTCTACCCCAAAGTGGAATGCGGCGCATTCTCTGCGTCGATACAGTATGTTCAGGACGGGCTCCGGCCCGTCCTGTTGCTTTAACCCGCAACAATCCGCGCCGCCTTTCGTTGCCTGATGCGTAAGGGGCGCACAGGTAAGCCAGTCTTAGCTTTGAAAGGACCCGTCTATGGTTGAACGCGCACAAGGTATTCACCACATCACTGCCATCGGCAGCGATCCGCAGCAGCTGGTCGATTTCTATACCGGCGTGCTGGGATTGCGCCTGGTAAAGAAATCGGTAAACCAGGATGATGTCAGCGCCTATCATCTTTTCTTCGGTGACCGCACCGGCGAACCGGGCATGGACCTCACCTTTTTCACCTTCCCCGGCGTGCGGCGCGGCAGCCACGGGGTCGGCCAGGTCACACTGGTTTCGCTGGCTGTTCCCGATCAGGCGCTGGATTTTTGGCAAGCGCGGCTGGAGCGCCACGGGGTGCACCACGAGGCGGTCGCCGAGCGCTTTGGCCTGCCCCGCCTGCGCTTCTATGATCCGGATGGGCAGCAATTGGAATTGGTCGGCGTTCCGGTAGACCAGTTAGCCACGCAGGCATCGCAGTTGTGGACCCATGCAGACATTGGGACTGAACAGGCTATCCGCCATTTTCACAGTGCGTCCCTGAGCGCCGCCAGCCTGGGCTCGGTGGAGCCGATCCTGCTGCAGGCGCTGGGCTACGAACGCGTAAATCAAGACGAGCACCGCACGCTCTACCACCTGGAAGGCCAGCAGCGCGCCAGTGCACTGGAAGTGGAGGAAGCGCCCGGCGGCCCGGCGGGACTCAACGCCTCCGGCACGGTGCACCACATTGCCTTCGGCGCCACAGACGAGGCCCACCAGCTGGCCCTGCGCGAATTGGTGCTGAACATGGGCCTGCATCCGACCCAGGTGATTGATCGTTATTACTTTAAGTCAGTCTATTTCCGCATCCCGGCTGGGATCCTGTTTGAGATTGCTACTATGGGGCCGGGCTTTACGGCCGATGAAGATGAGGTCACGCTGGGCGAACGGCTGGCGCTGCCGCCCTTCCTGGAGAGCCAACGTGAGCAGATTGAGGCCGGCCTGCCGCCTGTACACATTCCCGCCGCGAGCACATCGTGAGCCTGGACCATTTCCTGTATAGGCGGGAGGACCAGGGCCAGCCGCGCACCCTCTTCCTACTGCACGGTACGGGTGGCGACGAGCATGACCTGCTGCCGCTGGCCAATGCCGTCACGGATCAATACAACCTGGTGGGCCTGCGCGGCAATATCAACGAGAATGGTATGCGGCGTTTCTTTGCGCGCAGCGCGCCAGGGGTCTTCGACCAGGCCAGTCTGAGCGAGGAAAGCGATAAGCTGGCCGCATTTCTGGAGAGTTGGTACGCTGAAAATGGATTAAAGCCCCAGCATGCGGCTTTTGTGGGCTACTCCAATGGAGCGAATATGCTGCTGGCGACCCTGCTGCGGCACCCCAACGTAATCCGGAAGGTGGCGCTGCTGCATGCCATGCTGCCCTTTGAGGTGGAGGATGGCCCCGATATAAACGAGGTAGAGGTTTTGCTCACCTATGGAGAGCAGGATCAATTGATCCCACTGCCCGAAAGTCAGCGGCTAGCCGAAATCCTGCAATCCTTGGGGGCGCAGCTGCAGATGGCCAGCCACGATGGCGGGCACGAATTGGGCCAGTCCGAGCTAGCGGCGCTGCGCGAGTTTTTGCAGCCTAGCGTCTAGCTTAAGAAGACTTCAGGACAGCTTTTTTTGTGGGGTCGGAGACCCCACGCCCCGCCCGGGGAGGCCGCCTCCCCCGGACCCCCTGCGAGGTTGGTGACGCTCGGCAAGAATGACTTGCGGGCGTTGCATCATGCAACGCCCGCTTTTAGTAAGGTTTGTTTTCTCTTTTTCGCAGCTAAACCAAGTAATGGTCCACGTGCTGTTACTTGCCCTTCCAATCGGGTTTACGTTTCTCGCTGAAGGCACGCATGCCTTCCTTTTGATCCTCGCTGCTGAATAAGAAATAGAAGGCGTGGCGTTCCTCAGCAATGCCATCCGCCAGGTGGGTTTCCAGGGCGCGGTTGACGGCCTGTTTCCCCATGCGCAGCGCCAGCGGGGCGCGGGCGGCGATCTCGGCCGCCAGGGCCAGGGCGTCCTCCATGTAGCGCTCGTCGGGCACCACCTTGTTGACCAGCCCGTACTGCAGGGCTTCGGCGGCGCTCAACGTGCGGTTGTTAAGCACCATCTCCATCGCGATAGCTTTGCCCACCGCGCGGGTCAGGCGCTGGGTGCCGCCGGCCCCGGGCATCACGCCCAGGTTGATTTCCGGCTGGCCGAACTTGGCGCCCTCTGCGGCCAGGATCATGTCGCAGGACATGGCCAGTTCATTACCGCCGCCCAGGCACCAGCCGGATACCGCGGCGATAATCGGCTTGCCGATGCGGGTGATGCGGTCGAAGGGGCCGATATGGTCCTTGAGCAGCATATCAATGGAGGAGGCTTCGGCCATCTCCTTGATGTCGGCCCCGGCGGCGAAGGCTTTGGCGCTGCCGGTGAGCACGAAGCAGCCCAGGCTGTCATCCCGGTCTAATTCCTCCAGCGTGTCCATCAATTCCAGCATCAGGGCGCTGTTGAGGGCGTTCATCGCCTCCGGGCGGTTGAGGGTTAACAACGCTACGCGGTCTTTGATTTCGACCAAAACGAGGTCATTTTTGGGCATGGGAGTCTCCTTGCAGGGCAGCGTCCAGCGCGGCGGGCAAACCGGCCGCCTCCAGGATGTGGACATCAATGTTGTAAGCGCCAAACTCCTCGGTGGCGGCCTGGGTCAGGCCGCGCAGGGCGGCCGCGGCGGTGCGGTAGGCAGCTGAGGCCGGGGCGCCCGTCTCCCCGGGCTGGTCGACCACCACCAGGATGCGGCCTCCGCCCAGTTCGCGCAGCACACGGCCCACGGTCTGCAGCATCAGGAAAGCGCTGGTCAGGTTGAGATTGAGCGCGTGGCGCCAATCCCATTCATCCATCGCCAGGATGGTGTCCTGGGGCAGCACCGCGTTGGCGAACACGAAGAGGTCAATGCGTTCATAGGCTTCCAGTACATCCTGCACCAAACTCTGCGCGCTGAGCTTTTTGGCGCTGTCGCCGGGGAAGGCGCGGGCCGCGGGGCCAAATTCATCAGCCAGGGTTTCAATTGGGCCGGGCAGCTGGTCGTTGAGCGCCAGGGTCGCCCCCGCCGCGCCCAGCTGGCTGGCGATCAGCTTGCCAGGGCCGTGTCCGGCGCCCACGATCAGAGCCACCTGACCTTTGAGATCAATCATCAGTGGCTTCCGGAGCCCAATCTGCGTAGGCTAACTCGCCGGCGCAGGTGGGGAAATCGTCTGGATTGGTATTGTGGTTGAAGGGCAGGTTGAAATAGGGCACAGGATCGTAGGTGTTGGCGATCTCCAATTCGTTCAGAAATCCGCCCTCGCCATCGTCCTTGACCACGGAAATATGCAGGTGAAGGCCAGTGGGGTTATTCACATCACCGGAATAATTGCCCGCGTAGCCCAACAGGGTGCCGGCTTCTACGTAGACTTCTTCAGTGCCGGCGGGGAACTCATCGCTGATAAAGCTGTTGCCTTGCTGGTCGGCCATATGAGTGTAGTAGACCCAGATCTGGCGGCCGGGATTGAGCGGATCGCTGGGCACGCGGATGATTACGGTAGAACTCCAATCCTCATAGCGTGAGAGGTAGCCTGGGTATACCGCGTAGATCGGCGTCTTCCCAATTTCGCCGCCGGGGAAGATATCGACGCCGGCATGGCGATGGCCAAAGCGGTAGCTCTGATCCCACAAGCCCAGGGGAACCCCGTAGATCGGATAGGCAAAGGGTGCGTTGTCGCAGATTGCACCGGGTTCGATGGCGTAATTATCGAAGATCTCCTGGCGGGTGGCGATGGCGGTGAAGTAGGCCCAGCGCCCCGAGGCGCGGCCACCCAGATAGTAGAGATAACCCACCACGGCGACGCCGACGATGACGAGCGCGATCAGGATGTAGAGCCAGGCCGGGCGCCGCGCCAGGCTGCGGTTGAGGGGAATCGGTTTCATGCGCGGTCGGTGGGCGGGCCGCTGGCGTGCTTGCGGATGTTGGGCAGCGTGTCCTCGGTGTGGTCGGCCAGCAGCAAGGTCACTTTGCCGCCAGTAATAGTTTGCAGGATTTGGCCGGCCACTTCGCCCTCGGGGGAGCCCATCGCATCCGCAGCGGTTTTGAGCGAATCAAAGTGCAGCTCGTGTACCAGGTGCACCGCCTGCTCGCCGTAAACTACGCGGTCGACGCGGCTGGTGACTTCGAGCAGCAGGCCGGGCATCTTTTCGGCGGCGGCCAGGAACTTGGGCCAGTGGCGGTCGAAGCGCTGGTAGTCCTCCAACGCGCCGACCAGGATGGTGAGCTTATACATGGGGGCGATTATAACGAGGTCGAGATTGGTAATTAGGGATTGATGGTTAGATAAGTTGAATGTTGAAAGATTGGTCAGCGGAAAAGTATATAGGTACACAAGTAGACAAGTTAGGCATGGTTTTGGGCCTACGGCTTATGGCTTAGCGCTTACAGCTGACAGCTGACGGCTGATAGCTGATAGCTAAAAGCTAACTGCTAAAGCTCCCCACGCCCTTAATCTGATTATGGTAATATTCCGCCTTGTAAGGGTATCAAGATAACGATGGAAGACAAAATCACAATTATCGAAGGTCCGCCGCCCACCTTTGAACTGGTTGAAGAAGGTTGGGCCAACGGCGTACTGGAAGGTCCCACGCTCTACAACATTGCGGTCACCCACCTGCGCCCCTTCAACGGCGGCGAGTTGGTTGAACGCTGCTACCGCGCCTGGGGCCGCCACGAAAACATCAACCTGGAATTCAAGACCGACGACGGCCCGCAGGAAGCCGCGATTGTGGCCGCCCGCAGCACCGAGACTGAGGATGGCCAGGTGCTGATTTTGTGGGTGCGCCTGCCGGACGAAGAGATTGAACTCGCCATTGACTTCGACGACGATTACGATGAGGGCGACGAAGATTACGGCGACCCGCTGGTCTAAGCCAGCCACAACCCAGTTTTGATTTGACCTACGCATCCCAGCTTTGCCTGGGATGCTTTGTTCTACGGAGGAGCGATGGCCGAGGAAATGCTGCTTAGCGAGATTAAAGAGGGTGTGTTGGCGCTGACGATTAATCGTCCCAAGGCTAACGCCTTCAACACCGAGCTGACCCAAACGCTGACCAAAGCGCTCAAGGATGCCGGCCGCAACGATGAGGTGCGCGCCGTGCTGCTGCGCGCCGAAGGCAAGATTTTCAGCGCCGGCCAGGACGTGACCGAGTTCGGCGGCGGCGAGCATGTCTCCTTCCGCGCGCACCTGCTGCGCACCTACAACCCGCTCATCAAGCAGATGCGCTCGCTGGAGAAGCCCATTCTGGTTGCCACGCAGGGCGCTACCGCTGGGGCGGCCCTGGGCGTGGTGCTGGCCGCCGATTTGCGCATCGCTGCCGAGGACGCCAAATACTTTGTCGGCTTCAGCGGCATTGGCCTGGCGCCGGATTCAGCGGTTTCGCTGATGCTGCCCACGCTGATTGGGCTGGGCCGCGCGGCCGAAGCGGCTTATTTCAACCAGCCGATTGATGCCAAGCAGGCGCTGGACTGGGGCCTGGTGAACGCGGTGGTGCCAGCCGATGCGCTGGAGGCCAGCGCCTGGGAATGGGCGTGCAAGCTGGCCGCCGGGCCGACCGGCGCGATTGGGTTGACCAAGCGTGATTTCAACCGCGCCATGCTGCCCCATTTGGACGAGGTGCTGGACTACGAAGCCTACAATCAGGAGACTGCTGGGCACGGCAGCGACCACGCCGAGGGCCTGGCCGCCTTCCTGGAGAAGCGCGACCCGGATTACGCCAAGGCGGCGAAGAAGAAGTAAATGTTTGTCATTGCGAGGGAGTGGCGTAGCCACGACCGAAGCAATCTACTAATTAGAAGAAAGACAGGCCCTTTCATGCAAGAAGGGCCTGTCTTTTTAACTGTCTAGCAGATTGCTTCGCCTGCTCTGCAGGCTCGCAATGAGAATGGCCTATACCTGAAACTCGCCATCCTTGTAAAACAATTCGCCGTCCACGCGGATTTCGGAATCGGTGCGCATGTCGCAAATCATGTCCCAGTGAATCGACGATTCGTTCACCGCGCCGGTCTCCGGGTAACTCTTGCCCAGCGCCAGGTGAATCGTGCCGCCAATCTTCTCGTCGTAAAGGATGCGCTTGGTGAATTGCTGAATGCCGAAGTTGGTGCCGATACCCAGTTCGCCCAGGCGGCGGGCGCCCTCGTCGGTGTCGAGCATCTTCAATAGATAGTCTTCGCTCTTGGTGGCGCTGGCCTTCACGGCCACGCCGTCTTTAAATTCCAGGCGGATGCCCTCCACCTCGCGGCCCTCGCGGATGGCCGGATAACTGAACTCAACCCAGCCGTTGGCCGAGTCTTCCACCGGGCCGGTGAAAATCTCGCCGCTGGGCATATTGCGCTTACCATCCGAGTTGACGAAGGTGCGGCCTTCAATGGATAGGTCCAGTTCAATGCTGGGGCTGCGCAGCTCGACCTGCTTCTTGCCCTTGAGGAAATCGACCAGACGGGCCTGCATAGCGCCGATTTTGGCCCACTCGGCCACCGGGTCTTCGCGGTCAACAAAGGTGGCCTTGAAGACGAAGTCCTCGAAGTCGCTGACGCTCATGTTGGCTTCCTGGGCGAAAGCCCCGCAGGGGTAGTCGGTCAGTGTCCAGCGCATCTGACCCTCGGCGCCGCGCTGCATGCGCGTGCCCAACAGCGATTGGCGCGCCTGGGAGAAGGCGGACTGCTGGCTGGGGTCCACGCCGCTCAGGCTGCGGGTGTTGTCGGCGGCGCGGATGTAAATCAGCACGTCGGCTTCTTCGGCGGGCAGGCGCTCGAAGGGGGTGACGTGCGCCAACTGCTCCTTACCGGCGTTTTCCAGGAAGGTTTGCTGCAGCTGGTCGCTCTTCAGGTTCACAGTCGGGCGGCCTCCGGCCTGCAGGGAGTGGCGCAGCACGGCGTCCACCAGCGGCAGGGCGGGCAACTCGGCCTGGATGATGACCCAGTCGGGCGCTTGCACCGCGACGCAGTAGTTGACCAGCAGATGGGCGAGTTTATCGAGACGGGGGTCAATCATGGGGGGCTCCTTGGGTGATGTGCAGGGCATTGTAGCATTCAAAGCGCCCTCTCCCCGATGGCTGGATGGCTATCCACTAAGTCAGTCGCCCCTCTCCCGCAACGCAGGAGAGGGGACGTAACTTTTTACTTGGCTTGACCAAGTAGGCGGAGCACTACTTTCATAACCATTTCTAGTGCCATATCAGGCGCCTCTTATAAAGACACCACATTGGCTGGGGGTCCGGGGGAAAGGCATTTCCCCCGGCGGGGTGTGGGGCCAGCGGCCCCACGATAAGAAAACGCGACTTACTGTTAGGCAAGCAGATTGCTTCGGTTTATCAATTTCTCCGCAAGCGACACCTCGCAATGACGGTATACAATACCCCCGTGATTACCTCGACCCGCAACCCAAAAATCCAGGACATCCGCGCCTTGCAAAGCCGCGCCAAACGGCGGCGGGAGGCAGGCGCCTTCATCATCGAAGGCATCCGCCTGGCGGAAGAAGCCCTGGCGGTGGGCTGGCAGGTGCAACTGGCGCTGTATACCGGCGACCTGCCCGAGCGTGGCCAGCGCATCCTGCGCCGCCTGCGGGATGCCAAAGTGCCGCTGGAAGAGGTCAGCGCGGATGTGATGGCGGCCGCCAGCGATACGCCCACCCCGCAAGGCCTCCTGCTGCAGCTGCCCGCCGGCACCCTGGAGTTGGAACTCAAATTGGATTTGGTGTTGGTGCTGGATGCCATCCAGGACCCTGGCAATCTGGGCACCCTGCTGCGCAGCGCGGTGGCAGCCGGCGCTGGGGCGGCCCTGCTGGGACCCGGTTGCGCGGACGCCTTTTCGCCCAAGGTGCTGCGCGCGGCGATGGGTGCCCATTTCACAGTGCCGATTCTGGAATGGAATTGGGGCCAGATCGGCGACCTGCTCAGCCAGCGTGAGCTGCCGCTCTATCTGGCTGAGGTCTCGGCCGGGCAGCGTTACGATTTGGTGGATATGACCCAGCCGATTGCTTTGCTGGTGGGCAACGAAGCCCACGGCCCGGGCGACGAGGCGCGCCTGCTGGCCCACGACGGGGTACATATCCCCATCCCGGGTGATGCTGAATCGCTGAACGCGGCCGTGGCGGGCAGCGTGCTGCTCTTCGAGGCCGCCCGGCAGCGCCGCGCCAAGGCCGGCGCATGAAGATTCGCTCGATTACGGCCTTCGTTGAACCGGGCTGGCCGCTGGATAGCGGACGCCTGGACGCGGTGGCCGCCGCGGTGGCCGATGCGCGCACGGCTTACGCCCAGGCCGGTTACGAAGTCCAGACCACCCGCCTGGCGACCACGCCCTTCCCCGATTGGTTGCCTGAGTTAACTGAAGCTGCGGCGGTAGACGCCGCCCAACGTCTGGAAGCCGCCGCCCTGGAGCGCGATTTTGGCTATGTGTCCCTGGGTCCGGCGCGGCTGAGCACCCCCGCTAGTTATGCGATTATTCCCGCCATGCTGGCCGCCACCCAGGCGGCTTTTTTCAGCGCCGAGTTGGCCACCCGCGAAGCTGGGATTACCACCGCTGCCCTGCACGCCGCAGCCGGGGTGATGCAGCAGGCCGCCACCCTGGAAGACAACGGCTTCGCCAACCTGCGCTTTGCGGCCCTGGCCAACGTACCGGCGGGCTCGCCCTTCTTTCCGGCGGCCTACCATGGCGGCGGCGGGCCGGCCTTTGCCATCGCGCCACAGGCGGCCGACCTGGCCGTGGATGCCTTCGCCGGCGCGGAAACGGTGGACCAGGGCGCAGCGAGCCTGGCGAAGTTGATTGAAGAGCATGGGAAGCAATTGGCCGACTTGGGCACGCAAATCGCCGCGAAGCACCAGATGCTTTTTGGTGGCATTGATTTCTCACTGGCCCCCTTCCCCAGCGAAGCTGAGTCGCTGGGCACTGCCTTCGAGCGCATGGGCTTGGCCGCGGTGGGCCGCCAGGGTTCGCTGGCGGCTGCTGCGGCGCTGACCAGTGCGGTGGACGCGGCTGATTTCCCCCGCGCGGGCTTCAACGGCCTGTTGCTGCCCCCGCTGGAGGATTACACCTTGGCCAAACGCGCCGCTGAAGGCCGCTTGACGGTCAATGATTTGTTGATGTATTCGGCGGTATGCGGTACCGGGCTGGATACGGTGCCATTGCCGGGCGATGTCAGTGTGGCGGCCATGGCGGCCCTGCTGCTGGATGTCTCCGCCCTGGCGCTGCGCCTGAATAAGCCGCTCACCGCGCGGCTGATGCCGATTCCTGGCAAGCAGGCCGGCGACGAGACCAGCTTCGAGTTTGATTTCTTTGCCAATACGCGTGTGATGGCGCTGGATGCCGACGCACTTAACGGTGCACTCGGGGCTGAACAAACGATTAAACTGCGTTCGCGCTAGCGCAGCATGGCTCCACAGTTGGCCTGCCGCTTGGAGGCGCCGTGGACGCCCAACCGGTGATTAAACTGTGTTGCGCTAATCTTCAGTCGTCAACGTAAAATCGTCGACGATTTCCCCATCAATCGTGATGAATTGAAAATTGATGCTGCTTTCATCCGCGGTCACGAAGAGCGCACCGAAGTTATCGCGGTAGCGCACCAGGCTGTATTGGATGGGCACCACAAATTCGTAGCGCGTCGGGTAGCCGCCCAGGCCGGTGGTGATGTAGGGAAAGCCGTCCACCTCCAGGCGTTCGTAGACGTGGTCGTGGCCGGCCAGCACGATATCGGCGCCCCATTCGGCATAGGGCCAGCGAAACGAGGTGGTGGAACCGTGCCGTGATGACGAGTAAGCCGGGTGGTGCATAATCACCACGTTCCACTCGGCCTCGGAGGCGGCCAAAGCGCTTTGCAGCCAGGCGGCCTGGTCGCGCGATACGCCGACGCCATCCGGTTCACGCGGGTCGCTGTCAATGATAAAAATCTGAACTGGCCCCCAATTCACTTCGTAATAACGTTCATTGCCCGGCAGGCTGAAATAGTCCAGATAGGGTTCCAGGCTGGGGGTACCCCAATCGTGATTGCCCAGGCTGGGGAAGAAACGGTTCTCCTCGCTGCCTTCGCCGTAGGTACCCTGATAGTTGCCGATATAGCTGTGATAGTACTGGCCGATGTTTTCGTCAATCGTGTCAGCGGCGCCATCCGGATAGTTATTGTCACCCGTGGTGGCGATGAAATCTGGCTCCCAGGCCAGCACCATCTCGGCCACGGCCGCCTCTTCGGGGCCGGCCAGGCCGTAATCGCCGAAGACGGCAAAGCGCACCGGCAGGGTGACGTCGCGCAACGCGCCAACGGTGGCCGTTGCGCTAGGCAGCGGGGTGGCGGTATCGCTGGGGGCCGCGGTCTGGCTGGGCAGCGCCTCGGCGCTGGGGGTTGCGGTGGGCGTGGCGGGCGCCGCGCAGGCGGCCAGCAGGAACAGGCTGGCGACCAGCGCCGCTAACAGGTGATTGAAACGATTCGCGTAGCGCATCATTCGGCGTCGAACCAGTAGAGGTCGCCGTTGCGGTCGAGCACGTAAATCTCGCCGCTTTCGTCGGCGCCGAAGGAGGTGATATTAATCGGCAGGCGATAGATTTCCTGGTTGTTCCACACACCATCGGAACCCTGCGCCAGGCCGAACATTACCCCGGTGCAGAAGTCGCCATACAGGTACACGCCGTTCCACTCCGGCAGGTTGTTGCCGCGGTAGACCACCCCGCCGGTCACTGAGCAGCCCACTGGATGCTGGTATTCGGCGACCGGGTCAATCAGGCTTAAGCCCTCGGGCGGGCTGCCGATGTAGGCGTGGGCGCCCTCACGGTAGCGCCAGCCAAAATTGGCCCCGCCAGCGATGCCGCCCGGCAGGAAGTTAATTTCTTCGTATTGGTTCTGGCCCACATCGGCGATATAGATGTCGCCAGTCTCGCTGTCAAAGGTGAAGCGCCAGGGGTTGCGCAAGCCGTAGAACCAGATTTCGGGCGCGCCGCCGCCATTGGCAAAGGGATTATCCGCCGGGATGGCATAGGGGTCGCCGCCGTCGACATCAATACGTAGGATGCTGCCCAGCAGCGTGTCCGGGTTCTGGCCGTTGTTGCCCGGGTCGTCGCCCGACCCGCCGTCGCCCAAACTGATGTAGAGGTAGCCATCCGGCCCAAACTCAATATGGCCGCCATTGTGGTTGCCGTAGGGCTGGTCGACCTGCAGGATGATTTGTTCGCTGTCTACGTCGGCCACATTGGCGTCGGCGCTGACCGAATAGCGCGCTACGACCGTGTCGCCATTGTTATCGGTGTAATTGACATAGAAGTAGCCGTTGTCCTCGTAATTGGGATGGAAGGCCAGGCCCAGCAAGCCCTGCTCGTTGCCTTCGGAAAGCACGCGACCGCCGATATTCAGGAAGGGCGTGTTGAGCGCCTGGTTCTCGGCGATAACCTGGATAGCGCCATCCTGCTCCACGATGAAGAGTCGTCCGCTGCCGTCACCGGCGTTGGCCACCAACAGCGGCCGGTTGAAGCCCTCGGCGACCAGCCGCCAGGTATAGGCATCCGGGTTGGGGATGCTGGGCGCCGGTCGGCTGGGTTCCTCGGTGACGGTGGCTTCGGCGGTCGCTTCGTCGCTGGGCTCATTCGTCACCGTCTCCTCCGGCTGGAGGGTGAAGAGGTTGCCGGGGGTGGAGGTTGACAGGTCGGCGACCACGGTGGGTGTGCCAGCGCCGCAAGCAGCCAGCAGGAGAGCCAGGATAAGTATCCAGAGTTTGTTCATGCATCCGTTCTATAGATGGCGTCAATAATGTCTTCGTCTTTGAGTTCGTTCGCGTCGGTGTTCTGGGCCTTATGCACCGCTTCCAGTTTCGCGCGGTATTCATCCACCACTTCGGGCGGGGCCAGCTCGACGAAGAGCGTGCCGCCCAGCCAGAGGACCAGTGCATCGTCGAGCGGGCCAAACACATCGAAGGGGAAGAGCAGGTAGATCAAGCTGCCCAGCGGCAGCAATTTGAGCAAGGGGTTGACGCGCGCGTCGCCCAGCAGGCGCCAGATAAGGCGCGCCTGCAC
>OMJR01000117.1 GCA_900299355.1 Anaerolineaceae bacterium
AAGCCGCTCACTGCCAAACGGGTGCGCCCCGAAGACCAGGCAGCCAGCACCACACCCACGATGGCCAAATCAGCCGGGGTGCGGGCCACGTAGTGGTAGCTCAATTGCACGTTAGTGGGCACATTGATTTCGGTAATCAACTTGCCAGCCAAGCTTTCATCCCGTAACGGCAGCAGATTGCCGTAGGCCAGTACTTCATCATTTGGCTGCAGGGTCAGTTGCGCATCCAGGGCCAGCATCGCCGCCGCGAAGGGCGAGCGACCGCCCGCCGCCACCAGCGCCCCGGCCACCGTGGCAGCCCGGCGCAGGTTGGCGGTGGCCTCGTGGCGAATCACCGCTTTCAATATGTCCGGTGTGTCTTCAAATTCGAGCACGTCTTGCAGACTGGCGGTGGCGCCAATCGTGAGCTGCTTGCCCTTGGCGCTAATCTCGTCCAGACCTAGGGATTGCAAATCGACCACAGCCCAGGCTTCGGGGCTGGGCGCGGATAGCACGGTGCCGCCGCCCAGCGGGCGGGTGGCCGGCGATTTGCGCGCCAGGAGCTTCAAGGCCTCGTCAAGCGTTTCAGGGCGATGGTATTCAGTAATCACGCCGCTAACTCCTCATCAGAATAGACCCGCCAACCCAGTTCATCCAGCATGCCGGCGTCTAGTTCGCTGGGCTTCAGGGCCACCAGCAGGGCTTCGCCTTCGGCCAGCAGCTCGCCATCCGGCCCATAAATCTGGGCTTCGGCCTCGCCCAGCCGTTCGCGGTCCTTGGTGGGCCGTGAGCGTAGGGTCAGTGGCTGTTCCACCGGCACATGCTGGCGAAAGCGGGTAGTCAGCCTCGCGGTGTACATCAGGCGCTTGGGGTCCTCCAACATAAAGGCGCGACTCAGCGCTTCATCTAGTAGCGTGGTGACAATCCCGCCATGAACTACGCCGGGATAGCCTTCAAAGTAGCGTGGCACAGTGTACTCGCCAACGACGCCATCTTCGCCATCCGCTTCGAATACGAGTTTTAGGCCGATGTTGTTTTCAACGCCGCAAGCAAAGCAATGGCGGGAGTTGGGCAGCCGTAATTCACTCATGCCGTTGCAAACGTATCAATCAAAGTCTTGGCGTTGCCACCCACCGGATAGAGAATCGGGCAAGTCGCCCCGCGGTCGACGTATTCCTGCACCTTGGCGCACGCCTGCTCCGGGGTGCCGGAAGCAGTGATTTTGTGCACCAATTCATCTGACACCAGATGCTTGGCTTGCTTGATTTGCTCGTGAGTGGCGGGCCAACCGAGAATGGATTGGATTTCCTTAACCACATCCTCGGAAACGCCCGAGGCCGTGGCAATGTGCGGCTGCTGGGCCAAATACTGGGTCAGCAATTCCCGGGTGGTATCAATCGCCTGCTCGCCGTCCTCGTCCACCGAGCAGACCACCAACTGCGGGCGGTCAATATCGTCCAGGCTGCGGCCGGCACGTTTGGCGCCGGCTTCCAATTGCTGCATGGCAGCGTCGTTGTATTCCGGCGGCACGCAGTAATTCAGCACCGCGCCATCGGCAATCTCGCCGGTCAGCTCCATCATTTTGGGGCCAGTAGCGCCCAGCATAATGCGCACATCGCGCGGCTCGGTATTGCCGTGCACGACGTCCAACTGGATGCCGTCCACATGATGGAACTCGCCGTGGTAGGTCACCGTTTCCATATTCAGCAGGCGGCGCAGCACCTCAATCGTTTCGCGCATCGCCGTCAGCGGTTTGCGCCGCTCAATGCCCACGTTCTTGGCCAGCGGATCCCACCAGGCGCCCAGGCCGCAAATGATGCGCCCCGGCGCCAAGTCATCCAGCGTCAGGAAAGTGGCCGCCAGCAGGCCGATGTTACGGGTCCAGTTGTTAATCACGCCCGAGCCAATCTGAATGCGCTCGGTGACCGCCGCGTAGGCCGCCATGGGCACAATCGCATCACGCACCAGGCGCGACTCGGCCTGCCACACGGCTTCAAAGCCGCGCTCCTCGGCGTAGCGCACATAGTCCAGCCCATCACGCAGGTCGTGGGCATCTTGCAAATAGAGGGCAACGCGGTCGAGGGCCATCGGGTCTCCTAATCAATCAGTTCGTTGTGCGGCGCGGCCAGGAATTCCAAATCCTCGGGCACATCCACATCGTGGGCCAGTGAGGGCAACTCCATCACCTTCAAATCCACACCTGCGGCCAGCGCTTGTTCGCGGTGGCGGTCGAAGGAGCCTTCACCAAAATCAAAGCGAATCGTGCCGGCCGGGTTCATGTACAGGGCATTGGTGCCTTCGCGGTGATGGTCGGGGGCCAGCACGACCACCGGCGGCTGCTTGCCCGCCTCCAGCATGCTTTGCAAATCCGCCGCCGCCAATTGCGGCAAGTCGGCGGGCAGCACCAGCAGGCTTTGGGCATGGTAACTCTGCGCCACCGCGGCGGCGCGTTCCAGCGCCACGTTCAGGTGCGGCGCGCCGTCTTCCTGCAGGGTGCGCGCGCCGTGGTCACGGGCAATCGCCAGCGCTTCGGTATCGCGGCTGACCACCAGTACGTCCAGGATTTCGGGAATCTGCTTCAGCGCGTCCACCGTATGGGTCAGCAAACGCCGATTCAATGCGGCGCGGTCGTCCTCGGACAACACGCCGGCCAAACGGGATTTTCCACGGCGAAGGGGCTTGACGGGAACAATGGCCCAAAGGGTCATAAATGGCACCTAAGATCTATTGTAGTCGAATTTGTTGGGTCAGGATTTGCGCAGCCCCTGGCCAAAATCCAGGACTTCGCGCGCCAGCCGCAAGCGGCCAGCCTTATCGCGCATGATGCTATCCGTGACCAGGGGCATTATACCCAGCGCCTCTATCGCCCCCGCCTGGGCCGCATCTTGATTGCCGATAACGCATCCCTGAACCAGGCCGCGATAGTGCTCGGCCACCGCCAGCGCAGAGGGTTCAATGCCAAGTTCCTGATAGATTTTCGCAGCCGGACCCTTGAGCGCCGCGCCGCCCACAATCGGGGACACCGCGATTACGGCTTTCTCCGTTAAGGCCTCCCGCATGCCGGGCACAGCCAATATCGGCGCGATGCTCACCCAGGGATTGGAGGGACAAAACACCACCAGCTCAGCCTCCGCAATCGCATCCAGCACGCCCGGCGCGGGTGGAGCCGCCTCGGCGCCCTGGAAACGGAAGCCGCGCACCACCGGCTCGAAGCGGCGGCGTACGAAATACTCCTGGAAGGCCAGGTCGCCCTCATCGCTTTCGACGATGGTACGTACTGGCTGGTCGCTCATTGGCAGCACCACGCAGCCGATGTCCCAGGCGACGCAGAAGTCGCGCGTGATAGCGCTCAGCGGGTCACCGGCCGCCAGGCGGCGGCTGCGCTCCAGGTGGGCGCCCAAATCCTTGTCGCCCAGGCGGAACCAATCCGGCCCGCCCACGGCGGCCAGCGCTTCCAGCGCCTTCCAGGTGTCGCCAGCCCTCCCCCAGCCGGTTTCGGGGTTGGCCAGCCCGGCCAGTGTGTAGCACACCGTGTCCAGGTCAGGGCAGATCGTCAGCCCCAGATGCTCAAAATCATCGCCGGTATTGACCACGATAGTGAGGTCTTCGGGCGCCAGCGCCTGATAGAGGCCGTCCGCCAGCTTGGCGCCGCCCACCCCGCCGGCGAATGCCACAATCTTCACCGAATCACCACCACATCGTCTATCGCTTGCCGTGTTCGCGGCTCGCTCTCCCTGGCCGGGTAGCCCAGCAGCAGCAAACCCTGCGCTTCCCAATTCGCGTCTAAATCCAGCGCAGCGGCCACCTCAGAGGGCACAAAGAGCGGCGCGCAGACCCACACGCCGCCCAGCCCCTCGGCGTGCGCTGCCAGCAGCAGCTGCCCGCCAGCCAGCGCCACACTCTGCACGCCCATCAGATGCTCGCCACGGCTGCGGTTGGCATCTTCATATGTATCCAGCACGCTGCTATCCAGGCAAAGCAGGATAGCTTCAGGCGCTTCGGCGATGCGCGCGCGCGAACGGGCCAACTGGGCTTCAATTGCGTCGCCAGCCAATCCCTCAGATTCCAAGGCCGTGCGGAACTCGGGCGCCATGGCTGCCGCCAGTTGCTGGCGGCTCGTTTCAGATTTGAGGCGCACAAATCGCCAGGGCTGGCGGTTGTGGGCGTTGGGGGCGCGGGTGGCGGTCTCCAGCAGGCGCGCGATAAGGGCTTCGTCCACCGCCCGGGGCGCGAATCGGCGCACCGAGCGGCGGCTGCGCAGGAAGTCGTGCAAACTAGTGGCGATGTCAGCCGCGCTCATCCCCAAACGGTAACGTGCTCCGGGGTCACCACAAACTTGCGGCGTTCCATACCCTCCGGCATGTCGAAATCCTTGCCGGTGTATTTGTGGGACAGCGCATGGGTGTGCTCCACCGCCCCCTCTTCCGTGGTGCGCGCCCTGCCCTGCACCTGGACATAGCGATAGGGATTGCCCGGCTCAAAGATGGCTAAGGCAATCTCGGCATTCTCCTGCACATTGCGGTACTTGACGGTCACTGGCATGGTGTTGAACAGAATATGGTCGCCATCCGTGTTGAACCACACCGCGGTTACATGCGGGCTGCCATCCGGCTTGACCGTGGCCACAAAGGCGAACGCTTTGGTTTCATCTTTAAGTAGGTCTTGGTGGGATTCAGGAATCATATCCATCGTCGTTGCTCCTTGTCCCCTTTAAGTAGATTGGCTTACATCGTGTTCACGTGGTCAACGCGAATCGTGTACTTGGTGCGGGTTTGGCCGGCGGGGATGGTGTAATCCTCGCCGCGGTACTTGCGCGAGAGTTCATGAATGTGTACGGCGCCGCCTTGGCTGGTGGCGTCAATCACCTCGCCGCGCAGTTGCATATAGTGATAGGGCTTCTTCAAGTCCATGATAGTGATGGCCACACGCGGGCGTTCGCGCATGTTTTCATCCTTCACGCGGCCCTCGGCCGAGTTAATCAAAATGTGCTCCCCATCGTGGTTGAACCACACCGGGGTCACCTGCGGGCTGCCATCCGCCATCGTGGTGGCCACAAAAGCAAAGGCCTTGGTTTCGTCGTCAAGCAAATCTGTATGAGATGCGGGAATCAGGTCCAGCATGATGTCCTTTCTGTCTAGCGAAACGCGTCTCTCTCCTTTGGACGCAATAGCTCGGCCAATCTTCCCTCGCGCAGCCCATAGGGAAAGCCGCGCACATGCACGGCGGGGCTGCCTTCGGCGGCCTGGCCCATGATCAGCGAGGCGGCCGCAGCCAGTTCATCGGCCGCGCCGACGGTGGTGACCTTGAGCTCCTGGCCGAACAAATCCGGCTCGCTGCGCAAATCCACCAGACCCGGCATGCCCGAGAAGCCAATCGCCACCCCGGCAGTGCCCTCGCGCCAGGCGCGCCCGTGGGAGTCAATAATCAAAACGCCCAGGCGCGCGCCGCTGTTATCTTCCAGCCGTTCGCGCAGGACGGCCGCCGAGGCATCTGGGTTCTCGGGCAGCAGCAATGCCCAGCCATCTTCCTCGTGCCCGCCCTCAATATTCGAACGGTCAATCCCGGCGTTGGCGCTTACAAAGCCCAGGCGGTGTTCCACCACCAGCAGGCCCGGCCGCGCGCGCACCACCTCGGCCGATTCGTCCAATATCAATTGCACCAGCCGCGGGTCTTTCTCCACCGTGGCGGCCAACTGCTCGGCTTCCGCTGAGACCTGAACATCGGCCAGCCGCACCCGCCGCCCCTCGGCCTTGGAGACGATTTTCTGGGCTAGCACGATGATGTCGCCATCCTTTAGGGCGACTTGCTGGCGCTGCAAAGCCACCACCAGCAGCTCGGCCAGGTCATCGCCGACCTGCACCAGCGGCAGGCCTTCCATTGCGGTCAGCGTGAGGCTTGGCAAATCAATCTTCGGTGGGCAGCCCGGCGACCCGGATGGTGCCGTGGCGGCTGCCGTAATGCTTGTTCATTGTCACCAGCAGCGAGGTCAGCCCTTCGACCACGATGGCCTTATCCAGGCCGCCGGCGTAGTAGGCGTTGAGGCCTGCATCGCGCGCCAGACCGATGACCTGCTGGGCCGCGTCCTGGTCGTCGGCGCAGACCAGCACATCACTATCCAGCGGCTGGCTGGGGTTCTTGCGCAAGCCGGCGGCCGGCACGGTCTGGAAAGCGCCCACCACGCGTACCCCGAAGCCCAGGATTTCCTGCGCCAGTTGGGCCGCTGAGGGCGGCGCGGGCGGAGTCAGCTTGGGGAAATCCAGCCGCGCGGTGGCATCCACCAGGATTTTGCCTTGCAGCGCATCCCGCAGGCTGCTGAGCGCCGCCTGGTGAGCTTCCTGCTGCACGGTCAGCACACTTATCGGCGCGGCCTGGGCGGCGTCCTCATTGGCCATACCCTGAATCAAGTCCTGGCCCAATTCGGTGTTTAACTCGGCGGCCACTTCCTGTGCCTTGTCCGCCTTGCGCGAACCGATAATGACCTCGTGCTCGGCGTGCGCCCAGCGCAGGGCCATCCCGGGACCCAGGTTGCCGGTACCGCCTAAGATGGCGATGGTTTGCGTCGTCGTCTTGCTCAAATAATCCTCCAGCTTTCATCCGTCCGACGTCCTGCGTCCTACGTCGTCCGATCAGTTCATAGTGACGTTGGATGTAGGACGTTGGACGTTATTCATAACGCTTGTTTCGCAAAACCCTCATAGCGTTCCCACACCGCTGGCGCGAGGGCCAGCGCTTCGGCCGCGATTTGCTCTTCATCTAAGTTGGTCAATTCTCCGTCGCGCATCAGCACCTCGCCGGCCACCATCGTCATCGTGACCATGCGCTCCTGGAAACCGAAGAGCATCTGCCAGGGCAGGTTGCCGGCGGTGAGCGGCGTGAAGTTGGCGTAATCGACCAAAATCAGGTCGGCCCGCGCACCGGGCGCGATGGCGCCGATGGGCGCCCTCGGGAAGCAGGCCGCCGCCAGCGCTGCGTTGTTATCCACCGCGATGCGCACGATGTCCATCCCGTTCATCGCCCGCGGGTCGCGCTGGTGCACCTTTTGCAGCAGGTAGGCCGTCTTCCACTCGCTCCACATATCCTGCGTGAAACCATCATTCCCCAGCACCACCCTGACGCCCGCCGCCAGCAGGCCTTCCACATCCGCCACGCCGACTCCATTGTTCATGTTGGAACGCGGCTGGTGGCTGACCCAGGTGCCCGTCTCGGCCAGGATGGCGATTTCTTCTTCATCTATATGCACACAGTGGGCAGCGATGCTGTGTGGCCCCAGGATGCCGTGCTGCTGCAGGCGCTTGACCGCGCGCAGGCCGCTTTTCGCCAGGCTGTCTTGCTGGTCGGCTTCGTGTTCGGCGATGTGTACATGGAAGCCGACTTCGTCGCCCACAGCTGCCCGGCAGGCTTCCAGCGTAGCGTCGCTCAGCGTCAGGCTGGCATGCAGGCCAAAGAGCGCCGCCAGGCGGCCACCGGCTAACTCACCCTTGGCGGCAGCTTCAATAAAGCGCACATTCTCGGCGATGCCGGCTCGGGCCTTGTCCGCGCCGTCGCGGTCAGTGACTTCGTAACACAACGCCGCGCGCAGGCCGCTCTGTTCCACCGCGGCGCCAATCACATCCAACGAACCGGCAATGAAGTTGGGCGAAGCGTGATGGTCAATCAGCGTGGTGGTGCCGTTGCGAATCGCGTCCACCAGGTGCACCAGAGCTGACGCGCTAACGCTGTCGGCGTCCAGCGCCTTGTCCAGCGGCCACCACAATTGGCGCAGGATGCCCGGGAAGTCGGGCGGCGGCGCGCCGGGGATGCCCAGCCCGCGCGCATAAGCGCCATAGAAGTGCGTATGCGCACAAATATTGCCCGGCATCAGCAGTTGTCCGCCGGCATCCAGGCGCTCGGCCTGCGGGTGCGCCGCCAGCAGCTCGGCGCTGGGCGCCAGGGCGACAATCAGCCCCTCATCAATCAGGACCGCATGGTCGCTCAGTAGCTGCGGCTGTGCACCCCAGGTAACGACTTCGGCGTTGTGAATAATCTTCATTGAATACCTACCGGTGGCGGGATTCTAACATGCGCCTCGGGCAAGCTATAATGCCGCTGATGGCTTCCCAAATCATCATTGAAAATTTCCACAGCCCTGCCCTGGAAGGCAACCCGCTGGGCGACCCGGCCACCCGCCGTGTGCCGGTCTACCTGCCCGACGGTTACGACGAGAGCTTGCGCTATTCGGTGCTCTATTTGCTCTCGGCCTTTGCCAGCCGCGGGCTCAAGCTGCTCAACGACGACCTCTGGCAGGAGAACATCCAGGAGCGGCTGGACCGCCTGATTGCGGAAGGCACCGTGCAGCCCCTCATTGTCGTCATGCCGGATGCCAGCACGCGCTACGGTGGCTCACAGTACCTGAACTCCAGCGCCACCGGCAATTACGAGGACCACATCCTCGAATTGGTCGCCTATATAGATGAGCATTACCCCACCAAAGCCCACCCTGGCGGCCGCGCGCTGGCCGGCCATTCCAGCGGCGGTTTCGCCGCCCTCCACCTGGCCATGCGCCACCCGGATGCTTTCGGGCTGGTAGCCGACCACAGCGGCGACCTCGGCTTCGAGCTGGTCTACCAACCCGAGTTCGGTGACTTCCTGCGCTACTACGAACGCGTCGGCGACGAAGGCATCGCCGACCTGCTAGCCGACCCCGGCGCAGCCCTCAACAGCGGCGCGCCCTTCGCGGCCCTCAATGTGGCTGCCATGGCATCCTGCTATTCCCCCAACCGTGACGCCGCCTGGGGCTTCGACCTGCCCTTCGAGCTGCACAGCGGCACACTGTGCGAGGACGTCTGGGCGCGCTGGCTGGCCCACGACCCGTTGCGCATGGTCGACGCGAACGCCGAAGCGCTGCGCTCCTTGCGCCTGCTCTACTTGGATTGCGGGCGTTTCGACGAGTATAATTTGCTCTACGGTGCCCGGCGCTTTGCCGATCAACTCTCCGCCTTGAATATCCCCCACGAATTCGAGGAATTTGACGGCGGTCATCGCAACATCCGCCACCGTTACGATATCTCGCTCGCCAAGCTCTCGGCAGCGTTCGTTTAACCGAAAGGATCCCCATGTCTGATAATCGCCAAAAAGCCCTGGACTACGCGCACGCCAACAACGCGAAATTCCGCGCCGACCTGGACGAGCTGTTGAAAATCAAGTCCATTTCCACCGATCCCGAACACAAGGGCGATGTGATGACGGCCGCCGAATGGTGCGCCGACAAACTCAGGGGCTACGGCTTTGAGAACGTCAAAGTCTACGAAACCGCCACCCAACCCAGCGTGCTGGGCGAATACATGGGCGCCGGCGAGGATGCCCCCACCCTGCTGGTCTACGGCCACTTCGATGTGCAGCCGGTCGACCCGCTGGACCTGTGGGACACCGACCCCTTTGAGCCCACCGAGAAAGACGGCCGCCTGTACGCCCGCGGCGCCTCGGACATGAAGGGCCAGGTGATTGCCACCACCGCCGCCATCGAGTCGGCTTTGGCCGCCGGTGAGCTGCCCGTCAATATTAAATTCTATATGGAAGGCGAAGAGGAAGTCGGCTCGCACTCGATGAAAGCTTTCCTCGAAGAGCACCACCAGAAGCTTACCGCCGATTTCGTGCTCAACCCGGACGGCGGCATCCTCGGCCCCGAGCAGCCCACCATTGTCTACGCCCTGCGCGGCCTGGCCTACTTCCAATTGGATATCCAGGGCCCGGCCATGGATCTGCACTCCGGCATCTACGGCGGTGTGCTGCGCAACCCGGCCAATGAATTAGCTCGCCTGATTGCCGGCATGCACGACGAGAACGGGCGCGTGACCCTGCCCGGCTTCTACGCTGACGTGCTCGAATTGAGCGACGAGGAGCGCGCCAATCTGGCCAAGCTGCCCCAGACCGATGATTTCTACCGTGAGCAGACCGGCCAGAAAGAAATGACCGGCGAAGCGGGCTACTCCTCCGTGGAGCGCGCCACCGCCCGCCCCACCCTGGACGTGAACGGCCTGCTCTCCGGCTGGACCGGCGCGGGCAGCAAGACCGTGCTGCCCGCCAAGGCCATGGCCAAGATTTCCTCCCGCCTGGTCGCCAACCAGGACCCGGCCAAAATTGCCGAAGGCCTACGCCAATACGTAAAGGACAATATCGCCCCCGGCATGCAGTGGGAAGTCACTGAGCTGGCCCACTCCTCGCCCTCCATCACGCCCACCGATTCCGAGGTGGTGGCGGCCATGCAGCAGGCGCTGGAAACCGTCTGGGACAAGCCGGTGCTCTTCCGCCGCGAAGGCGGCACCGTGCCGGTCTCCGGTTACCTCAAGGATTTCCTGGGCATCGATTCAGTGGTCGGCGGCTTCGGCCTGCCGGAGGACCGCCTGCACTCGCCCAATGAGAGCCTGCACCTGGCGACCTGGACGCGCGGCATTGATGCCTTTATCCACTTCCTCTATAACCTGAGCGCTTAAGTTGAGCGATTCCCCCAAGCCCGTCTATGGCGGCCAGGCCGTCATTGAGGGCGTGATGATGCGCGGCCGCAAAGCCTTCGCGGTCGCCATGCGCCATCCCGACGGCCACATCGTGGTCGAAAAGGATAAGCTCAGCCCCATCTACCAGAGCCGCTGGGCGCAGGTGCCCTTCCTGCGCGGGCTGGTGCTGCTGTGGGATGCGCTGGCCCTGGGCAGCCGCACGCTAGCCATCTCGGCCAACCTACAAGTCGAGGACGAAGAGGAAGAGTTGGACGGCGCGGCACTGGGCCTGACCATGCTGGCCTCGCTGGGCATGGCCGTGGTGCTCTTCTTTCTCACCCCGGCGGGTATCAGCTACCTCTTCGAACATTTCCTGGCCGTCACCCCTGGCTGGAGCAACATCATCGAAGGTGTGGTGCGCCTGTTAATTCTCATCGGCTACATGGCCGGCATCGGCGCGATTGAGGATATCGGCCGCGTCTACGAGTATCACGGCGCGGAGCACAAAACCATCAACGCCTACGAAGCGGACGTCGAGCTGACCCCCAAAAACGTCGACCAGTTCCCTTTGGAGCATCCCCGCTGCGGCACAGCCTTCCTGCTTACCGTAGTGATTTTCTCCGTGCTGATTTTTTCGCTGATTGGGCCGCTGCCCATCCTGCCCCGCCTGGGCTTGCGCGTGCTGCTGATTCCCATCCTGGCCGGCATCGCCTACGAATACCTGCGCTGGTCGGCCGCGCACATTCGCAATCCGATTGTGCGCATACTGGTGGCCCCCAACTTGTGGATGCAGCGCCTGACTACCCGCCCGCCCGATAAAGGCATGCTGGAAGTCGCCATCACTGCCTTCAAGGAAATGAAGGCGTTGGAGGACACCCTATGAAGCACATTAGCTTTGCCCTGGCCGCTGTGCTGTTCGCCGCATGCAGTCCTGCCCCAGCGCCGTCCCTGCAGCCACCCAGCCCAGCGGTGTTGACGAGTACTCAGACCCCGGCGCCGCCGGCCACGGACCTACCCGTTGAGACTGCGATGACCGGCCCCACCCCCACCATCGCCCTGCAAGCTAACTATCTAATGGCCTTTCATGCTTGTGACACAGGCACCGTAAACGATTGCCATGCGCCTCAAAATCATCGGGTTTATCTGGCGCAAAGTGATGACGGCTTAAACTGGAGTTTGGTGCCCGGTATGCAGCCCTATCCTGGGTCAGTACCCGATGTCGTGCGGCGCGGCAACACGCTCTATATCTATTCTGCGGGCCAGAATCCCCTGCTGCGCTTCCACCTGGATAGCAGTCAGGCCGACGAACCCCAACAAATCCAGGCCAAGGGACTTCCATTTGGCCTGGTCGACCCCTCGCCCATCATTGATGACGATGGCCGCATCGTGCTCTTCTTCCTGCCCGGTCAGCAGGGTGCTGACCCGGCTGGCTGCTCAGCCGAGGAATCCTCTTGCACCCGCACAATCCTCTCCGCCGTTGAGGTGGAAGGCAGCGACGGCCAGGAGTTTGAGCTCGTAGACGGGCCACGCGTTAGTTTTGACATTGATCCCAACAGTGAGATCAAAAGTGTCTCTGACCCCGATATTTTCTTCGATGGCCAACAATATGTAATCTACATTTCGCATGGGCCTTCGATTAGCGTGTGGACCTCACCAACCATGGATGGCGAATTCCAACCTGTAAATAGCCTCCCCCAGGGCTTACTCACCCTGGGCACCGGCGGCGTACCTGCAGGGCATTTCGATGCAGCCAGCGGCCTGTACTGGACCTATGCCCATATCGACATCAATGGTCGCACTGTCATCCGCTTGGCTCAGCACGCGGATTACTCCCGCCGGCTGGAGACCAACGACTTCGAAATCATCCTCTCTGGCGACCTGTTGGATCTGGGTGATTCGGTGATCGTCGCCAGTCCCGGTTTCGCCCTCAACCAGCCCTGATACACATTCAGACGGCCTTAATCTCTCTATCCCGGCCTTCCGCTATAATCCCACCGAGTTTGAGACCATGAAATCACCCCGTCGCTTACCGTTGCTGCTCTTTGCCGCGGCTCTGCTGCTCACCAGCCTGGCCTGCGATATGGGCCGCATCATCCCCAACGTGCTCAGCTTCGGCAAAGCCCAGCCCGAGGAATCGCGCCGTCAACTCTTTAACGGCATCGTTTACTCTGTGTCGGTGCGCAACGAAGAGCGGCCGATGGTGATTCACATCCTGGATATCGACCTCAACGCCGCGGGGCTCAGCCTGCTGGTCACCCCCGGCAACCCGGACAGCCAAACGGTCAGCGCCCGCACCACCTCGCAATTCCTCAGCGATAACAATCTGCAGCTGGCCATCAATGGCGACGGCTTCAGCCCCTGGTTCGACCTTGGGCCGCTCGGCTACATGCCACGCACCGGCCAGGGCGTCACCCCGCATGGCTTTGCCATGTCGCGCGGCACCGCCTACACCGAAGAGGAAGACCGCCTGCCAACCCTCTACATGTACAACAACAACTACGCCAGCATGGATAGCGTGGTCGCTCAGCGCTATAACGCCCTCTCCGGCGGGCTCAAGTTGGTCTCCGGCGGCCAAGCGGTGGAAGGCCTGGACGACAGCCATCCCGACCCGCGCACTGCCATCGGCATCGACCAAATCGGGCAGCGCATGGTCATCATCATCGTCGATGGCCGCCAATCGGGCTACAGCGAAGGTGCCACCATGGCCGAGTTGGCCCAACTATTCCTGGAACGCAACATCCACAACGCCATGAACCTGGATGGCGGCGGCTCCAGCACCCTGGTAATCCAGGGGCCTGATGGTCCCCAGGTGCTCAATTCGCCCATTCACCAGGGCTTCCCCGGCCGCGAACGCCCGGTGGCCAACCACCTCGGCTTCTACGCCAACCCCTAAGACCCAGCCTCAGTTACAATTAGCCTCCGCGCTGTCGGCGGAGCCTCTATGGAAATTGATCTCGAACTCTATCGCCAGGAGATTCGCGTATCCGATGATCCCCTGATTCGGTTATCCGCGATTGATATCCACCCGCCCATGGCCCAGCATACGCTGGTCTTTTTGCATGGCTACGGCGGGCGCGCCGGGCACTGGATTTACCAGCTGCGCGAATTCTCGATGAGCCACCGTGTGATCGCGCTGGAGATGCGCGGCCACGGCCTGTCCGATAAACCACTTAGCGCCTACACGATGGAGGAATTGCAGGGCGACCTCCTGGATGCGCTGGAGGTCCTCGGCGTGGAGCAACCGGTGGTGCTGGTCGGCCACTCCTTTGGCGGCGCGGTGGCGGCCCAATTCGCCCACGACCACCCCGAACGCGTACACCGCCTGATCACGATCGCCACCACCGGCGAATTCAAGCTCAACTCGCTCTATCGCCTGCTGCTCACTCTGCCCTATTCCATCCACCGCGCAGTCGCGCCCTTCGTGCGCCAATGGCTGGGCGCTCCGCCCGTGATCATGAAGCGCCTGCACGACAACACCCTGCGCCAATGGAACGGCTGGAGCCTCTTCCGCTGCATCCAGGTACCCACTCTAGTGATCCGCGGTGAGCGCGATCGCGTCTTCGAGAGCGGCCATTTTGAGGAAGTCGCCCGCGCCATCCCCGGCGCCAGCGACCTGAATGTGGGCGCCAGCGGCCACATGGTCATGCTGGAACGCCGCGAAGCGGTCAATCGCGCCATTCAGGGCTTTATTCAAGAGCAGGCCGGTTCCTGGCGCAGCGCCCAGGCCGAGAAGCAGCGCGATCCGCGCATGCAGTTGCTCGGCGAGCGGCCCTGGCTGGCTCATTACGATTCGCGCGTCCCCTACACCATCTCCATTCCCGAGATTCCAGTGCCGCGCCTGCTGCGCTCGGCGGTGCGGCACTTTCCGCTGCGTTGGGCGCTCAACTTCGAAGGCTACCGGCTGACCTACCGGCGCCTCAATCACGAAGTCAACCGCTTCGCCAACACCCTGCTGGCCATGGGCTTGCAGAAAGGCGATCGCGTGATGGTGCTGCTGCCCAATCTGCCCCAATTCGTGATCAGCTTTTACGGCACCTTGAAGGCCGGCGGGGTGGCCGTTTTCACCTTGCCGCTCAACAGCCCCGAAGAATTGCTGCGCCAAATCAAAGATTGCGGCGCGCGCGTGCTGGTCACCAGCAACCATTTCGCCGACCTGGCCCGGACCGCCCTGGCTGAAAGCGACCTGGAAGAAGTGCTGCTGACCCAGGTCAGTGACTACCTGCCCGGCCCCAAGCGCCTGGCGCTGCGTTTCAGTAAGGAACGCGATGCGATCCTCGGCCCGCGGGTGCCGTTGCAAGCCGGAATGGGCTCTTTCCTCAAAGCACTTTACAGCCACAGCCGAAAATCGCCGGATATCGAAGTGAAGCCCGAGGACAACGCAGTCATTATTTACACCGGCGGCACCACCGACAAGCCCAAAGGGGTGCTGCTTAGCCACCGCAACCTGGTGGCCAATGCCTTGCAGACCCGCCACTGGATGCCCGAAGCATAGGAAGGCAAGGAACGCTTCCTGTGCGCGATTCCCTTTGCGCATGCCTACGGGCTGACCGCCGCACTCAACGTGCCCATCGCCGTGGGCGCTACGCTGACCCTCAAAGCGCGCTTTGAAACGCTGGATATCCTCAAGACGATCAAGAAGCAACGGCCCACGATCTTCCCCGGCGTGCCCAATTTCTATGTGGCGATCAGTAATTATCCGGGCGTGCGTAAATTTAATATCGCCTCAATCCGCGCCTGCATCAGCGGCTCGGCGCCGCTGCCGGTTGAAGTCCAGGAGTCCTTTGAAAAGCTGACCCGCGGCCGCCTCGTCGAAGGCTACGGCCTGACCGAGGCCGGCCCAGTGACCCACGCCAACCCGCTGCAAGGGCTGCGCAAGCTGGGCAGCATTGGCATCCCGATTCCCTCCACCGAGGCGCGAATCGTCTCGCTCACCGATCCCAACCAGCCCGCCGAAGCCGGCCACCTGGGCGAATTGGCCGTGCGCGGCCCGCAAGTCATGCAGGGCTACTGGCAGGATGCCGAGGCGAGCGCAAACGCTATAGCCAAAGAAGGCTGGCTGCTGACCGGCGACGTGGCCCAAATAGACGAACAGGGCTATTTCCGCATTGTGGCCCGCAAGGCCGACATGTGGTATCCGGCCAAGCCCGGCGACCCGGCCTTCCCCCGCGATGTGGAGGAAGTGCTCTACGAAGTACCGCAGGTGAAAGAGGCCACCGTGGTGGCTATCGCCGGCAAACCGATTGCATTCATCATCCCCGGGCGCGAACGCCCCAGCAAGGAGATGCTGCAGGAGTATTGCAAGCGCCGCCTGCCGCCGGAACTGGTGCCGCGTGTCTTCCTTTTCGTCGACGGTTTTCCGCGCAGCTTTATCGGCAAAGTGCTGCGCCGCGAATTGATTGCCAAGTATGACGAATACGAACCCGCCTGAGAACGGCCACAACTACATTGAAGCCGGCGACGGGCCGCCGGTGGTCTTGCTTCACGGCATGGGCTCCTCGCTGCACACCTGGGACAAGCTTATACCGGAATTAACGGCGGCCGGTTACCGCGTGTTCGCCCTGGATCTGTTGGGGCACGGCCATAGCCTGCAACCGGATGACCCCGAGCGTTATCACATCGATTCGTATTACGAGCACTTCGTGGACTGGCTGCACAGCCTGGACCTGGATGGAAGCATATCCATCATCGGGCACTCGATGGGCGCCTATTTAGGATTGCTCTATGCTCAGGCCCACCGCGATGCGGTCGAACGATTGGTGTTGGTAGACCCCTACTACAGCCCGGTACAGCTTTCCCAGTGGCTGCGGCGCAGCGCCCGGCGGCATTCGCTAAGCGGCAACATCCTCAGCGCGGTGCCCGATTGGCTGATCTATCCCTTCGTGCGCCTCAGCCCCAATGTGCCCAGCCACATGCCGGACGAGATGGTGCAGCAATTGGTGCGCGATTACAAACGCGTACATCCCAACATCACCGCCACCGTGAACACCACTCGCGACCTGAGCGAAGACCTACGCCAAATCCATGCCGAAGCCCTGGTGATCTGGGGCGAAAAGGATTACACCCTGGCCCCCGGTTCTTTTCCGCGCATGGTGCGCCGCCTGCCGCAAGCGCAGGCCCGGCCGATCCCCCAAGCCGGCCACATGCCGCACCTCAGCGAGGCACAGCAAGTGGCGGCTGTGATTTTAGAATTTCTGGATCGGGTTTAGGTGGGATCCACCGGCCGCGACGTGATCGTCTCCGGCACCACGCGATAGACCAGCACGGCACCCAAAACGCACAAGACCGCGCCCACCACAAAGGGCAATTGGAACCAGACATGCACCAGGCCGCCCGCAATCAGCGGACCTATCGCGGCGCCAACAAAGAAGCCGGTGCTGACCACGCTCATCTGGCGCGCCTCGCCCCCGGCCTGGGCCATATCGCCCACCAGGGCAAAGGCTGGCGACGAAATCGCCGCCGAGGTCATCCCTTGCAGGAAGCGGCCCATGGCCAGCATACCGGTGGTGGTGGCGTAGCCGAGGAAGATCGTGGCCGGCGCCATGGCGATCAAGCCGCGAATGATCACCGGCTTGCGTCCAATCCGATCGGAGAGGCGCCCAATTGGAATCTGGAATAATAGCCGCCCCACCGCTAGGCCGCTGAAGGCGAAACCAAAACCGAAGGCGGTCTGCGCTAGCTTGGCATTGAATTCGTTTTCCAGCGCAGCCAGCATCGAATAACAGATTGTCATCGCAATCGTAGCCAATCCCAGGCCCATCACTTCTTTGGACCAGATGCTGCGATCAAACATCTTGAAGGGTTCGTTCTTCTTCGGCAGCTCGCTGGCGGGTAGCTCGTCTTCGTTCACCCAGCGGGTCACCAGCAGCCAGCCCAGCATCATCAGGGCCGCCCCGACCACGAAGACGGTCACGAAACCGAAGTGGTCGAACAGAAAGCCGCCCATCAGCGGCCCCAAAGCAAAGCCCACCAGCCGCGCGGTGGAGTAAACCCCCATCGAACCGCCGCGGGTGCTCTTGACGCTGGCGGCGGTCATCAGTGCCAGGGTAGCTGGCACCGTCATAGCCACGCCGATACCCTGCAGGCCGCGGATCAGGAACAAGTGGCTGTACTGCTCGGCCAAAACAAAGCTGAGCGTGCCCAACGACATGAGCACCAAGCCAATCTGAATGACGCGCTTGCGGCTGCCGACCCGGTCGGCCAGCACGCCCATAAAGGGCTGCAGAACTGTATTCACAATCCCGTAGAAGGAAATCAATAAGCCCACCAGAAAAGCCGTGGGTAGGTCAAACAACGGGGACGGCAGGTCAGCCACGTAGAGCGGCAAGACCACTGCCATCATGCTGTTGCCAATCGCGTCTGTCAGGCGCGCAAAGGCCAGCGCGACCACGACCCGGTTAACGCCCAGGCGTTCAGCAATGGTCATGCCACACCGCCCAATGGTTGCAGCCAGGCCGTCGACCACGGAGCCACAACAACATCCTCGCGCGGCGCGTAGGTTTCCCCCGTCAGCAATTCAGACTGGGCGCGATCCATCACCGGATAACGCTGGGTTTGGTCACTGAAGTTAAGCAAAAGGGTCACACTTTCTTGATGGTGGCGGCGCTCAAAGATCAGAAAGTCGTCGCCGTGGGGTGTTTTGTCGCTCAGTTCGCCGCGGCGCAGTGCCGCGGATGCATGGCGGATGCTTATCAATTTCTGGATCCAGGCGCGCAATTCCTGGTCCCACTGGGTTTCATCCCAGGGGAAGGCGCCGCGCGAGGCCGGTTCCTTGCCGCCCCGCAAACCGATCTCATCCCCGTAATAGATCGCGGGCACGCCCGGCATGGCTAGCAAGGCGGCATAAGCCAGGAAGGTTTTGGCGCGGTGGCCGCGCAGCTTGGAAATGATGCGGCTGGTGTCGTGCGAACCGAGCAGGTTGTACATCGCCAGCCGCGTATCCAAACTGTAGCTGCCGGCAGCGATTTGGAGGTGGGCACGCAGGGCGGCCACGTCCGGGTCGCCCAGCAATTCACCCTGGATCGCATTGCGCAAGGGATAGTTCATCAAACCGTGGAAATGCTGGTCATCCACCCAGCGTGTGGAAAGGGTCCAGATTTCCCCCAGTAGATAGGCATCGGGGTTGATGCCGGTGACCAGCGCCCGGTATTCGGCCCAGAACTCATCGTCGTCGATTTCGTTGGGCACATCCAGTCGCCAGCCATCCAGGCCCAGATCAGTCCAATAGCGGGTGGCATCCAGCAAGTGTTTGCGCACGGCGGGGTTGTCGGTGTTGAATTTGGGCAGGTCCTTGATATCCCACCAGCCGGTGAAATTGCGCGCTGGGCCCCGGCTGAAGGCCTTTAACGGAAAGCGCTTGATGTGGAACCAATCCACATAGGGTGAGCGGCGGCCATTCTCCAGCACATCATCAAAGGCGAAGTGGCCGCGCCCGCAATGGTTCAGCACCCCGTCGATGATGATGCGCATCCCTCGGCGGTGCAATTCCTTTATTAAAGCCTTGAAATCATCCAGCTCACCCAGGAAAGGATCAAGCTTGAAATAATCAATCGTGTGATAGCGATGGTTGGCCGTGGAATGGAAAATCGGATTGAGGTAGAGGGCGCTAATGCCCAAATCCTGCAGGTAATCCAGGTTTTGGGTGATGCCCGCCAGGTCGCCGCCCTGGTAATGCCAGCGGGTAGGCGGCGCACCCCAGGCCTGTACGTTGGCCGGATCGTTGCTCGGCTCGCCGTTGGCGAAGCGGTCGGGAAAAATCTGATAGAAAATTGAATCGGGGACCCAGGCAGGGATACTCATCAGGAGAAAACTTTCGAAAATGGCGCAAAAATTCCGGCTAGCACAAGAGGCTATAATAGCACAATCATTTGAGGCCAATTTCCCCCATGCAATCCAATCTACCCCCCGCCCAATGGCGTCTGCTGCGCCATGCCGCCGCGCCCGGCGCCTGGAATATGGCCGTGGACGAAGCCATTCTGCAAGCCGTGATCGCAGGCGACTCGCCGCCCACCCTGCGGCTCTATGCTTGGGAACCGGCTTGCATTTCACTCGGCTATGCGCAGCCGATCGCCGATGTGGATCGTGCGGCGCTCGCCGCGCGCGGTTGGGAGATCGTGCGCCGCCCCACCGGTGGGCGCGCGATCCTGCACACCGACGAACTGACTTATTCCGTGATCGGCCCGGATAGCGAGCCGCGCCTGGCGGGTGGCGTGCTGGAAAGCTACCAGCGCCTTTCAGGCGCGCTGCTGGCCGCCCTGGAGCACTTGGTCGTGCCCGTCGTCAGCCAGCGCAAAAACGGGCTGGCGCCCAATGGCGACCCCAACCCGGTCTGCTTTGAAGTCCCCTCAGATTATGAACTGACCGTGGACGGCAAGAAGCTGGTCGGCAGCGCCCAAGCCCGCCGCGGCGGCGCGGTCCTGCAGCATGGCACCCTGCCTCTACACGGTGACATCCGCCGCATCACCGAGGTCCTGCATTTTGCGGATGAGGCCCAACGCGACGCGACCGCCGAGCGTGTCGCCAGCCGGGCGGCCACGGTGGCTAGCGCACTGGGCCGCGAAGTCGCCTGGGACGAGGCGGCCGCTGCCTTTGTGCACGGCTTTCAGCATGCCCTGGGGATTGAGTTGATTGAGGGGCAATTGAGCGCCGCCGAGCTGGCCGGCGCCGAGGATTGGCTGCGGGAACGCTATGCCAACCCGGATTGGACCGAACGGGTTTAGCTAGTCGCTTGCGTCATCAACAAAGATAACGTCGGGGAAGCCCAAATCCAGCAATAAGCGATACAGGAAATTCTCGGCGTTGAGCTGGGCCTGTGCCAAGATATCGTCCTCCAGCGCTGCCTCCAGGATCTCTTCCTCGGCGGCCTGGCGCGCCTCGGTTTCCAGTTGCTGGTTGCCGCGGGTCAAAGCCCCCACTTCGCGGTCATAGATATAGGATTGCTCGTTATCCAGGGACGCGATAAAGATCTCGGCCTCGGGCAAGCGCACATACAACACCCCGTTTTCCGTCCATAAATCGTCAGCCTGTAATTGCTCCAAATCCACGCCAGCGATCACGGTGCCGTGCGCTACGAAAAGCAAGCGGTCGCCAAATAGGAAGCCGAACGGTCCCTGGCCGCTTTCCGCGACAATGATCTTTTCGACCGAGTACTGGATCGTCTCCAGCCGTGCGAGGCTGCGGACTTCGTGGACAATGGTGACCGGATCGGGAATGATCGTCGGCGTCGGATGCAGCACATTGGACACCTGGGTGCCAACTGCATTGGCCATGCCGCGCACCGGGGCCACGCCGGCCTCGATGGTGTTGCCCACCAGACCCACCACCTGATCGGCCGCCCAGCCGACAATCACCAGCATCAGCAGCACACCCACCACCACGATCCACAAAGCGTTGTTCTTCATGGCGCCGATTATACTTATCCACACAAGGACTTGTATTATGCATACCGGCATCCTCACCCTCCACATCCGCCTGCCAGGCAGTGATTCGCTCAAAGCCAAGCGGCGGCGCATCAAGCCGCTCCTTGCGCGCCTGCACAAAGAGTTCAACCTATCGGCCGCCGAGGTGGACCACCTGGATAACTGGCATGAAAGCGTGATTGCCTGCGCCCTGGTGGGCAATGCGGCGCCCCACGTAGACCGCCAACTGCAAAAAGTGGCCGGTTGGCTCGAGCGCCACTGGCCGGATGTGCTGCTGGTCGGCGAACAAATCGAAATCATTTCCTAGCAAAGGACGATTATGGATTTAGGATTGAAGAGCTTACGCGCCTTGGTCACCGCCAGCAGCCAGGGCCTCGGCTACGCCACCGCCCTGGAATTAGCGCGGGAAGGCGCCCAGGTGGCGATCAACAGCCGCAGCGTGGACAAGCTGGAGGCCGCCGCCGAGCGCATCCGGGAAGCAAGCGGGAGCCTGGTGGCCGCCTTCCCCGCCGATCTCAGCGAACCCGAGTCACCCGCCCAGCTGGTAGACAATGCCGCGGCCGCCATGGGCGGCCTGGACATCCTGGTCACCAACAGCGGCGGCCCACCCGCTGGGCGCTTCGACGACCTATCGGAAGAAGACTGGCTGCACTCCCTTGACCTGGTCTTCCACAGCCACCGCCGCCTGATCCGCGCCGCCCTGCCCCACCTGCGCCAATCACAGCAGGCCAGCGTGCTCACGATCACCTCGATTTCGGTCAAGCAGCCCATCCTTAACCTGGCCCCATCCAACGCCGGTAGGCAGGCCACGATTGGCCTCACCAAAACCCTGGCACTTGAACTGGGCCCCGAGGGCATTCGCTTCAACTCGATCCTGCCTTCGTTTACCGAAACCCAGCGCGTCACCGAATTAATGGAAAAGCGCGCCGCTGAAAAGGGCACCAGCATTGCCGAGGAAAGCGCTGCGCAGGCGGCCGACAGCCCCCTTGGCCGCATGGGCCGCCCGGAGGAATTCGCCAAAGCGGCTGCCTTCCTAGTCTCTCCCGCCGCGAGCTATATCACTGGCGTCATGCTGCCCGTGGACGGCGGGCTTTACAAAGGCACCGTATAATCCAGCCATGCCATCCTGCCAATGTGAAGGAATTGAAATGGTCTTCGACGAGGAGAGCGTGCGCCGCGAGCTGCTCTTCTACGAACGCGACGGCGCCGACGACACCACCCAGTGGTTAGTTGACGCCATCCGCGGCCGCGGCGTGCATGGCTTAAGCCTGCTGGATATCGGCGGCGGCGTAGGTGCAATCCAGCATAGCCTGCTGGCCAGCGGGGTAACCCACGCCACCCATGTGGATGGCAGCAGCGCCTACCTTGAGGCCGCCCGCCGCCTCGCCAAACAGCGCCAGCTCAGCGACCAGATCGAATGGCACCACGGTGATTTTGTGGACATCGCCCCAAGGCTGACCCCCAGCGATATCGTCACCCTTGATCGGGTGATCTGCTGCTACGACAATATGCCCGCCCTGGTGAATGCCTCGGCCAGGCTGGCGGGGCGCTACTACGGCATGGTGCTGCCCCGCGATACCTGGTGGCTGCGCCTGGGCCACAGCCTGGTCAATTTCGTCCAGCGGCTCTTCAAGCACCCCTTCCGGGTGTTCGTCCATCCCGTCGCCGAGGTGGAAGCCATCCTCGAACAGCATGGGCTGCACAAAATCTTCCAGCGCCGCAGCTTCATGTGGCAAGTGGCACTCTTTGCCAAACAGTAAAAAACAAACACTCCACCTATCCGCCGTCATTGCGAGGAAGCAAGCCAAAGGCTTGTCGACGCGGCAATCTCCCGTTCGGACCGGCCGCCAGCATGTTTCTGGGAAAACTTCAGCACACACCACGGCCCAACTCCATTGTATGGAACTATGGGCCTAGCAACTAAAACAATTTTTCAGCCAACGACCTTAACCCCAAAAAGGCCCCCGCAATCTGCTTTCGCTTGCGGGGGCCTTTTTTTTACCGTGGTTGACTAGCCTTGCTGGCCATCCGGCGGGCCGGCGCCCTCGGGGCGTTCGCCGCGCGGGCCGCCGCTGGCAATCACCAGCGCCACCAGGTCGCTGTCATCCTCTTCGTAGGCCACCATCACATGGTCGCCCACTTCGAGGTCGTCCAGGCTGCTGACCGTGTCGTCGCGGCTGACGAATTCCGTATCGGCAGTCACCTCTAAGGTCAGTTCCTCGCCGTCACGGGTTTCAATCGCGATCGAGTTGCCGCCAATTGCGGTGATCTCGCCGCCAGCGCGGGTAGCGTCCAGGATCTCCCCGGCGCCGACCGCTTTGGCCAGCGGGGTATCCTCGCCGTTGCGCATCGCGGCCACGGCCACGCTCAGGCCGACTTCCAGGTCGTCAAAGCCTTCCAGATCGCCGAAGTAGCGAGTCTCATCGTCCACCATAAAGGTGTGTTCCTCGCCCGCCTCTGTCTCCAGCGTGAACTCCTCAGCACTGATGGCGGTGATCTCGCCCCGCAGGTGGCCGCCGCGCGGTCCGCGGCCCGGTCCACCCGGTGCATTGAGGGCGTCCGGCAAATTTTCGCCGGTTGGCACAGCCAGCGCGGCGCCCGCAACGCTGGCGACCAGGATCAGAGCGATCACACCAGCAAACAACAGTTTTTTAGACATTGCATACCTCCTGTGTACGTTGAATGTCGCTCACAGGATAGGTGTCCGCTGCTAGCGGGCTGCTATGTACTTGTAAAAAAGATGTAAGGGGTCTAGGGCTTGTCGCCGTAAATGCGGCGCATATCGGGCCGCTCGGTCACAAAGTAGTGCAGCCAGGTATTCAAATGATTGAGCAGCCCCAGCCACAGCGCAGCCTGCGAGGCCCACAGCAAGCCCGGAATATAGAGCGCCAGCAAGCCAAAGGTGTACATGCCGTTGCGTGTGTAGGCGAAGATACCTCGTTTCTCGAGGCTCAGGCTGCGATATTCCGGATCAAAATGGTCGGCGCCCAGCGCGCGTTTGACCGTGAAATATTGGAGCACTGAATACATCAGCCAGCCTGCCAAACCGAGGCAGACCAGCGCCAACAGCAAGCGCAAACCGGCTGGCATTTCGTTCGTCCACGGGCTGGCAGCCGCCACTCCTACAATGGTAGCGCCCCGCAGAAAGGCCCACAAGCCAAAGCCGCGCGCATAAATGTTGAAACCACGCGGACTGCCCAGATGCTGACTGACCCACTTGAAATGTAATTCTCCCCGCCAGAATAACCATACCCAGACGTGATGCAGCAGCGAAGCTGCCATACCAAACCAAAACCATGTCGCGGCAGGGACCCCAAGCGCTTCACCATCCTCAAGCACACCCGGCTGCCCGGCGGCCCAGGCCGCGGTCAACAACAAGGCGACCGCGCCAATCAGATGCAATCCCTGGTATTCCAAGAATAAACTGCGCTTGTCATTCATATCTATCTCCTCCTCGTCTTTTAGAAAGCGGTCGTTATAGAAATCCCAGGCCAGCGGGATCGCAACTACCGCCAGGATCGCCAGCCCCATGCGCACGATCGGTTCAATATCACCCTGGTTGCGGATATCGGCGCCAGTGAATGGTTGGCCCTGGGCCATGGGCAAATCCGGATTGCCACGCGGCAAGGTCTGCAAGTAGGCCATCAGATCACCCACCAGACGCAGCGACCAGCCAAATTCCTCGGTGCCGGGCATACGCCCGAAGGCGTTGCCGAAGCGGATGATGTGGACTGCGCGCCAGGGATCGGTATCGGCGGTATCGCCCAGGTAGGCCGGCGTGCTATTGCTGGAGAAGTCAATCAGGCGCCCGGTTTCGCCGTGGCAGCCGGCGCAACGTTCGGCGTACAGCACACGCCCGTTGTCGTTGTCGCCAAAGGCGACGCCAGTCTGGGGATTGATAATCAGGTTGGTGTCGATCTGCTGGCTGCGCAGGAAGGCGATCAGGTCATTCGTGGCCACATCGCCGATGTAAGCGCTGAAGTTATGGTCCGGATTGCGCGCCCCGTAGAGCCAGGCGATGATTTCGGCCTGGCTGGCGCCGATCATATCGTTCACGCCCGGAAAGCCTGTGTAATACGGGGAGCCTGGCGCATAGGTGCCATCCACCCCCTTGTAATCCCAGCCATGGCAGGACGAGCATTGCCAGGTGACCGAACCCTGACGCTGGCTGCTGGTCTGCGTATCCCATAAGGGATGGTTGCCCTCGGGCGGCAGCAGATCCAGGGCCAGCATCCAGTTATCGTAGATGCGGCCCCCGGCGACAATATCACCGTTTTGGGCGGCTGGCTCTTGCGCCGGGCCAATCCGGGCAGCCAAAAGCAAGGCCAGTGCGCCAAAAATCAGGAGGGTAAACTGCTGCAATCGTTTCATGGGAATTCTGCGGGTCAGCCTGGTTCAGTATATCACCTGGCCCCAAACAAAAAAGCGCCCCGCAAGCGGGGCGCTTTTCATATCATGGTGACTACTCGAGCGTCAGCAGAAAAGCGATCAGGCTATCCAATTCCTCTTCGCTCATCTCGGCCACGATGTCAGCCGGCATGATGTTATCAAAGCCTTCCACCACATAGGCTCCCGGATCCACCAGCGACTGGTGAATGTATTCTTCGGCGCTCAGGCCTTCCACGCGCTCACCCGCGCGCGAAGCCAGGCCGTCCAAAACCGGGCCGAGGTTGCCCGTGCTGAGGCCACTGATTGTGTGGCAGGCGGTACAACCGGCGGTCAGGAAGATCGCCCGACCGACAGAGGCCGGATCGCTCTCATCCACAACCGGCAACACCGGCACCGCGGTGGGCTCCAGCCCCAGGGCGTAAGCTTCGAAGTTCATGATAAAGGCTGCCACGGCGCGAATTTGGTCGTCGCGCAGCGGGCCGCCAAACTTCTCACTCCAGGTGGGCATGGCCGGTACGCCGCCGCCCGGATACAACTCGGGGCGGGTGGACACCTGGCGGCCAACGGTCACCACCGAAATGATGTAATCCTCAAGGCTGCCCTGCCAGCCGACTTCGTCAAGGCGCGCAGTGAAGAATTCTTCACTGCGCAAGCTGGGCGCGCGGCCGGGGATACCCTGGGCCTGGCTGCCGTGACAGCTGGTGCAGTTATTGATGTATACACCGGCGCCGAATTCAATCTGCCCGGCACGTTGTTGCACTTCATATTCGGCCAGGCGGGCCGGCTCCCGCACGCCCATCACGATCAAGATGGCGGCGCTGAGCAACACCAGGATTGTGCCGAGAATGATTTGCAGTTGGATATTCTTCATACGTCGATGAACTCCTCAGTCAGTTCCCGGCTAGTGTTCAGCACGATTTTCGTGCAGGAAATACGTGTGTTCATAGGTCTTCGTCTCGCCTGTGGCGGGGTCACTCCACTCCACATGCGGAACCAGACGGAACAGGTTGTGCTGCACCTGCTCAACCAGCAAGCGCGCATTCAGGTTCGGCAAGGCGCCATCCACTTCCGCATCGCGCAGGCGTTCACTAAATTCCATGAAGACTGCAGTCAGGTGCGGGCAGCCCAGCACCAAATCGTGCTCGTCGCCCCCCTCGGGGATGTAGCTGTATTGCGGACAGAGGTCAACCGCTTCATCCTGTCCAACCGTATAGATGCCGGCTTGCAGTTCCTCAAAGGGAATCTCACGCAGTGGGCCTTCACCCTCTTCGGGCGCCAAGTCTTGGATGATACGGGTCGCCGGCGGCGTTTCAATGCCGTATTCGGGCGTGCCCATATAACTCCAGGCCAACACGATAAAGATCCAGGCGATACCCCAGGCAATCGCGAAGGGGCGCTTGCGGGCCAGGCGCGAGGGATTGCGATCAATATACGGGATCGCCATCAGGATGATTACCAGCGCCGGGGGCACCACCAGGCCCATGATGAACTTGGAGTCGAGCAGGCGGCTCAATTCCACCTGGATTCCCACCGCCCCGAGCATGTTCTCAAAAATGGCCGCGGGGTCAATCTTCAACATACCCTGCAGCCACCAGAAGTACCACGGGGCTTTCGTATCCAGCGGGGTTTGCTGGGGATTGGCATGGGTCTCCAATGGAGATTGGAACCAGCGGAAGTAAATGATCGCCAGCATCACAAAGATGCCCAGCGCCGTCAGGAAAATTTCGTGGGTCAGCAGATCCGGGATCAGGTCAATCCGGCGCGTGTGCTCTTTCTTCTCATTGGGATCCATCTCGGTTTCTTCCACCACGGCCGGCAGCGAGATCGAATGTTCACGCGAGACCTTGTAGTAGTGGATCGAAATGAAGAGGATCGCCAGCAAGGGGAAGAGGATCACATGCTGCAAATAGAAGCGCAGCAAACCGCCGGTGCCGATATCGGGCGCACCGCGCATGATCATGTTGATCGCCGGGCCAACCACCGGGCCGGATTCGGTAATCGAGGAACCGACCGTCACCGCCCAGTAAGCCAACTGGTCCCAGGGCAGCAGGTAGCCGGAGAAGGACAACCAGGCCGTAATCAGCAGGAGGATCACACCCGTCAACCAGGTGAAGGAACGCGGCCCCTTATAGGAACCGGTGAAGTAAGTGCGCAGCAGGTGCAGCCAGCTGAATAACACCATCGCTTCGGCGCCCAGGCGGTGCAAATCACGCAGCAACTCGCCAAAGAACACGTTGCTCTCGATCGCCAGGATTGAACCGTAGGCCTGATCCGGGAAGGGGATGTAATAAAACATCAGGATCACGCCGGTGATGGTTTCGACCACAAAGAAGAAGGTCGTAAACCAACCCAGGCGCAGCGTGTGGCTGAACCAGGTCGCCGCTTGTTGGTAATAGCGCGGACGCAGGTGGGCTACGAAGCTGGTGGTGATCACCTTATAGCGGGGATTTGGCTTTTCGGTCGGCTCGTCGCCACGCAGGATCGCGCGCAGCTCCTTCATGCTGAGGCCGGCCGTGATCGCCCGTACGCGGGCATCTACCATGTCCATGATGCGTTCGCGCCACTCTTCACGTGGCGGAATGTTGAACCGTTGTCGCAATGCGTTAATCATGCGTATTTACTCCGCGGGATGAGCCGTTGGCTTAGGCGTGCGATTCGCCGTTGATGCGTGAGCCGGTGTCTACCCGGATAATCGCATTCGAGTTGGCAGGCACGGGCACCGGTCCGCCGTCGGCGGGGGTTTCCGCCAATACATTACCGGCTTCGTCTTCAATCCGGATCACAAAGCGATCCAGGCTGCGCGGCGCAGGGCCGGAAATATAGTCGCCGTTCTTTTCGTACTGGGAACCGTGGCAGGGGCAAATGAATTTGAATTCCTGGTCGTTCCAGCCATAGAGGCAGCCCAAATGGGGGCAGACCTTATACAAGGCGTAGAGCCCCTCAGGCGTGTTGGAGACCCACATCTTGACCTTCGGATAATTATCCGGGCCAACATCCAGGCTGGGCAAATCCTCCACCGGGCCAAAGGTGAAGATACCGCCGAACTCACCCTCTTTGAAACGCGGATAGGTGAACAGGATTGTGACACCGCTGAGGCTGAGCGTTAGGAATCCCAACGAGGCCAGCCAGGCCAGGTTCAGGAATTCCCGGCGGTTCACTTGCATCTTTTCTTCTTGGACTTCTTCAGCTTGCTGTGCGGGAGCGGCAGCTTCGGTCATGCAGAGGTCTCCTCAATTTGTCAATGAAACTTTGCGTATTTTATCACTACTGAAAAGGGCTGACAAGTAAACGGCGCTTATAGCCTTCAGAAGCTAACTTGCGCCGTATATACGGCCCGGATGATCAACCCCACCG